>DATGSS010000019.1:0-4643 GCA_035302345.1 Paenalcaligenes sp.
AGCAGTACCTTTGTGGTCCGAGTATATCGGGCTTAGCCCCACAGCAACGGCGATTATTTTTGGTTGTTCGGCCGCGGTGGATACGCTGCTTTTCTACCCAGCTGGGGTGATCATGGATAAATACGGCCGTGGCTGGATTGCCGTGCCCAGTGTCCTGCTCATGGGCTTGGCCTTTATGCTCATGCCACTGACCCACCAGACCCTGCCCTTTGTGTTGGTGACTCTTTTGCTGGGCCTGGGCAATGGCATTGGCGCAGGTATCGTCATGACTTTGGGGGCCGATGCCGCCCCCGATGATCAACAGCTCGAGTTTTTAGGCCTGTGGCGGGTGTTTGCTGACTCAGGGCAAAGCATTGGTCCTTTGTTGATGTCCCTGATTATTGGTGCCTTTAGCATTGGGACGGGTATATTTTTCATCGGTGGCACCGGCCTGCTGGCTGGATGGATCTTTGGGCGGGCGTTTTTTAAAGCCGCATCTGAATAAAAATTACTGCTTGATTTCTTAACTCCTACTAACTGCTTCAAACACAAAAGGTTTACTTATGAAGCCTTTATGTTTAAAGTACTAATATTCCTAAAGGAATACTTATCCCCATAGGAATATATAGATAAAATAGGAGGAGTTCATGAAATCTTTAATTAAAAAGCTATTTTTTAGCTTGACACTTGCTGTGGCTGCCACCTCGACTGCGATGGCACAATACCCAAATAACACTATAAAACTAGTGGTACCTTTTGGGGCTGGTGGGATTACTGATCTGGTCGCGCGTCATTTAGCAGAAGAGTTTTCAAAACAGATTGGTGAGACTGTAATTATTGACAACAAACCCGGCGCGGGCGGAGCAGTAGGTGCCCAGGTAGCTGCATCAGCCAGGCCAGATGGTTATACCCTATTTATGGGCACTGTCGGCACTCAAATCGTCAATGATTTGATTATGGAAAAGCTGCATTATGCACCTGACGATTTTATACCTATTGGCTTGGTATCGGGTTCGCCCTATGTGCTCGCTGTTAGCAAGGAGTTAAACATCGATAGTATTGATGATCTGGTGGCTTTGGCTAAAAAAGATCCCGACGCTCTGGCTTTTGGTTCAGCTGGTATTGGCTCATCACCACAGCTAGGCATTGAACTATTAAAGTTTAATGAAGGCGTGGAAATACTACATGTGCCTTTTAAGAGTGGCGGAGAGGCTGTCACCGCCGCAGCTAGCGGCCAGGTTGATATGGTAATGGATGCGATTCCTGTGGTGATGCCACAAGTAAAATCAGGCAACTTGGTTGCATTGGGTTTAGCTTCTGAAAAACGCTCTAATGCAGCACCTGATTTGGCCACTACTGCTGAACACGGCTACGAGGATCTGCGTATCAGCTCATGGAATGCGATTTACGCACCTAAAGATACACCTGATGAGGTGGTCGAGATTTTACGCGATACTTTGCAGCGCACTTTGCAAAGCGAGGACCTAATCAAAGCCCTTAACGGACAAGGCAGTGATGTCTACACTGGGACAATGGAGGAGTACGACACATTTATCCAAGAGGAAACACAAAAGTGGCAAACCATTGTCACTGAAGCTGGCATTACTGTAGATTAACTTTCCCTAATGCTGGGCCACTGGCGCATCATCAAACCATTCTTATTTGAAATGCGCCAGTGAATAACTAGGAAAGCAATTTCCAAATCAAATGTGAAGGAGGCTTTGATTACGATGAGCATGCCCTACGAATTAATTGACACTCAATATTCTGGTAATGCCTGGAAAGTGCGCTTACTGAGCAGCTTTTTAAATATCCCTTTGCAACGTTTTCCACAGTCCATCGTTGATGGTGACCTCAATCATCCGGATATAAAAGCAAAAAACCCACTACAAAGGATCCCTATTCTAAAAACACGCTCCGGTAAATGGCTGTCTGAATCAGGAGCTATTTTGTGGTATTTGGCTCAGGGAAGCTCATTTTTACCTAAAGAGTATGAGGCAGACATTGTTTACTGGCTACTCTTTGAACAGCTTGAGCACATGCCGTATTTTGCTCAGCCACGCTTACAGATTCATCTGAGAAAAATACGCCAGGTTACTGATCCTGATATGCAAGCCTATAGAAAAAGCGGGCACTGCGCATTGAAAATCATGGAAGAAAACCTTAGCGAAAAACCCTACTTAGTAAGTGAGCAACCCACCATTGCGGATGTTGCTCTTTATCCCTATACCCAGATGGCCGACGAGGGGGGCTACGAACTAACGTCGTATCCTGCTGTGCTCAAATGGCTAAGCCGTATACAAGCACTGCCTGGTTATATTCCGATCGATCAAGTGTGATCTTTATTAGCCATTAGACTTTTTAAACACGAGGAGGCCCAAATGAGCTCCACAATGGATTTACCCAAAGACGAATTAGTGCAAAGCGCACTTAACAAGATCAATGAAAGTTTCAGCATCCCTGAGCGTAGCGACAAAGAAAAGCTAGCACTCACCTGCAGAATTTTATTTGATGGCGGGCATGATTCAGGATTGGCAGGACAAATCACTGCGCGCGGCAACGAACCCAGCACCTATTACACACAACAATTAGGATTAGGTTTTGATGAAATCACCCCGGACAATATTTTATTGGTCAATCAAGATTTAGAGGTCTTGGAAGGCAGTGGTATGCCCAATCCGGCGAATAGATTTCATTCGTGGTTATATCGCGCTAGGCCCGATGTGCAATGCATCATCCATACTCACCCATTGCACACAGCTGCATTATCAATGATCCGCCAACCCCTGATCGTTTCACATATGGATAATTGCGCACTTTACGATGATTGCGCTTTTTTACCCGAATGGCCTGGCGTACCTGTAGGCAATGAAGAAGGTGAAATCATTTCTGAAGCCATTGGCGATAAAAAAGCCATCTTGCTTGCTCACCATGGATTACTAATCGCGGGTGCCTCTATCGAAGAGTCATGCCTTTTAGCATTGCAATTCGAACGCGCGGCTAAAATGCAATTATTGGCTATGTCCGCAGGCAATATCGCCCCCATTAACCCTGAATTAGGCCGCGAGGCTCATGATTGGCTGCTCACCAAAAGACGCTCTGAAATTGGTTTTGAATATTACGTGCGACGCGCATTAAAAAACCATCCTGAGCTATAAAAATAGTGAATGTTTTTAATCAACCTTTAATCAATAATAAATCACTTGACATTGCGAGCTTAGTTATTAACTAAATCACCAACCAAGCTCGCAATTCAGCCGTATACAGCACAGCGGATAAATTTTATTTTGCCTGTTAAACTTAAAGCAACTTATACTCAATGCAATCATTCCAGAATTTGGCTGTTCTGTACCTTTAAAATAAATCACCAAAAAACCTATGTATGACCTCGCGCAGCGGCTAAGATCATTTCGACAAAATCATGGCTTAACACTCGAGCAGGTTGCAACCCGCTCAGGACTTACCCAAGGATATTTATCCAAGCTCGAACGCGGGGTTAGTGAACCCTCTATCTCTTCCGTTTTAAAACTCGCAGATGCATACGATGTAAGCATATCTGAGCTTATCGGACACAAAAATGACGAACCACACCAATCCATCACTGTCGTTCGTAAAGAAGAACGTAGCTCGTTAAGCCAAAGCAATACCCAAGTTAAAATAGAGGCAATTGCCGAGCAAAGAATTATAAAGAAAATGAACCCTTTCATTATTTATCCCACCCAAGAAAGGGATGCAAAACCTTTGCATGATCCTCACCCAGGCGAGGAATTTATCCTGGTGCTAGAAGGCGCAATAAAAATCTTTATTGGTAATGATTCCTTTGCCCTGAATAAAGGCGATTCAGTATATTTTGACGCCAACATACCGCATCGAATCGCCAATCAAGGTAAAAAGCAGGCTGAAGTGCTAGTTGTCACAGCATAAGCGTCTATTAAATATCGCCATAACAAAGTACAGCTAAATACCATAAACAAGCTCCAAAAATAGCACTGATTAGATTTATTCAATCAGTGCTGTTCTTTTTAATTCCAAATAATGAGGCAGTTTATCCTGCTTCAATCCAAAGCATGTGATAATCCACATGAGCAGGATAAAAGTTTTCAATAACACTAAAGGAGTATGGCATGCGTATCCTGAAAATGCTTTCAGCGGCTTTTGCCCTGGCCTTGTTGGCCCCGATGGCTAATGCGGCAGATTATCCCCAAAAAAATAAACCTATCAAAATTGTGGTGCCGTATACGGCAGGCGGGTCGTCAGATTTTGTAGCGCGTACAGTGGCCAAGAAACTGGGCGAGAATATGGATCACACAGTGATTGTAGAGAACAAGCCTGGTGCTGGGACGATTATTGCAGCTGATTATGTGGCGCAGTCCAAACCTGATGGTTATACCTTGTTGTTGATGGGTGAGCTCACTCATTCGGCGTTACCTGCTTTGCATAAAGAATTACCTTTTGATCCCATCGAGTCTTTTACGCCCATTACCAATTTAGTAGGTTCGCCTTTGGTAGCAGTGGTGCCAGCTAGCATGCCTGTAGATGATTTCCAAGGCTTCATTGAGTACGCTAAAGAGCGTCCAGGTGATTTGGTCTATGGTTCGGCTGGGCTGGGCAATACCCTGCATTTAGCGGGTGAAGAGTTTCAGACCGTGACAGGGACCGAGCTC
>DATGSS010000020.1:0-16596 GCA_035302345.1 Paenalcaligenes sp.
ACAGTTTGGTCCTAACGAAGATTTTGATCGCTATCCACGCACATTGGCAGCAGACATAGAAAAACTCGAAGCAGAGCGTGACGTTTATGTGCTGTTTGCTCCGTCAGAGCGCGAGATGTACCCCGTGCCGCAAAACTTTCGCGTGCAACCGCCCAAAGGCTTAGGGGATATCCTCGAAGGTGAGTTTCGCCCTGATTTTTTTGAAGGGGTCAGCACAGTTGTACTTAAGTTATTCTCATGCGTACAGCCGCGGGTTGCCGTGTTTGGTAAAAAAGATTATCAACAGTTGATGATTATTCGCCAGATGTGCCAACAATTTCAATTACCTGTAGAAATTATGGCGCATGAAACCGTTCGTGAAGAGGATGGGTTAGCAATTTCATCACGTAATCGGATGTTGACTGATAAAGAACGCATGATGGCCCCACAGTTGTATCAGCAGTTATGCTTGATGCGAGATCGCGTCATGGCAGGTGAAACAGATTTGCAGCGTGTTGAGCATGACGCCAATGCTAAGCTCAGCGCGGCGGGCTGGCGTGTGGACTATATGGTTTTCCGACGCCAACGAGACCTGCAGCCGCCAACCCCCCAAGAGATCGAAAGCCAAGAGCCTTTGGTGGTCTTGGGTGCCGCTCATTTGGACAATGCCCGCCTCATCGACAATTTAGAGTTTTGGTCATAACACCTTTTCGAACGTTAGGACAATAAAAGCAGGTAGAAAACAAAGCCTCGGATTGAAAGATCCGAGGCTTTGTTTCGTTTAGGGGCACGCAAATAGCTAAAATCAGTTAATATGTAATATAAGTAAAGTGTTTGTAAATCATATTTCAACCTGTTTGCCAAAAAAGGAGGGGCAATGAAAGGTTTTAATATAGTTCCAAAACAACGTCAGGTTGCTGCAATAGCATTGTTATTGAGCACTTTGTCAGACCGCGAACGAGAGGTGCTTAATAAGGTGTGTTTGGGCTACGACGCCGCAGCTATTGCTGATAAGCAGCATGTGTCTACTACAACGATCCAAGCGCATCGAGCACGCCTATTGAGAAAAATGGGGGCAAGAAATAGTGTGCAGCTGACGTATTTAATCAAAAGTGCCGAGACGCATCACCTCAAAAGGCACATTGAAAAATTACTCGCAGACAAAAATAATCCACAAACGCAATTTGGTGTGTTGAATATCGTGCCCAGTAGCGGAGGTATTTATCCGAGTGCGGCACCTGTGACGGTACAGGTCGCCGCCGAGCAGCGAGCGGCGCTACGTCCGAAAACGCAGCGCGAGGAATCTATTTAGTGCTCGGGGATGATGAGCTCTTCTTGCATTTCTTCTAAATCAGCCTCATCGATACCACGGCAATTGGGGGCGGGCTCGTTGTCGAGGGCCTCGATGGGGTCAATGTCGCGTTGGCGGGTCAGGCTGGTCGCCAAGACAGGTTCGTATTGGTTAAAGCGATTGACTTTGAGTTGGCGATCATTCAGAAAAGTGAAATCTCCGACGACCGTGTCTCGCTCGGAAATGAGCGCAACGCGGGTGGGCTCTGAACCTGTGCGATACCAGCAACCTTGGGCGTGGTGTTTAGTGACCGTACTGTCAGCAGCGCTTTGAGCTTGTAGTCGCCACATGCCCGCAGGCGCAAAAGTCACGCTAACACGTATGGGCTGGCAGCTGCGATCGCCGGAAGGACAAGGAATAGTGCCTAAAAAGGTGCGGGGCTCGAGCAGTTCGCGTACCTCGCGTGATTCGATGACCTCTTGATCTTGGGTTTTATGCTCTTTGCGGTCGAGATTGCCGCTGCCAATCTGTATTTGAGAGGGGGCGTGGACGCTGCCGCGGCCACGGACATGATCCAAGGTGTCGCTATAGCTGCGAGCTCGGGGTTGCGGGTCGTGGCTGCCCGAACTGGGTGACTGAGCACAGCTGGCCAGTCCGAGTACGGTACATAGAGCAAAAACAAATTTTGTGGTGGTTTTCATTATGAGTATTTACGGTTAAAGCGTGGGCTGAGATTTAAATTATACGCAAGTGCGGCTGGAATAGCAGTCCTGCGTAGGTACGTGTTCATTACACACTTATTCGGTGTATAGAAGTCAGGGTGATGGGTAGTGATGGGTGGGGGAGCGGTATGGGTGTGGGCTGGGGGTTGCTTTCAAGTATTTTCGTGGTTTGGTCGGTGCAGCAGGCTTGGCGCTGGAGCGCGTCTTATGCTGTTTTGATTCGTGCTGACTGGCCACCAACACTAATGACTTTAGCGTGCGCTTGGTTGCTGCGCGCATCAACCAAGCGATGTGCTGCTGTGCTTTGGTGGATGCTGAGTGTGTGTGCAGTGCTTGGTGTACTTTGGGCTTTGTTTTGGATAGGTTTTACGCCAGGCATAAAAAAATTTGTTTATTGGTTATGTTGGGTTGCGGTCCCTGCATTACTCATTGTGCTGGGGCGCATTGACGCCCAGGTTTTTTTGTTGCCTGATCCATTGCTGTTGCTGTGGGCAGCCTTGGGTGGCGTGCAGTCTGTGTTGATACAACGTTGGCCAGGATGGTTGGCACTGGTTGCCTGGTGTTGCTTTTTTGGGGTTATATGGGGGTTGGGTTATAGCTGGAAACTTAGGAGCTCGGGTCGGCTCTTAGGTTGGTTTTTTCAATGGTTAGGGGCCGGTGATATAAAATTTCTATGGGCGGCATTTTTTTGGCTCCCTCAGGGTAAAGTTGTGTTAATGTGGATTTACACGACCGCATTTTGTTGGGTGCATCATGGCTGGCAGCAACGTCGGCTTTTGCCTCGCGGCCATACCGCCCTTGGGCCCTATCTAATCTTTAGTTGGTGGGTCGTGGTATGGGTGCATCCCGCGGTGCTATATGTATATTTTCTTTTAGATTAAACAGACAATTCAGACGATGCTGAAAATTGGTCTTACGGGTGGTATTGGTTCCGGCAAGTCCATGGTGGCGCGCTGGTTGGCCCAGTGGGGGGCTACGGTGATCGATACGGATGATGTGTCGCACGAGCTCACCTCGACCGGAGGGCAGGCCATACCCCATATCAAGCAGGCTTTTGGGCCTACCGTGGTAGATGCCCATGGGGCGCTCGACCGAGCGCAAATGCGTGCCTTGGTCTTTCAGGATCCAGATGCACGCAAGCAGCTAGAGGCCATTTTGCATCCATTGATTCGCGAGCACACCTTGGCGCAGGCCCAGGCCGCGCAAGGACGCTACGTGGTAATAGTGATCCCCCTACTGGTCGAATCCGGACGGTGGGTGGATTATTTTGATGAAATTTGTGTCGTCGATTGCGATGAGCCAACCCAGATCCAGCGTGTTCAACGTCGCAGTGGTTTGACGGTTGAACAGGTGCAACAAATCATGCGTGCTCAGGCCACACGCAAAGAGCGCTTGCAGGTTGCCGACCAAGTGGTCGATAATGGCGGGCAAACTGATTTACAGACACTAGAAGAACAAGTACAACAGCTACACCGACATTGGTGCGCCCGTAGTCAGCAGCAGACAAAGCAAGCATCCATATAATTTTGGTAAGAACATTGATTGTAGGCTTGTGTGGTGGGTGCCCAGTTCGCAATCGCATCATTTAAGGTTTTAATTGCGTGATACTTTACGAATATCCTTGCAACGAGCGAGTACGAATTTTTTTAAGAGTAGAGCACTTATTTGAACGTCTGACATTTTTTGCCCAAGGGTCCGAGCCGTTGCAACATCAGGTTGCAGTGGCCACCCTGTTTGATGTGCTCGAGTTGACAGATCGAGTAGATTTGCGTGGCATGGTGTTACAAGACATCGAGCGCCAGCGCAATGCCATGCAAGCTCTGCGCGAGCACCCGGGCGTATCCGCCGAGGCTTTGGACGCTATGTTTCAGGGCTTGCAGCAGGTCGCCGAGCCTTTGGCCGAGCAGGGACGCATTGCCGAGGATCTGCGCGACAATGGATGGCTGCAGAGCCTGCGTGGGCGTTTGACGGTACCCGGTTGCTTTGCTCAAATTGATATCCCTTCTTATTATTGCTGGCAAAACAAGCCTGCCGATGAGCGGCGCGCTGATATACAGCAGTGGATGAGTTCCCTGTTGCCAGTACAAGAGGCCATTGCCCTGTTACTGCGCATGCTGCGTGGCGCTGCTAATGCGGTTGAACGTACTGCCAGCGAGGGGGCCTACCAAGAGATGTTGGGTGGCAAAAATTTTCAATTATTAAGGGTGTGGGTACCCAAACATCTGCAGGCTTTCCCCGAAATGAGTGCCAATAAATATGTCATTTGGGTGCGTTTTGCACAGCAAAGTGCACAAGGCAAGCCACAAATGATTAAACAAGACGTTCCCTTTCAGCTGGCTTGTTGCTCAATTGGCTAATTCGCCAATTCATGCTTTGTTCAGTTATAGCTACGTATAATAGAGCGCATACTTTGGTTTATTTTGCTCTCTGGAGAACAATTGCATGGCGGATTCACAGCCTCAAAAAAAACCCGGAAAACGCCGCGGCTGGTTAATCGCGCTTGTACTGATTCTTTTAATCGGTGCAGGCGCTTGGTATTTTTGGGCCCAGCGCAGTGCAGACGAACAGGCCGCTGAGTCGGCTGCTTTTATGGTACCAAAGGTACCTGTGCGTACCGCTGAGGTTACCGAGGGCGAGCTCCAAGAACGTCTGCGTGCTATTGGCACCGTCGAGGCTTTTAATATCGTCACGGTGCGCAGTCGGGTCGAGGGTGAGTTGTTAGAAATCTATTTCACAGACGGACAGTTTGTCGAGGCCGGCGATGTCCTGGCTCAGGTTGACCCTGAGCCTTACGAGCTGCGGGTCGACCAAGCCAAAGGACAGCACAAACAGAGTCAGGCACAGCTGGATATTGCCAAGACCGACTTACATCGTTTTCGTACTTTGTACGAGCAGGACTCTTTGGCCAAGCAAACATTGGAATCCCAAGAGGCGTTGGTCAACCAACTAGAAGGTACAGTGCAAAGCGCCCAAGCCGCCATCTATGAGGCTGAGTTGCAGCTCAAATACACACGTATTTTGGCCCCCATTACTGGCAAGCTCGGATTCAAGCAGCTCGATGTGGGCAATCTCATCTCAACTGGCAATGTCGATGGTTTGGTGACCATCACCCAAACCCAACCCATTGCGGTTACTTTTTCTTTGCCTGAGCAAGACTTGCAGCAGCTGCTCGAGCGCTTGCACCTCGAACAAGCACTACAGGTCGAGGTTTACGGCCGCAACGATAAATTGTTAGGCGAGGGGGCGTTGCTGGCTGTTGATAATCAAATAGATGTCAGTACGGGTACAGTCCGTATTAAGGCCAGCTTGCCTAATGAGGATAATGCTCTATATCCCAATCAGTTTGCCCGCATCAGTGTGTTGTTGGGTACCCAAAAGGGCCTGTTGATCCCCGAAGAGGCCGTACAGATCGGAGCGCGCGGGGCTTATGTTTATGTGGTTGACGAGGATAACAAGGTGCAGCCACAGGTACTCGAATTGGGCCTGAGGTCTGCAGGGCAGGTGTTGGTGTTAGATGGGCTGGAAAAAGGCGCGCAGGTTGTGACCGAGGGCACCGATCGTCTGCGTTCGGGCACGGTCGTTGAGCCTGTGGCCGCCCAAGATGAGTAGGGGTTAGCGTGAATATATCGCGTCCATTCATTTTGCGGCCGGTGGCGACGACCTTGGCCATGCTCGCCTTGTTGATGGCTGGCTTTATAGGCTATCGCTGGTTGCCAGTGTCAGCCTTGCCGCAGGTGGATTATCCCACCATCCAGGTCGAGACTTTATATCCCGGGGCGAGCCCCGATGCGATGGCTGCGTTGGTCACGTCACCCTTAGAGCGACAATTTGGGCAAATGGCAGGGTTGGCCCAGATGAGTTCGACGAGTTCAGGTGGGGCGTCTCGAATTACCTTGCAGTTTGATTTGGGCTTGCCCTTAGATATTGCCGAGCAAGAAGTCCAAGCAGCTATGAATGCTGCTTTGAATATGCTGCCCAGCGATTTACCTAGCCCGCCAGTCTATAACAAGGTCAATCCCGCAGATACACCGGTGTTGACTTTGGCTGTCACTTCGCCCACATTGCCGCTACCCGATGTGCGGGATTTGATTGATTTGAGGGTAGCGCAAAAAATTGCTCAGGTCTCTGGTGTAGGTTTGGTTAGTATTGCCGGGGGTCAGCGGCCGGCGGTACGCATACAAACCGATCCCGAGGTGTTGATTGCCTATGGGCTGAGCATGTCCGAGATTCGTCAGGCAGTCAATAACGCCAACGTGCATCAGCCCAAAGGCAACCTCGATGGTCCCAAACGTTCAACAACAATCAGTGCTAATGAGCAACTACGCTCTATCGAGGATTACGAGGATCTCATCATCCGCTATGAGGATGGGGCGCCGCTTAGACTCAAAGATGTAGCGCGTGTTGTTAATGATGCCGAGGATGTTTATCAGGCAGCCTGGGCCGGCAGCGAACCTGCTATTTTGCTTAATATTCAACGACAACCAGGGGCCAATGTAATCGAGGTGGCAGATCGGGTTAAAGAGTTACTGCCCGAATTAAGTGCCAGTCTGCCTGTTGGTGTAGATATACAGGTGGCCAGCGACCGCACGCAGACCATTCGAGCCTCTATTGAGCAGGTACAAATAGAATTGGGTTTGGCCATTTTATTGGTCGTGGCGGTGACGTTTACGTTTTTGCGTACTTGGACCGCCACGTTTATTCCCAGTGTGGTGGTGCCTTTATCTTTGATAGGGACATTCGCTCTCATGTACGCGTTGGGTTTCAGTATCAATAACCTGACGCTAATGGCCTTAACCATTGCTACTGGCTTTGTGGTGGATGATGCCATTGTCATGATTGAAAACATTGCGCGCCATATCGAACAGGGGATGAAGCCGTTACAAGCTTCACTCAAGGGGGCGCAGCAGATTGCTTTCACATTGGTCTCGCTGACTCTTTCCTTGGTGGCTGTGTTGATACCGCTGCTGTTCATGAGTGATGTGATTGGGCGGTTATTTCGCGAATTTGCCGTCACGTTGGCAGTGGCCATTTTATTATCCCTTTTGATTTCTTTGACCTTAACGCCCATGATGTGTGCCCGTTTGCTACGGGCGCCTAGGGATACGACAGCTCAAGAGGTTGATGCGAGCGGTGCGCATGGCGCCGATGAGGCAGGGCAGGCATCGGATACTACGGGATCACGTGCTGATCTGGATATTCACGACGATGGGCCGCGTTTTGGGCGCTGGTATATTGTTTTAGCCGAGCGTGTTTTGCAGCAGGTTTACCGCTTTTATGAACGCTCTTTGGGGTGGGTATTAAAACACCAAAAGCTGACTTTGTTGTTGACATTGGCGACTTTGTTGTTGACTGCTGGCATGTACTGGTTGGTGCCCAAGGGGTTCTTCCCGCAGCAGGATGCGGGCTTGGTTCAGGTCATCACTCAAGGACCACAAAATGCCTCTTTTTCAACCATGCAGCGGCTCCAAGAAAAAGCTGCCAAACAGGTCATGCAGGATCCTGATGTCGAGGCGGTGACTTCTTTTGTTGGGGTGGATGGCAGTAATGCGACACTCAATACAGGTCATATGCAGGTGGTGCTAAAGCCTTTTGGCGAGCGACAAAAAACGGCTGCCGAGGTAGCCAAACGTATCGGTGCGAGTTTTAATTTAGATCCCGAATTACAAATCTTTTTACAGCCCGTACAAGAGCTCACAGTAGATGATCAGATCAGTCGTTTGCCTTTTCAGCTGGCTGTTTCGGATCCTGATCACCGAGCTTTGCAACGTTGGTTGCCCGAATGGTTAGAGGTACTCCAAGATTTGCCCGAGTTAGAAGAGGTCACCTCTAATATGCAGGATAAAGGGCAACAACTGCTGTTGAATATTGATAGAGATACGGCTGCTCGGTTGGGGATTAGTAAATCTACTATTGATGAGGCTTTATACGATGCCTATGGGCAACGGCTGATTTCTACTATTTATACTCAATCTGCACAATATCGGGTGGTGCTAGAGGTGGCGCCTGAGTATCGTCGGCAGGTGGATGACCTCGAATTGCTTTACGTTCCTGGGCGCGAGGGGGCGTTAGTGCCACTGTCGGTGCTGGTCGAGCCCGAGCTTCGCCCCATGAGCTTGTCGGTTGAGCGTTTAGATCAGTTCCCAGCAGCGCATGTGTCGTTTTCTTTGGCACCCGGTGTGTCGTTATCAGAGGCTGTGCAAGCCATCGAAGATAGCGTGACCGAGGCGCAAATGCCTGATTCTAGCGAGTTACGTCTGTTGGGTGCTGCGCATGCCTTTGAAGCCTCGCTGTCCACCTCGTTGTGGTTGTTGTTGGCTGCTGTGTTGACTATGTACATTGTGCTGGGCATTTTGTACGAGAGCTACATCCATCCCATCACCATTTTATCGACCTTGCCCTCGGCCACTATTGGGGCATTAGGGGCGTTGTTATTAACAGGTCGCGAACTGGACATGGTGGGCATTATCGGTATTGTGTTGCTCATCGGGATCGTCAAGAAAAATGCCATCATGATGATTGATTTCGCATTAGTGGCTCAAAGAGAAGAACAGAAAAGCGCTCGTGATGCGATTTTCTCAGCAGCCATGGTGCGTTTACGGCCGATTTTAATGACGACGTTCGCGGCCCTCTTTAGTGCTTTGCCGTTGATGTTTGCCTTGGGGGCAGGTGCTGAATTGCGGCGCCCGCTAGGCTTAGTGATGGTTGGCGGGTTGTTGTGCAGTCAGTTGTTAACGCTGTATACCACCCCGGTGGTTTATCTTTTCTTTGACCGCTGGACACGACCGCGCCGTTATGGGCTAAAAGGGCAGCAGTCGTGAGGATTTTTAATGTCTTTATCTTCCGCCCTGTCGCCAGCACCCTAATTTGCCTGGCCATGATGGCTGTTGGGGTATTGGCCTTGCGCTTTTTACCTGTGGCTCCCTTGCCGCAAATGGATTTTCCCATGATTACGGTGACGGCTAGTCTGCCAGGTGCCAGTCCTGAAACGATGGCCTCTAGCGTTGCCACACCATTAGAGCAGTCCCTAGGAGCGATTTCTGGGCTGGCACAAATGACTTCTCGTAGCTCTGAGGGTTCTACCCGCATTTCCTTGATGTTTGATTTGAATCGGGATATTAATAACGCGGCGCGTGATGTGCAGGCAGCCATCAATCAGGCACAGCCGATGTTGCCTTCGGGGATGCGGCGTATGCCCACCTATCACAAGATTAACCCCTCATCTGCACCGATCATGGTGTTGGCCATGACCTCACCAACAGCCAGCCAGGCCGAGCTATATGATTTAGCCACGACTATCGTCGCACAAAAACTGGCTCAAATTAAAGGCGTGGGCGATGTTGATGTAGGGGGCGGTTCTTTACCGGCGGTGCGGGTTAGTTTGGATCCCCAAGCTCTGGCCATTGCAGGGGTGTCTCTGGATCAAGTACGGCAGACTTTATCGGCAGAAAACCCTTTGCGCCCGTTGGGTTATTTGGCTGACGGTGATGAGCAGTTATGGCTGAGCACAGGGGGGCAGATGAATGCGGCTGATGAGATCGCACCCCTAATTATTCGTTGGGATGATGATGGTGCTTTGCGTTTGCGCGATGTCGCTGATATTGAGGATTCCGTAGAGGATCTATATAACCTGGGGTATTTAAATGACGAACGCGCCGTTTTGCTGATGGTACGCCGACAGGCCGATGCCAATATCATCGAGACGGTTGAATCTATTCGCGATCGGTTGCCTGATTTAGAGGCCATGCTACCGGCAGAGGTCCATTTGCAGGTGGCACAGGACCGTACTCCTAGTATTCGTGCATCGTTGTACGAGGCTCAAAAGACTCTGATCATCGCTGTTTTCTTAGTGACGGGTGTAGTGCTGTTGTTTTTGCGAAATTGGCGCGCTGCTTTGATACCTGCGGTAGCCGTTCCTGCGTCGTTGATCAGCAGTTTTGCTTTTATGTATGCCTTTGGCTTTACGCTTAACACTATATCTTTGATGGCGTTGATCGTGGCGACAGGTTTTGTGGTGGATGACGCCATTGTGGTGCTGGAAAGTATTATCCGTTATTTGGAAAAAGGGCTTAGTCCTTTTCGAGCTGCAGTGCGTGGCCTGCGCGAGGTCAGCTTTACAGTCACTGCAATGAGCTTTTCCTTAGTCGCTGTGTTTATCCCTATGTGGTTGGTCGGGGGATTAATTGGGCGTTTATTCAAAGAATTTGCTGTGACACTGTCAGTCGCGGTATTGATTTCTTTGCTGATTTCATTGATGTTGACGCCCATGATGAGTGCCCATTTGTTGCATCCGGGTGCGTATCGTGTCACTGAGCGATCAACCGATCCAGATGCGAGCGATGCAGGGTGGGCAGGTCGCGCGTGGTGGAATGGGTTTTGGCGCTGGCTAGGCGCGGTGATAGGGGTTACAGGGCAGTGGTTGGTACGGATGTATGCCGTGACCTTGGGCTGGGCTTTAAAGTATCGACGCCTAACTCTATTGTCTCTGATGCTAGCTGTGCTGTTAAACGGTTATCTGTTTACAAGCATTCCCAAAGGATTATTCCCACAGCAAGATACGGGCCAATTAATGGGCTTTTTCCGAGTGGATCGGGGGACATCATTTCATGCCATGAGTCCAAAGCTGGAACACTTTCGCGAGGTTTTACTACAGGATCCCGCAGTGCGTAGTGTGGCGGTGTTTGCAGGGGGACGTGGAGGCAGTAATTCTTCAATGATGTTGATCGAGTTAGAGCCGCTAGAGGATCGCGATGTGTCAGCAAATCAGGTCGTCGATAGACTGCGCGGACAGTTACAGTCTGTGCCCGGTGCCCGATTATTTTTAACGCCCCAGCAGGATATTTTTGTAGGCGGCGGATTGGGCCGTGCAGGTGCTCAGCAATTAACCTTGCTGGCCAGTGATTTTGAGGTGCTCAATAAATGGCAGCCGCGGGTACAGCGTGCGATGGCGGCCTTACCAGAGCTGGTGGATGTTGATACGGATTCAGACGATCAGGGTCAGCGGATCGAGCTCAGTATCGATAGGGAAAAGGCGCGACAGCTGGGGGTTGAGATGTCTTTGGTGGCTTCTACCTTGAATAACGCCTTTAGTCAGCGCCAAGTCTCGGTTATTTATGGGCGTCTCAATCAATACCATATTGTGATGGGCTTAGAAGAACGCTTTAAACAGGACGTCGAGGCGCTCAAACAGTTAGAAATTGTGACCCAAGGAGGCGATCGTATCCCCATCACGGCCTTTACTGATTTTGTGCCGGGCAGCGCGCCGTTAAGTGTGAGTCATCATGGGTTGTTTATCGCCGAAAATGTCTCATTTGGATTGGCAAAGGGTGTCAACCTAGAAGAGGCCACCGAAGCTATCAACGAGGCAATGGCACGCATCCAGCTACCCACAGACAAAATACAAATTAGTTACGAAGGGACAGCGCGATTGATGCGTGATGCAGTTGCACAGCAGCCTTGGCTAATTTTAGCGGCCTTGCTGACCATGTATGTGGTGTTGGGGATGTTGTATGAAAGTTATTTGCACCCCATTACTATTTTGTCGACATTGCCATCGGCGGGTATCGGAGCTTTGCTGACTTTGATGGCAGTGGGCGAAGAGTTCACGGTCATTGCCATGATAGGGGTGTTTTTATTGATTGGTATTGTCAAGAAAAATGCCATTATGATGGTTGATTATGCCTTGATGCAGCAGCGCGCGCAGCAAATCAGCGCGCGCCAGGCCATCTATGATGCGTGCCTGGTTCGCTTCCGACCCATCATGATGACCACTATTTCTGCCATTTTGGGGGCTGTGCCCCTGATTGTGGCCACGGGTGCCGGGGTAGAAATGCGTCAGCCATTGGGCCTGACCATTGTGGGTGGCTTGGTGGTGAGTCAGGTGCTGACTTTATATACGACGCCTGTGTTGTATTTGTTTTTGGAAAATTTACGCTATCGCTTCCTGGGCGAACGACCTCGTTTAGGGGCCTCATAGTACGGAGCTTGGCGCATAGCTTATTGTTAAAGACCTCAATCCATAAAGTGAATGGCCATGGAAAAGTTAAAAGTTTCTGGTGCAAACAAACACACTCCCACCCGAGTGGGGGTGCGTTTGGGCTTTTCAGCAACGCTTTTGAGTCTGCTGGCAGCCTGTGCGGTGGGCCCTGATTACACAACCCCCGAGGTCGCCGTTGGCACCGAATTCCAACAACTGAGCACCCAGCAAGGCCAAGAGGGATGGCGGCCCAGCCAGCCCAAAACAGTACAAAAAGACTGGTGGCAGGTGTTCAATGATCCCCAGTTAGCACCCTGGCTGGATGAGTTATTACAAAGAAACGCCAGTTTAGAACAGGCCGAGGCCCGCTATCGGGCAGCGCAGGCTGCCCTAGAGGGCGCACGTTCGTCATTTTGGCCCCAGTTAGGAACGCAAGCTAGCATGCAACGTCGCGGTGAGGGCCGGATGTCGCCAACCAAGCAATACAACCTCAGTGCGAATGTGTCTTGGGAGCTAGATGTTTGGGGACGTGTGCGTCGTCAGGTCGAGGGCAGCGAGGCGCAATTACAGGCATCAGCAGCTGATCTTGAAGGGGTTAAACTCAGCCTGATTTCCACATTTTTACAGACCTATTTTCAATATCAGCTCAATATGGAATTACTCGAGCTGTATGCCCAGACCATTGATATTTATGAGCACACCCTGTCTATTACGGAAAACCGCTATGCTGCAGGGATGGTCGCACGCAGTGATGTAGACAGTGCCATATCTCAGTTAGAAAGTGCGCGCGTACAAAAACAAAACGCCCTTAGACAGCACGAGCAATTAGAGCATGCTTTGGCGGTATTATTGGGCGAGGCACCCAGTGTACGCGAGTTTGTTGCTCAGCCGCGCGAGTTTGATTATCCCGAAATGCCTGTGACAGTGCCCAGTGCTTTATTAGAACGACGCCCCGATATTGTTGCTGCAGAACGCCGTGTGGCGGCTGCAAATGCTGAGATCGGAGTGGCTCAGACCGCGTGGTTTCCTGAATTTAGTTTTGATATGCAGGGGGGTTATCGCAGCAGCAGCTGGGCCGATTGGATCAGCACGCCGGCCCGTTTCTGGTCATTGGGCCCTGCATTAGCATTGAGTATTTTCGATGGGGGCGCGCGTCGCTCGCGGGTAGAACAGGCTCGCGCACAGTATGACGAAACAGTGGCTCAATACCGAGATACGGTCTTGTCTGCTTTGCAAGAGGTCGAGGATCTATTTGCTGACTGGCAAAGCCTGCAAAAAGAAGAGCAAAGCCAAGAGCGGGCACTGGCTGCATCGCGTAGTGCCTTGCGCTCTATGACTGAGCAATACGAATTGGGGATGGTCGACTACCTAAGCCTAGCGCAGGTAGAGGCCAGCACTCTGAATGCTGAACAGGCCATGCTTGATTTAAAAAACGAGCAGCTGCTCACAGCCGTACGCTTGTTTACTGCCTTGGGAGGGGGTTGGCAGGCCCAAGAGTTATGATTATGACTCTTGCATCCAATCATGCAGGGCTTGTACCCATAGACGCGCGGGCAGTTGGTATTGGTTTTCAATGCGATCAGCACGCTTGTACAGGGTATCAAACTCGATGTCTGGGGCATTTTTAAAGGCTATGGCAATGAGATTGCCGTCCTCGGTCTCGGGTAGCCAGGCCGTGGCCGCAAAGCATTGATTGAGGTGATGGATATGCTCGTGCATCACTTTTTGTGTGCCCAACAAATTAATAGTTAACAGACCATCATGGGCCAAGCTACGGGCACAATGTGCGTAAAAATCCACACCGCCCAAGATCGGCTCGGTCGCCTCGGCACCATAGGCATCTACTTGTAGTAAATCATAGTAGCCGTCCGGGCTTTGACTGAGGAACTCGGCTGCGCATTGGCGATGGATGGTGATCCTATCGCTTTGCTTGGGGATAAAAAACTGTTCATGAGCCACTTTTATCACATGAGGGTTAGGCTCTATCACATCGATATGGGCTTGTGGAAAATGATGCTCACAAAAACGGGTCAATGCACCGGCACCTAGTCCACACTGGGCGATGCGGCGTGGTTTTTGATCGAAAAGCAGCCATAACATCATGCGTTGCGCATAGTCGTGTACCAAGACATGAGGGGCTTTTAGGCTCATGACGCCCTGCACCCAAGGGCTATCTAGATACATATAACGCAGTTCGCCACGATTTTTGATTTGTACTGTGGGGTGTTGCTCTGAAGAGGTGTCTGTAGTCATAGTGGTGTGTGCTTTTGTGTGTTGGAGGGTGCGCTTAATAGCTGTCGAATGCCGGCGATGCCTTGGGCGCCATGGTTCAGCGCGGTAGACAAAGTCGTAGAGTTTTGCCCCCCTAGTGCATAAACGGGTAAAGCCACCGCATCCGCCAGCTGAGCAAAAGAATCCCAGCCCAAAGGGGTTTCTGTTGGATGAGAGGGCGTCTCTAAAACGTGACCTAAAACGGCAAAATCCGCATGCAAGCGTGCAGCTAATTGTAATTCAGTCAAGCAATGAGCAGATACACCTATTAGGTGGTTAGCAGGTAATTCGAAATGTGCCTGCACCGTGTGAAAACGATCGGGTAGGGTGCTGAGTTGTTGAGCATCGCTACTGCGTAAATGCACCCCCTGGGCTGTCAGCCACCAGCTTTTAGGGTGGATGCTATTGACCAAGCATGGCGTCTGATAACGTGCGCAGATGGCCATAGTTTTTTCAAAGCATGATTGCAAGTCTTTAGCTGCCAGGTTGTCCTGGTTTGCGCGTATTTGCCATTCAGGCTCTCTAAACTGCACTAGGTGTGGTTTGGTTTGTAGGGTCTGCTCTAGGCGTAACAACCATTGTTTTGGATCGGCTTGTGCACTACTGATTAAATAATGCTGGGGTAATTGCAGCCAACGTAAAATAGGCAGAGTTGCGGGTAAGATAGGGCCGATATTACCCAGTTGATCGGGTAACGCCCATGCCAGAGTTTGGCCCTCGAGGGGTTGAGGGGTGCCTGACCAGCGCCTAATGATAAAAAGCTCGAGGATAACTGTGCCGCGCGGATAATGATGGGTCAGTGTGTGCCAGTGCGTTGCGCTTTGCGTTTGAATATGCACCCCTAATTCTTCGTGCAGTTCGCGGGCGACAGCCTCTAGGGGGGTCTCTGAGGGTTCTATTTTTCCGCCGGGAAGCTCCCACCAGTATGGCCAGGGCTTATCAGCAGGACGACTGGCCAGCAATATCTGGCGGTCGTCACTGCAAAGAATACCCACTGCGACACGTACCGCCTTAGACATGGTTGGCTGCCCAATCCTGTGCAAATTGACGTGCGACTCGGCCCGAACGTGAACCACGCTGTAAAGCCCATTGCAGCGCCTCTTTTTTAGCGGCATCAATTTGTTGTTGACTGCAACCTAGTTGTTGTAGCCAGTAATTTACGATAGCCAGATAGTGCTGCTGACTAAAGGGGTAAAAAGATAACCAAATGCCGAAACGCTCAGAGAGGGATATTTTTTCCTCAACCGCTTCGCCAGGGTGAATTTCACCGGCCTGGGTGTTGGGGTCCAGGTTTTCATGCATGTATTCAGGCATCAGATGGCGGCGATTAGAGGTGGCATAAATGAGTACATTGTCGCTGGGGGCCGCCACGGAGCCGTCCAAGACAGATTTAAGCTCTTTATAACCGGGTTCACCTGCATCAAATGATAGATCATCACAGAAAATCACAAACCGCTCGGGGCGGTGCTCTAGTTGTTTGATGATGTCATTCAGATCAGCCAAATCTTCTTTGTCGACTTCGACCAAGCGTAGACCTTTTTTAGCATAGGTATGCAACATAGCTCGCACCAGCGAGCTTTTACCTGTACCTCGAGACCCCGTCATAAGTACATTATTAGCAGGTTTGCCCTGAACAAAATTGCCCGTATTGCGCTCTAGGGTTTTCTTTTGTTCTTCGACATGTAAGAGATCTGTGGTGGCAATTTGGGCAATATTGTGCACGGACTCTAGCCAGCCACGTGTGCCCTGTTTGCGCCACCGATAGGCCAGAGCAGACCAATCTGTAGCAGGAGGCACGGGCGGCAACCAAGCCTCTAGCTGCGCCAAGACTCGCTCGGCTCTTTCGATTAATTGGCTAAAATCATACTGTGACAAAGCAAACTCCAAAATAGAAATCACAAACTCAACAATAATACCTACAAAACCGCGATTGTTCAGTATACGGGTCCTCGTGGCGATAGGGTTTAGCTAATCATGGCAACACCGTATAATCTATACTTCCTCACAGCTTTATTAAATTTTATCTGGACACTATCTTGAGCTTATCTGATTTGTTCGTCCCTATCGCCTCTGACATGAAGGCGTTAGATGCCGTCATTCGCGAGCGCCTGGATTCCGAGGTGGTTTTGATTCGTACCATTGGCGAGTACATCGTCAGTGCCGGGGGCAAGCGCTTACGCCCAGCTGTACTGATGTTGGTAGCCAAAGCATTAGGCTACAAAGGTACTGACCATCATTTATTGGCCGCCGTGGTTGAGTTTATTCATACGGCAACTTTGTTGCACGATGATGTCGTTGATGAATCTGATTTGCGTCGCGGGCGCAGCACTGCAAATGCTGTGTTTGGCAATGCGGCGAGT
>DATGSS010000021.1:0-13670 GCA_035302345.1 Paenalcaligenes sp.
GAACGATTTACGCGATGAGGTCGGGGTTAATGTCGGTACTTATGACAACCCCGTAGACCTGACCGCCGAGTCCTGGACAGTGATGCGTTTTTACGAGGTCGAGCCCGAGGAAAACCATCTTGACTGGCTCATTCGTAAAGACGGCTGTATGCACTGTGCTGACCCAGGCTGTCTCACAGCCTGTCCGTCACCAGGTGCGATTGTCCAGCACTCCAATGGTATCGTTGATTTTGTTCAAGAAAATTGCATTGGTTGTGGTTATTGCATCATCGGATGTCCTTTCGACATTCCGCGGATTAGCGAAAAAGACAACAAAGCCTATAAGTGCACACTGTGCTCGGATCGTGTCGATGTCGGTCTCGAGCCAGCCTGTGTAAAAACCTGTCCGACGGGCGCCATCACCTTTGGTGCCAAAGACGATATGGTGGCTTATAGTGAAACTCGTGTTAAGCAATTGCAAGAGCGTGGGCATGACAACGCTGGCCTTTACGACCCCGAAGGGGTAGGTGGCACGCACGTCATGTATATTTTGCGCGATGCATCGCAGCCCGAGCTTCAAGAGTTGCCTGCTAATCCCCAGGTCAGCCCAACGGTTAGTTTCTGGAAAGGTCTAGCCAAGCCCATCGCTTTGGCGGGTGCGGCACTGGCTTTCTTGGGTGGATTCTTCCATTACATGAAAGTTGGTCCAATCCGTGAGCCTAAAGGCGATGATGACAGCAGCACTACCAGCGCCGACGAGCAAAACAAGGAGTAGACATGAGTAAAACACTAAAGCGCTACTCAGATAGCGATCGCATGAATCACTGGTTTATTGCAATCATGTTTTTCCTCTCGGCGCTATCCGGGCTGGCCTTCTTTCATCCGTCACTTTATTTCTTAAATAACTTATTTGGGGGCGGTACCTGGACACGTATATTGCATCCCTTTCTAGGTGTGCTGATGTTCCTGGGCTTTATCATCATGTTTTTCCGTGTTGTCAAAGACAATATCTTTAAACGTGCAGATAGAGAATGGCGCAAACAATCTGGCCGCATGTTGCGTGGCGAGATAGATCCCAATTTGCCTGTTGGTAAATATAACTATGGGCAAAAGATGATCTTTTGGTTAATGACACTCAGTCTATTGGCTTTGATCATTACTGGGGTGTTGTTCTGGCGCCCGTGGTTCGCACCTAACTTTTCGGTAGAGGTGCTGCGCATAGCCTCACTCATCCATGCTATTTCGGCTTGGGTTTTAGTATTGAGTGTTTTTGTGCACATCTATGCGGCCATCTGGGTTAAAGGTACTATGCGTGCCATGACCCAAGGCACAGTGACCGAAGAGTGGGCCAAGACCCACCACCCTCTGTGGTACAAAGAGACCACTGGTAAAAACTAGTTGTCTTGATTGCGTAGCCCCTAGGTTTCGGGGCTACGCTTGTGTTTTTTATGCCCGATAGGAGTACTCTGTGGCCAAATCTAGTGAATCTGTTGTCCGTATTTTACCTGCCGAAGAGATTATCACCCGCGGCTCGGGTGAGCCGGATCCTTTTATTTGGCCAAATCGGGCCAGCTTGTTTGCCGAGCGCAGTATGCGTCTAAAACAATTAGCACGACAACCGGGTTCCATCAGTGCTTATTTGGGATTGATGGCCGAACTAGTACAGGCTCAGCACCAAGCACTGGCTGATTTGCCTCAGGTGCCCTTACCTGATGAAGACGCTTTGGCCCAGGCTGCTACCCATGGCTTGCCCCCACTGGCTGCTCTTGACTGGCAACGCGATCCTGTATGGCAAAAGGTATTGCATCAGTTACTAGATTATCTGTTAGATGCAGAAATGCGCGGTGAACAGGCAGATAATATTCGGCAGTTACTACAGCGCATCAAAGACATGCCCGCCGTAGAATTAGAAGTACAGGCCGATCAACTACTGGCAGGTAGTGTGTCTGGGGTAGATTTGGCAGCGGCACCTTTTATTGCGGCAGCTTTACAAGTTTACTGGACACATATGGTGTGTTCATCAGCTGCTTTGCGCACTGATGAACAATACCAAAAAATGAATCTTAGCGAACAAACGACCTGCCCTTGTTGTGGCAGTTTGCCGACGACTAGCATGGTGCATAGTTTCGGCGGGATGGCTGGCCAGCGTTATGTGGCGTGTTCTCTGTGTGGCCTTCAGTGGCACATGCCTAGGATTCGCTGTACGCGCTGCTTACACGAGGACGGTGTAGAGTACATGTCCTTAATGAGTCCGGATGCTGACGAAGATGATTATCAAACTCCGGCGGTCATGGCCGAAACCTGTCCCGAATGCAAAACGTATTTAAAAATCATTCACACCGAACGCGAGCCATTTGCTGAGCCCATTGCTGATGAACTGGCAAATATCCAATTAGATGTGCTTATGGGCGAGGGGGAATACTATAAACACGGCATTAATTTATTATTGCTGTTTGCCCAGGACCCTAACGCATCAGTCGATGAATCGGTGCAGGCTACATCGTCGTAACACCCGCACCCATATTTTTAATTGTGATATTTAAACCCGATGCAACCGCATCGGGTTTTTTAAAGAGTATTAATACTCTTTATAGGGCAAGAATTTCCCATTCATGGTGATTTTGACGCGGTCTCCATCCTGGTGGTGCTCTCTTTGGATATCCATATCAAAATCAATGGCACTCATGATTCCATCACCAAATTCTTCGTGGATGAGTTCTTTAATGGTAGTGCCGTAGACATTGACCAGCTCGTAGAGACGATAGATCAATGGGTCAGTGGGAATTTCGGTAGGTAGTGAGCCTTTGTAGGGTACTTGCATAAGCCATTTGCGCTCGCTGTCACTCAGATCGAATATCTGAGCCACGGTGGTGGCTTGTGCTTCTGTGAGTGTCATCTGGCCTAAGCAGGCAGCGGTTACCCATTCTTTGCTTGCACCTACTTTTTCGGCGATGTCTTTCCACTGGAGCCCTTTTTCTACTTTTTGGGCAATGATTTTTTCTGTAACTGCAAGACGACTCATTTATTTGTACTCCTTGTATTAGTGAGTAAAAACAAGCATTTTTCAGTATAAACTATAAGTAGTAATTGTTTTTTAGCAGTAATTATTTTTCAGAGGAACAAATGCTACAAAAAACACTCTTTTCTGCTTGTTTAGCACTGCTATTTTTGGTCGCAGCCTGTACACCCCAAGAAAAACAGGTGTTACACGATATCGAGGACATGCCTGGGATCACCTGCGAGGTTGACGAACAGAGCGGTTTGGATGACTGTCACCCTGATAATTTGGAAACTACTTTTGAGGATGATTCACCTGGCGATTAGCGCTAGATAGGATTATCCAAGCAACTATATTTAAAAAGATGAGTGGGGTTCTTTTAGGAACTCAATCTCTTCGGCAGTAGATTGTCGGCCTAGTATCTTATTGCGGTGCGGATAACGAGCAAAACGGTCAATAATTACTTTATGGCGATGTTCATATTCTAGGGTTTGCTCATCGCCTAGCGCGGTAAATAATTCGACAGCCACCTCGTGTATGGCACGTGATTCAGAGTGCATATAAGGCATTAAAATAAACTGGCGTTCCCGTTGTCCTAGCTGCGGATATTCAGGGTGTTGTACTGCCTCTTGGGCCAAAACTAATGCCATACCGTCTTGGCTAAATGCGCGTGGTGTATCGCGCCACACATTGCGCGAAAACTGGTCCAACACAACTATTTCCGCCAAGCGTCCACGCAAGGTATCACGCCAGCCATAGCATTCTCCGCGTGCTGCTGCCTCGCAAATATCGCCAAATCGATCCCAGATGAGCTTATCGAAATCGGGGTTTTTGCCGAACCAGTCCTCAGCGGTGCATTCCTTGAACCAAAAATCGTAGACTTGTTGCCAGGTGGATTGGGTCATGATGAAAACCTTTTATAGATTGGATTGCTGGTAAATGCCCCTGGGGCAGTTCTTTAGGGCTCTGTAACTACATGAGCCTATTTGCATTCTATCAAAACCTCGTCTTGGTACGGGCATTAAAGGCTACCAAACAAATACAGCAAACCATTTAGGCTGCCTACGCCTAATAGCATTGAGAGCAAAACGTTTTTAAATCGAATATAGCTAATCAGGACAAAGATTAGTGCCAACACCTGTGCAATGGCTGGCGCCAAGATAGGGGCCTCGAATTTAGTAAAAGTCGTTAGTACCAGTGCCACCATGACGCACAAGGGCAAAAAACGATTCAGTGCCTGCAACAGAGGAGAGGCCAGCCATTTGCGCGGAATCACAATAGGTGCCGCACGCAAGAAAAAAGTAGTAACGGCAGTGCTGATCAGAACAATAAGAAAACTACTATTACTGCTCATTTTTTTTTGCCCTCAGCATAATTAAAATGGCGCATGTGATGATGGTGAGCAGCAACGCATAATCAGGCATTATTAAATGCATGGCTGCAAAAACGGCAATAGCCATATAAATAGGCCATGCTTGGCGATTGCTGTTGTACTGTTCATAAGCCAATATGACGAACAAGGCCGTGAGTGCAAAATCTAGGTTTGGGATCAGCTCGTTGAGCTCGGCTCCTAACAACAGCCCAACCAGTGTCCCGAGCACCCAGCTGCATTGATTGAAAAATATGAATGGCAGCATGATGCGGCGCTGCTCCGTGCGGCGCAACGTCATCAGTGTGGAAAAGCTTTCATCGGTTAGGCCAAACAGGCAATAAGCGCGTTGCCCACGATGTTTGGGTAAGCTCTTTAACAAGGGCAGGGCATAGAAAATGTGCCGCAAGTTGATGATGCTGACATTGACCCACATAGAAAGGGGGTGGATAGCCTGTGCCAGCATGGGGATTAGCGCAAATTGGGCCGCACCCGAATACAGCAGCACACTCAGTGCTAAAGACCACCAAAAAGGAAATCCAGCAGCACGCATTAACACCCCAAATGCAATGGCGGCAGGTATATAGCCCATGGCAATGGGCATGCTATAGCGCAATGCCCGCAGCCAAGCAGGTTGACGAGAATTAGATGATTGCATGCGGCTAGAGGTTTTTGACAAATGGTGAGCTGTAAATCTGTAAATACTTAGTGCAAAGTGCAAAGTGCTGCAAAAGCGCCCAATTTTAGCTTTATTCTATGATGAATGCTAATGACCCATCGTATTGACCTATTGCGGCTATGACAGTCGTTTGTTCTTTAAATAGGTATTAGCCGAGCTCAACGTGAAATAGCAAAGGCTGTTACTAGGGTAAAATGATAGGTGCTAGTCATTTGGAAATGATGTGTGATTCCATTTGGTTAATTGCTTATAACCAAGCTGTGGGTTTGTTCAAGAGGTCTTTATGCTAGCATTAAAGTGATAAGCAACAGTGCTGCAAAGCCTAATAGTGTTTACTGTGGAGAGCTAATAATGTCCCTTAGATTAAATGATGAAGCACCCAACTTTACCGCCGATACCACCGCAGGCGAAATCGACTTTCACGAGTGGATTGGCGACAGCTATGCTATTTTATTTTCCCATCCCAAAGACTTTACGCCTGTGTGCACTACCGAATTTGGTGCTGTAGCCCGTTTGGTGCCCGAGTTCCAAAAGCGTAATACTAAAGTCATTGGCGTCTCAGTGGATGATGTTGATGATCACCAAAAATGGCTCCGCGATATCGAGGCTTTTGCCGGATCCCAGGCCGATTTTCCTATCATTGATGACACCACCTTAAATGTGGCCAAACTATACGACATGCTGCCCGCAGATGCCTACCTACCCGATGGCCGTACCGCAGCAGACAGCGCGACTGTCCGTACCGTATTCATTATTGGTCCTGACAAGAAAATCCGCCTGACCATGAATTACCCTATGTCTGTAGGGCGCAACTTTGCTGAGATCATTCGCGCACTGGATGCTGTACAGGCAACAGATGGCGTTCCTTTGGCCACGCCGGCTGATTGGAATCCAGGTGAGGATGTCATTGTGGCACTCAGCCTGGATGATGATGCTGCACGCGCAGAATATGGTGAAATTGACGTTCGTCTGCCATATTTGCGTTTTGCCAAATGCCCATAATTATGATTTTGGGTCTTTAGGCCAGCTAATATAGATTCACTAGTTATTCAGGAAAGTAATTTCCCCTGGCTTTGAATCAAAATTTGCCCTCGTTCTATCTGAGCGGGGGCAATTTTTTTGCCTGCAGCTCGCATTGTGATTTTGATTTAGACATATATTTTTAAATTTCACCCAAAACTATTGTTCCATGTGGATTCCTTTTCTTTTTGTTTTTCTGTTTTCTACCGGTTTTTCTGCGGCCGAATTTGGAGTCCGAGATGCGGGCCCCTTTATGTTGCTACTGATGCGCAGCCTGTTAACAATGCCATTATTGCTTTTATTATTGGCGTTTAGAAAACAAAAAGCGCAATGGGGAAATCGTCGTTCGCAAGCGCAACAAATGGGGGTGGGAGTATTATTGCATGGGGCCTATTTAGGCGGCGTGTTTGCAGCCATTCAAGCAGGTATGGCTCCCGGTGTGACGGCTTTATTGGTGACCATGCATCCACTATTAACTGCGGTGCTATCCAAGCCAATTTTTGGAGTCAAGTTATCTGCGCAGCAATGGCTTAGTTTTTTGATCGGTGCAGTGGGTGCCGCGCTAGTGCTTGGGGGTGGGCTTGATGTAGTAAACGATCAATACCACCTTAGCGGGGTGGGCCTGGTGTGGTGTTTGATTTCACTGGTCGGGATTTCATTTGCTACTTTGTGGCAAAAGAAAATGGATCAAGCCATGGGCCAAGTAGAGGGATTATTTTTTCAATATTTCGGTGCGTTTTTTGTGTTTTTGTTAGCCTGTCTCTTGACCCAAGATTTTCGCATAGAATTTACACTGTCACTGTGGCTAACATTGGCTTGGTTAGTATTAGCCATATCCATTGGCGCCATTTGGTTTCTAATGATTATGCTAAAACGAGGCGAGGCCCACCAAGTAGCCCGCATGTTCTTCTTGGTTCCGCCCTTGGCTGCCTTGCAGGCTTGGATCTTATTTGGAGAACAGTGGAATATACTCATGCTGATCGGTGCGGTTCTTATATTGGGTGGGCTGTTATTGGGCCGCGAGAAAAAAACGTATAATTAAATTTCCTGAGTAGGCCCAATACTGTTTGTAATGGTCGCACCATAACCAATAATAATTCGTTTGATTTAGGGAGCCCAATGCATTTTTTACATACAGTGATCCATCGATTTACCATTTTATTTAGTGCTCCCAGGTTCCTGTCTTTATTAACCATGATCAATGGGTTGTGGTTGATAGCACCTATTGTGCAAGCCTATAGCCGCCATATTGATTGGCGCACCCATGGTTTTACCGAATGGCTGCAATCACTGGGGTTTATACAGCTATTAGACCTGCCGCGGTTCTCATTAGGCATTATTCTAATTGGCTTGGGTATTTCTTTATCATTTCGTTCACGTATTGCCTGGTTATTTAGCGTTTTGATTCTTTCATTGCTGATATTGATTGATATCAGCATGGGTGTGAAATACCTTTGGCACGCTTTGTATTCTATTACTTTATTAGTGCTGTTGTTGCATGCCTGGAGGGGGTTTACTAATCACAGCACAACTAACACCAGTGCAATTGCGTTATTTAGTATTGTTGTTTTGGCAGCGTATTCTGTTTTAGGAACGCTTTACTTAGGTGATCACTACAAACCTAAAATCGATGATCCTTTTACCGCCTTGTATTTTTCTATGATCAGCATGGCTACGGTGGGCTATGGTGATATAGTGCCGGTGACCGTTGAGGCACGGATGTTTACCATCAGTATTGTGGTTTTTGGGATCACCATTTTCACTACCTCGGTGGTTTATGTTGCTGGCGCATTAGTGCGTGATACACAAGAAATTGTTCAAAAGAGGTTGTTGCGGATGAAAAATCATTATGTGATTGTGGGTACCTCCTTGCTCGCACAATATGTTTACCAAGGATTAAAAAGACGCAAAATGAATGTGATGGTGGTTTGCCCGGAAGATCAGCGCAATTTGTATCCTGCAGATGCGGCCGTGGTGACTGGTGAAATGAGCTCCATCACCACTCTTGAGCAGGCCTCGGTCAAAGATGCGCAGTGTGTGATGGCGCTCGAGGATAATGATGCAGAAAACACCTATATATTGTTAGCAGTTAATGAAATCGCCGGCAATGTTAAAACCGTGACCATCATTAATGAGGAAAGCAATCGCAAAAAAATAGGCTTGTTGCGCGCTGATTTTTCATTTTCTTTGACCGAATTGGGGGGTGAGATTCTCATGCGGGTACTCAATGGAGAAAATATAGACAGTACGATGATCGGCGAGCTATTAATCGGCCACACCCAAGACAATACCCAGCCCCCCGCCAAGGGGGCAGCTGATGTCTCCTGAGATATCGGGCCATTAGGAGAACGCCATGTTTAAAGCGCTTATGAGCATCGCCGTGGGCTCATCTCTAGGGGGTATATTGCGCTGGGGGCTTAGCGTTAAATTTAATGCCCTGTGGTCTGTAATGCCTTTGGGTACCTACTTGGCTAATGTTATTGCGGGCTATATCGCTGGTCTCGCTTTAGCATTTTTTAGTCAACTGCCTGGCCTTAGCGCTGAGTGGCGATTGTTCTTGTTGACCGGGTTTTGCGGAGCGCTATCAACATTTTCTACATTTTCGATCGAGGTGGTAGAAAGCTTTCAAAACGATCGCGTATTGGCGGGATTTGTCATTATTTTCTTACACCTATTTAGTTCATTATTAATGACTTATTTAGGTTTTTTAACTTATCAGTATTGGCAATCCTCTTAACCGTCACGCGGGCAGTGTTGGCTGTGAGAATAAAAAAGCAGCCCGTTTCAATATTGACTGATTTTTTTCGTAGGAAGACCGAGGGAAAACTATGAATGACCAGAAACAAAGTGTCGCTCAGCTGATGGTGCAGTGTTTAGAAAATGAGGGAGTAGAGTATGTATTTGGTATTCCGGGCGAAGAAAATATCAAGTTAGTACGCGCTTTGACGGCATCAGACAAAATACGTTTTATTTTAGTGCGCCATGAGCAGGGCGCTTCTTTTATGGCGGATATTTACGGGCGCTTAACCGGGCGTGCCGGGGTGTGTACAGCGACATTAGGGCCCGGGGCTATTAATCTTTTATTGGGTACTGCTGATGCTCAGACTGATTCTAGCCCGCTGGTGGCGATTAGCGCCCAGGTCGGTTTAAATCGCATTTATAAAGAATCACATCAGATTGTTGATTTGGTGGCCATGTTTCGCCCGGTGACAAAATGGGCTGATATGGCAGTGACTGCACAAGCCGTGCCCGAGATGATCCGCCAGGCATTTCAAATGGCCCAGGCCGAACGCCCAGGGGCGAGCTATTTAGCTATCCCTGAGGACATCGAGGCCGCCCAGGTGCCGACAGCTTTAAAACCATTGCCCATAGCACCTTTACCTAAAAGCTATCCCGATGCGCAGGCTATTGCTCAGGCAGTGGCTACTTTGAGCCAGGCGCATAGGGTCGTGATTTTAGCTGGGCATGGGGTGGCGCGTACTGGGGCCAGCGGGGCTTTGTCGGCCTTTGCCCAACGCTTTGAAATCCCGGTTGCCACCACCTTTATGGGCAAGGGGGTGATCAGCGATCGTCACCCAGAGTCATTGGGTGTGATTGGTTTTATGCGCCATGATTATGAAAACTTTGCCTTTGATCAGGCCGATGTGATCTTGTCAGTGGGCTATGAATTGCAAGAGTTCGCACCCATAAGGATTAACCCACTAAAAGATAAAACAATTATTCATCTCAATACATTTTTACCCGACGTGGATGCTCATTATGATCCTCAGGTGAGTATTATCGCGGATATACCTGTGGCTTTGCAGGGTTTGCATGCGGCTCTTGAGGCGGCTCTGGGTGAGGCAACGATGGCTGATCAGAGTGTGGCGAATGCCGCTTTAATTCGAGGCCTTTTACGAGACGAGTTGCAGTCAGGCCAAAAGAGCGATGACTTTCCGCTCAAGCCCCAGCGCGTGGTGGCTGATATTCGTGCAGCTTTGGGTGATGAGGATATTGTGTTGGCCGATACCGGTGCCATTAAAATGTGGATGGCCCGTTTATACCCAACTTATAGCCCTTTGAGTTGTATTGTTTCTAATGGTCTTTCGACCATGGCTTTTGCATTGCCAGGAGCAATTGGGGCGCATTTAGCCTGTCCGGATAAAAAGATTCTGGCGGTAATGGGTGATGGCAGTTTTTTAATGAATTCACAAGAAATAGAAACAGCCGTGCGTGAAAATATACCGCTAAAAGTTTTGGTGTGGGTGGATAATAGTTACGGACTAATCAAATGGAAAATGGATATCGAAGAGGGCGCTCATGATAGCGTAGATTTTGGCAATCCAGATTTTGTGCAATACGCCCAAAGCTTTGGTGCTCAGGGTTATGAGGTACAAAGCGCCGAGCAGCTTTTACCCACATTGCGACAGGCGCTAAGCGAATCCGGGGTATCTGTGATCGCGTGTCCTGTGGATTATGCTGAAAATATGAAACTAGTGGAAAAGCTAGGCGAGCTGACCATCGCCCTTTAAAGGCTAGTGTGCCACCGTTATGGCTCCAATTTAGCGCTAGGTTTAAAAAACTAAAGTCAGGTTGGGACTAGGCTGGCGGGCTGATCTGTGCTTTTAGGCGTCGGCTGCCGCGCTGCAAGAGCGATAAACACAGTAAAAATAACGCAGAAAATGCAATTAGCACGGTAGCCACCGCTAAAATACTGGGGTTGATTTGTTCGCGCAGACCAGAAAACATCTCGCGGGGGATTGTTTTTTGTTCTGGGCCTGCTAGAAATAGCACAATAATAATTTCATCGAATGACGTGATAAAGGCAAATATTGCCCCTGTGATGATCCCAGGGCGAATGGCAGGAAACACCACCGTTCGAAAGGCATGCCAGGGGGATGCCCCCAGGCTCAACGCGGCCCGATAAAAAGCGGGATCCAGTCCTGTTAAGGTTGCGGTGACTGTAATCACTACAAAAGGGATGCCCAAGGTGGCGTGGGCCAGTATCAGCCCGGTAAAAGAGCTGGTTAGGTTAAAAGGCGCATAAAAGAAAAACATGCCTGCGGCCAAGATAATAACGGGCACTATCATCGGGGACAGTAGTAATGCGGTTATCAAACGACGCCCTGGCATGTGTGGCTGGCTCAGCCCCAAAGCACCCAAGGTGCCGAGTGTAGTTGCCAGCAGTGTGGCGCAACCACCGATTAAAAAACTATTACGAATGGCCAAATGCCAGTTAGATGCATCGTATAGTTGTTGATACCAACGCAGTGAAAAGGCCTCGGGCTCTAAACGCAGCATTTCGGGGGTAATACTAAAAAAGGGTTCGCTGTTAAAGGATAAGGGGATGATGATAATCAAAGGAAAAATTAAAAACAGCAAGACTAATGCTGCAATTAAATTCAGCAGCCATTGACCTAACCGATGAGACAGAGAATAACGCGCGGGATTCATGGCAAAGCAGCACTAATATAAATGCATTTTGGTAGTACCTATGAGCCGTTCATAGACCCAATAAAGGCTCAAAATGGTGACAAGCAATAACCCGCCTAGTGCCGCAGCTAACCCCCAGTTATTGGATTCCTGCATATGAAAGGCAATGAGGTTGGCAATCATTTGTCCATCGGTACCGCCTAGCAGGGCCGGGGTGATGTAATAACCGATAGAAATGATGAATACCAATAACGCTCCTGCGCTTAGGCCTGGCACTGAAAGGGGGAGGTACACTTTTAAAAAAGCCTGGATAGGCCGCGCGCCCATGGAAAGAGCTGCTTGCATATAGGCAGGATTGATGCCCCGCATCACACTGAATAAAGGCAGCACCATAAATGGCAGCAAGATATGGGTCATGGCCAAGACGGTAGAAAACCGCGTATAAAGCAGCTCTAGCGGTGTATCCACCAGCCCGATCCAGACGAGCGCGCGGTTAATGATGCCGTTGCTTTGCAGCAGGGTCATCCAGGCAGCAGTGCGTACCAGCAAAGAGGTCCAAAAGGGCAGCAGTACAAAAATCAGTAGCAGGTTGCGTACTGCGGGACGAGCACGAGCCAGCACATAGGCTAATGGGTAGCCTAATAAGGCACATAATAATGTGATCAGAGCTGCCATGCCCAGGGTTTTGGCATACAGTTGCAAATAAATACGTGTGTCTTGGCGCGCCTGTAATTGCCCCTGAGCATTACGCTCTAGATCTAATGCAGTCAGGTAATGGCTGTCTGTAAAGTTTCGGCTGGCCTGACGAATGGCCAGCCAGAGCTCGGGTTCCAACCATTGTGGGGCGGCTTGCGCCAGAAAGTCTTGGGCTTGTTGTGTGCTGCCAGGCAAGGCGGCCGTCCGTAAACTGCGTGCGGTACGATTAATGGTGCTGGTGGCACCCACAAAGTGGCGGTTGACAGCGGCCGCTAGTTTGCCGGCTTGACGGTTTTGTGCCAAGGCCTGTAATTCATGCGTAAAGGTCTGCATGGCGTCAGTAGGCGGCTGACTATGATCCGTCCATTGTGCCAGTGCGGCGCTAGTCTGCGGGATGAGCTGGCCAATGCCATCATTATGGACACTGCGATAAAGCATATGGCTGAGTGGGGCCACAAAATTGAACACAATGAAAAGCAATAACGGCAAAACCAACCACAAAGCACGTCGCTGCAATTGACGGCGATTGCGGCGCTCATTGTGCCGCACTTTTAATGACAGCGTCGGGGGCGGTGTAGGATTATCGCAAGAGCCATTCATGGAATTTCTCTCCTAGACTCTCGCCGTAGTCCGCCCAGAATAAACCATCTGCCTTTAGGCCAACCTCTAAATGCGAACTGGGTAGATAGGGCAGCACTTGTTCGTCAACCTGATCAAGAGAAGACTGCCGGGTGGGGCCATAGGCAACATCTTCAAAGCCAGCTAATGGCTGTGTCCCAGTCGTAAAGGCAACAAAATCCATAGCCTGGTCTAAATGAGGGGTGCCTTTGACGATGCCCCAAGCATCCATATCGTAAATATGACCGTCCCAGACAATGGTAAAGTGTTTGCCCTCTTTGGCCATGGCATCGTAGAAGCGGCCATGTGCGGATTGTACTAATACCGCACCGCCATCGTTGAGTAATTGCGGGGCCTGCGACCAGCTGTCAAACCAAACTATTTGGTCTTTGATGGAATCTAGCTTGGCAAATGCGCGTGCCTGCCCCTCGTCGGTGGCCAGGACCTCGTATATCTCTTCTGCAGGCACCCCATCAGCCAACAGAGCCCACTCCAGGTTTACCTGGGGGCGTTTGCGTAAACCCCGTTTCCCGGGGATTTCATCCACTGCAAAAAAATCCTCGATGCTTTCTATCTGGGTATCTTGTAGCGCCTCAGAGTCATAGGCAAAAACAGTACTCCATAACATTTGACCCACACCACACTCATTTTCTAGGGCATCGGGTAAAAAATCATCAGCAGCGGCGCGGCCATCATTAGCGGGCAGGAGCACATCCAGCGGGATCTCTTCGAGCAGTCCCTCGGCGCAAGCACGCTCTAGGTCAATGGTTTCAATATCAACCACATCCCATTGCACGCGTCCTGATTCTACCTGTGCTTTGATCTCGGCAATGCCCCCCGAGTAGCTTTCAAAAAGCACTTGTTGATCAGTCTGTTCCATAAACGGAATGATTTGGTGT
>DATGSS010000022.1:0-12322 GCA_035302345.1 Paenalcaligenes sp.
TCAATGGCGAATTAATCGGGGTTGAATTATTAATGCGCTGGCAGCACCCTACATTGGGCAATATCAGCCCCACTCGATTTATCCCACTGGCAGAAAAAGAAAACCTCATTCACAGCCTAGGCCTATGGGCCTTAGAACAAGCACGCGAATTTATCCGTCAAAATGACTATCCAGGGCTCAACGTGTCTATCAACGTCAGCCCGCTGCAATTTCATTCCATTTATTTCCCCGAGTTTATTGACCTGCTTGTGAGTCAACGCGCAGAAATGGGCCAACGGCTAATTATTGAGCTAACCGAAGGCACCTTCATGGAAAACGTCAAAGAAGCCAATCGCATCATGCGTTTTTTAAATCAGCTTGGCTATCGTTTTTCATTAGATGACTTTGGAACCGGCTATTCTAATTTAGCCGCCATCAGCTCCTTTCCTTTATACGGGCTGAAACTCGATCGCAGCCTGGTCACCGGCATCGCCCAAGATGCCGAGCTACGCACCATCGCTAAAATGGTTGCAACCCTAGCCAACAGCCTGCAATTGCACAGCATTGCCGAAGGAGTTGAACAAGAGGAAGATCTTGAAACCCTTAAAGAGCTGGGTTTTGACGCCGTTCAAGGCTTTCATTTCTCTAAGCCCATGTCGCTGCAAGAATGGCCTGAGTTTTTAGCTCAGACCCACTTGGGCCAAACCCCACAAAGATCCTAAACAAAAATAGGATTGCTGCTAACAATCCCATTTCAACCCATCCTAAACGCGCAGAACTTTCATTTTTCTTTTTATAGCCGCTACTCTTTCCTACGCATCCCTGTTTGAATCCTCATCAGCGCCCACTTGCACAGCATCGTTTTCATCCCTCTTGGCAGCCTCCTCTACCCCATTTTTAATATCTTTTTCTACAGCACCCGCCTTTGAGTCCGTTTGCGAACCCACCTTTAGACGCTGTGTATGCACCTGTCGATGCACCGTTTGTACGTCAGGGCGTGCTTGTAAATGATTTGGTGCCAACTGCTCAAAACGCTGTAGCTTGGCATACACCCCTTGTTGACCCACCAAGGCTGTCACGCTGCTGTTGTAATGATTAGTCAGTTGATTAATGGTATCGCCCACCCGACGCAAACGATCGGCCAACAAATTTAATTGGCTAAAAATACTCCCTGCCTGCTGTGCTAATTCATGAGCGTGCTCATGGGATTTTGCCAGACTCCAAATCTGGGCAATAGTCCTTAAAATAGGCACTAAACTGGTATGCGAGGTGATAATCACATTCTTACGCAGCCCATATTCAAATAACTGCGGCTGATGCGACATAGCAGCCAGATAAGCCGGTTCTATAGGCACAAACATCAACACAAAATCGGGGCTATTCAGTTGCTCGAGCGCATGGTAGTTTTTCTTAGCTAAATCATCCGCATGGCGTTCGAACGCTTTGACCAAATCATTCAGCGCTTGTGCGTGCGCCTCGGGGGTTTCTGCCTGCAACGCCCGGTCATAATCCACTAATGATGCCTTGCTATCCAAAATAAGATGCGTGTCATTAGGTAAATTGACTACAAAATCGGGAATATACAGTTGCCCCTGCGCGTCTCTATAACGCGGCTGCGCAATAAAATGCTGCCCCTCGACCAAGCCCATAGTTTTCAGGGTTTGCGCTAATAAAAGCTCACCCCATGTGCCCATGCGCTTGTTATCACCTTTTAGGGCCTGACTCAGGTGTTCAGCCTCAGAGCTCATCTGCAGACCCACCTCCATCACACGCCGTAGCTCGGAACCTAACTCGGCCTGCCCACGTACTGACTCGCTATGCACTTGATTCAAACGTTGTTGAAAGCGCTCTATTTGCTCTCGCAACGGACGCAACACCTCATCCAGGCTTTTTTGACCTTGCTGATTAAACTGCTGCGTCTGTTGGATACTTTGCAAACGGATTAATTCGCGCTCGAGCTCGGACACCTGATCTTTTAATAATTCGTTTTCCTGTGTCAAAGACAGCACCTGGGCCTCGTCCGTGGACTGTTGCTGCTGCAAATACTCATAGCGGGTCTGCAGCACCATCCATTGTCGCGTGCGGCGAATCAGCAATCCACTGACCCACACGAGGACAAGCGCAATGACTGCCACCCCACCCACCAACCACAGCGGCAAATCATCCCACATGTCCTTGGCCCCTAATCAACCATTAATAAAAATCACAACAAAACCACAAACGGCAATGCCCCACCCATCACACGGCAGCGCATCACGCCATTGGTAGCGTAATTATTCAGAACGTTTGACCCCAAAACAGTTATCTAGGGTGGGAAAAGTACCCTCGCGAACCTGATCGGCGTATTGCTGCACAGCCTGCTCGATCACAGCGCCCACATCGGAAAACTGCTGAGCAAAACGCGGGATCCGCGGCCCACTGAGCCCCAGAATATCCTCAGTCACTAAAATCTGACCATCACACGCCGGAGAAGCCCCGATCCCAATGGTTGGAATCCTGAGCTCGTGCGTCAGACGACGCCCCAAAGGCTCGGCCACCCCTTCTAACACCACGGCAAATGCACCGGCTTGTTGGTGAGCCAACGCGTCGCGCTCAACCAACGCAGCGGCCTCGTCATTCATGCCCTGGGCCCTAAATCCACCCATCGTATTTACATACTGCGGCATCAACCCCACATGAGCGAGCACGGGTATCCCACGTTCGACCAAAAAGCGGGTTGTTTCAGCCAACGCCGCGCCCCCTTCGAGCTTGACCGCAGCTGCGCCACTATGCGCAAGCATATATGAGGCATTGCGGAACGCCTGCTCGGGAGATTCTTGAAAACTGCCAAAAGGCATATCAATCACAACACAAGCCTGCTGCGTCGAACGCACCACAGCCTTGCCGTGAGCCGTCATCTGCTCAACCGTAATGCTCAGGGTATCATCCATGGCATACCCCACCATGGCGGTGGAATCCCCCACCAAAATCATATCTAAAGCACCGTCCAATATACGGGCAAAAGGTGCAGTATAAGCCGTCAAGGCGACGATTTTTTTCTCATTTTTGTACGCCATCAATTCGGGCACAGTACGCCGCTTTAGGCTTTTATGAACACTCATTTTCAAACCTCTTGCTAAAACAACAATGCAGCAAACAGGAGAACCCTGCTGCCATGGCAAGAAAACCCCGCCGTCACAGCAAGGAACCCCGCCTTCTTAAACAAAACAAATGTAGCCCAAGAGCCGCAGCAAAACAAACACAACCCCACGAATTTATTATTCTCAGGCACAAAACAACCTATGACATGGAAAGCCTACATCATCAAAAAAGGCCACATCAACCGATGTGGCCCTTTTGGCAATGTGCACCAAAACGATGCACATCAACTATTAACGCAAGTGATTACAGCAAATTGCGAATCACATACTGCATGATACCGCCATGACGGTAGTAATCCGCCTCGGTCGGTGTATCAATGCGTACCACCGCATCAAAGCTAACATCACCCGCTGTCACGCGTACGGTTTCAGGTACCCGACCCTCGTTGAATTCGGTGATGCCCTCGATGGTAAAGACCTCATCACCCTCGAGACCTAGGCTATCCGCATCCTGACCCTCGGGGAACTGCAATGGCAGCACACCCATACCGATCAGGTTGGAGCGGTGAATGCGCTCGTAGGATTTGGCAATCACTGCCCGGACACCTAATAGCAAGGTACCCTTAGCTGCCCAGTCACGAGACGATCCCGAACCATACTCGGCACCTGCTAACACAACGAGAGGGATTTCCTCTTTGATGTAGTTACGTGATGCATCGTAAATAGTTGAAACCGGCCCTTCGGGCTGAGTAAAGTCACGAGTATAACCACCCTCGGTCCCAGGTGCCAGCTGGTTACGTAAACGCACATTAGCAAAGGTACCGCGAATCATAACCTCGTGGTTACCGCGCCGTGAACCATAAGAGTTAAAGTCCATGGGCTTGACCCCATGCTCAACCAAATAGTTTGCGGCTGGTGTATTAGGCACAATCGCACCCGCAGGACTGATGTGGTCAGTCGTCACTGAGTCGCCGAGCTTGGCCAATACACGTGCCCCGCTGATATCACTGACAGGGCTGGGTTCGCGCGTCATACCCTCGAAATAAGGGGGGTTGCGCACGTAGGTGGAATCCTCGTCCCACTCGAACTTGGAGCTCTTGGGGGTGGGTAGGTTTTTCCAGCGATCGTCACCCTCGAAGACATCAGCGTAGCCATCCTCGTACATCTTGGCAGTAATGGTTTTCGCAGCGGCCTCTTCGATTTGCTGGGTGCTGGGCCAGATATCATGCAGATAAACAGGATTACCCTCTTTATCAGTGCCCAGAGGATCCTTGAGCAGATTGAAATTCATGCTGCCAGCCAGCGCATAGGCTACGACCAACGGCGGTGACATCAGGTAGTTCATTTTGACCTCAGGGTGAATCCGTCCTTCAAAGTTACGGTTCCCTGATAGTACTGACACAGCGGCCAAGTCATGATCGCGAATCGCCTGACTGACCTCTGGAATCAGCGGACCCGAGTTACCAATACATGTGGTACAGCCATACCCTACCAAGTTAAAGCCTAATGCATCCAAATACTTGGTCAGGTCAGCCCTTTCGTAATAGTCCGTCACCACACGTGAGCCAGGCGCCAAACTGGTTTTGACCCAGGGCTTGCGCTGCAAGCCTTTTTCCACAGCGTTTTTAGCCAACAATGCAGCAGCCAACATCACGCTGGGGTTCGAGGTGTTCGTACACGATGTGATCGCTGCAATAGCAACCAGACCGTGATCTAATTCGTGCTCACTGCCATCCTCAAAGGTCACATGGGCTGTTGCCGTGGGGAGCTGCGGTGTTGACCCTGAAGGGGCATCAGACGCAGGAAAGCTTTGCTCGGCGAGTGCTTCGCGCTCGGCAGCTATCTCGGAATTTTGCATGCGCGAGAGTTCAGTACGGAACGCAGAGCGTGCGGAACTGAGGGCAACGCGGTCTTGGGGGCGCTTTGGACCTGCAATAGAAGGGACAACTGTGGACAGGTCTAGCTCGAGGTGCTCGGAATAACGGGGTTCGTGGTCAGGATCGTGCCACATGCCCTGTTCTTTGGCATAAGCCTCGACCAAAGCGATTTGTTCCTCGCTGCGGCCAGTCAAACGCATATAGCGCAGTGTTTCTTCGTCGATGGGGAACATCGAAACTGTAGAGCCGTATTCAGGACTCATATTCCCGATTGTGGCGCGGTTGGCCAATGGAACCTCGCTAACGCCAGGACCATAAAATTCGACAAACTTGCCCACGACACCGTGCTTGCGCATTTTTTCGGTAATGGTCAGCACCAAGTCAGTAGCAGTCACCCCCTCGGGGAGCTTGCCAGTCAGTTTGAAACCCACCACACGTGGCACCAACATGGATACGGGTTGGCCCAACATGGCAGCCTCAGCCTCGATGCCGCCCACACCCCAGGCCAGAACACCTAGCCCATTAACCATTGGGGTGTGTGAGTCTGTACCCACACAGGTATCAGGATACGCGACAACCTTGCCATCTTGTTCACGAGTAAAGACTACCCGCGCCAAATGCTCGAGGTTAACCTGGTGAACAATACCCGTGCCCGGTGGAACGACCTTGAAATCATCAAAGGCATCCTGCCCCCAGCGCAAGAATTCATAGCGCTCGATGTTGCGGCGGTATTCGATCTCGACGTTGCGCATAAATGATTCATTGTGGGCAAAATCATCGACAATCACCGAGTGGTCAATCACCAACTCAGAAGGCACCAACGGGTTAATACGCTGTGCATCACCATCGAGTGCGGTGACGGCCTCGCGCATAGCGGCCAAATCAACAACAGCGGGGACACCCGTAAAGTCTTGGAGCAAAACTCGTGCCGGACTAAAAGCAATTTCGTGGCTTTGCTTGGAGCGAGGCTCCCAACTAGAGAGAAAGCGAATGTCCTCAGCAGTGACATTGACGCCATCTTCTGTGCGCAGCAGATTTTCTAGTAAAACTTTTAGACCATAAGGCAATGAATGCACGTCATTGTGCTCATCATGCAAAGCCTCTAGTCTATAAATCTCGTAGCTTTTATCACCTACTTTTAGCTCGCTACGAGCATTGAAACTATTTGGGTGTGTCATATAAGTGTCCTCCATAGTCATTATTCTTTATGATACACCTGTTACAAGGTGATCCCATAAAGAGAACAGACAAAAATATTTAATTTTGCCAACCTCACCCTCTCTACTTACATTAACACCAAACCCCACCATAACAACAGGAACCCCCTACTAAAGTCATCACTGTTCTGACACTGTGCGCTAATTTATTTGCCAAGGTTCCTCACGCAACTGTGCCACCAAATACTCAATCAGCGCATTCACCCGAGCCGGCCGCCTGCGCCCTGGCGGCATCACAATATAAAGGTCTGCGGGCTCGGCCTGCCAATCACCCAACACTGGCACCAACGCCCCCGTACGCAGATCATCAGCCACTAAAAACTCGGGCAACATCGTCACGCCCAAGCCTGCTCGTAAAGCGGGCAACATCCCATTAGCGTTATTGACGCGCATCACTGGCTCGGGCAAAGCCTGCACATAACGCCCTTTTTCGGGGTGCATAAAATGCCACTGCATCCCGCGACGGTGATAAACATACATCAGAATCCGATGTGTCAATAAATCTTTGGGATGCTTTAAAAGCCCAAAACGCTCGACATAGGTAGGCGCCGCCACCAACACCGTGCGAATCTCGCAGCAATGCCGTGCCAGCAAAGTGGAATCCTCTAAACGGCTAATACGCAAAGCCAAATCAAAGCGCTCGGCCACAATATCCACGAAACTATCATCAAAATGGATGTTCAATTCAACCTCGGGGTGTCTTTCCATAAATGCCGGCAGCAAGGGCGCCAAGCTAGAAACCCCAAAAGACATCGGCGCAGAGACCCGCACCACCCCTGACAACTGGCCTACCTGCTCGGCAATCTCGGATTCTATTTCGGCCCCCTGATCCAACAACGCCTGAGCCTGCTCTAACACAGCCTCGCCTGTATTAGTCAAAGTCATCTGCCGCGACGTCCGGTGAAATAACGTACTGTCACTACGCTCTTCTAACCGCGCAATCGCCTTGGACACCGTCGCCTGCGACAAGCCTAAACGCTGCGCTGCCTGTGCAAAGGACCCCTCATTAGCCACCGTCGCAAAAATAGCCCATGCCTCGAAATCTGGGAGCTTTTTCATATGCAAACCACCCTGTAAAAACAGACCTTATTGATAAATGGAAAGGCTGTTATTCCATTTTTTATATTCTCAAACACCACTGCAGCCCCTACACTGAAAGCATCATCAATACACAGGCAAATAGGTGCCCACCATGATAGAACGCAGACCTTTTAATCAACTCGGCCAAACAAAAATTAACTGGCTACACGCCCGTCACCATTTTTCTTTTGGCCACTACCGCCACCCTGGGCGCGATCACTGGGGAACCCTGCGTGTTTGGAACGATGACATAATCCAACCCCACCAAGGCTTTCCCCCGCACCCGCACGACAACATGGAAATCATCACCTATGTGCAAAGCGGAGCGATCAGTCATAAAGACAGCCTGGGCAACAGCGGTCGTACCGAAGCTGGCGACGTACAAGTCATGAGCGCCGGCACGGGCATCACTCACTCTGAATATAACCACGAAAACACAGAAACCCAACTGTTTCAAATATGGATACTGCCTGAAATGCGCGACCAACCGCCCTCATGGGGCACACGAAGCTTTCCGCAGCAAGAGCGATCAGGACAATTTACCGTCCTCGCCAGTGGCTTTGACACAGACACCGATGCCCTACCCATCCGCACCCCGTCACGAGTACTGGGGGCCACCGTAGAAAAAGGCCAAACAATCGTTTACGAATTCGACAGCCCCGATCGCTACGGATACCTGGTACCCGCCCAAGGGGTGATTACTGTTAATGGCATTGAAATTAATACTCGCGACGGCGCCGCCATCACAGGCGAAACCAGCATCGAAGTAAAAGCACTAGAAACCGCAGAAATCGTCCTGGTTGATACCCCTGCATTACGCAGTGCATAAACACCTACCAGGTAACCATTAAAAATTTAAAATCACGCCAACAGCCGCCCCAGCGGCTGAATGGCTGCACCTATATTCCACTTATTTTCTTAATTAATCGTTTTTATAAACTTTAAAAGTAGAGAACAATGGCAAAAAACTTTCTATCCGCACTCAAAAAAAGACGCAGCCAATACGCTTTAGGTAAAAACACCAGCCTAAGCTCCGACGAAATCCGCGCACTCATCACCGAGACCATGCGCCACACCCCGTCAGCTTTTCACTCACAAAGCTCACGGGCTGTAATCCTCTTTGGTGATGAAAACGTCGAATTCTGGACGCTCATCGAAAACCACCTACGTGACATGGTACCTGCTGAAAACTTTGGCCCCACCGAAGAAAAATTGCGCAGCTTTACTGCCGGCATAGGCACCGTCCTGTTTTTCGAAGACATGGGCCCAGTCACCGACCTACAAGAGCGCTTCTCCTTGTACGCCGAGCACTTCCCAACCTGGTCTGAACATGCCAGCGGCATGGCCCAATTCGCCGTCTGGACAGCCTTGGCCGCCGCCAACATCGGCGCCAGCCTGCAACATTACATACCATTTGCAGACGCAGCCATCCGCGAACGCTGGGATATCCCTGCTCAGTGGGTATTACGGGCACAAATGCCTTTTGGCTCTATCGAAGGCGAGCCCATGGAAAAGACCTTCATTGAAGACGACGAGCGCATCAAGGTGTTTGGATAATCTTCTTTATCGGCCAGCAAGCAAAAGAAGGCTCGTAAGAAGTTTGCGAGTGGACTGCGCAGTGAGCGTTAGCGAACAAGGTCCCGAGGAAACTTCATTACGATGCCTGTCATGCCTCAAGGTGGCTATTGCCTGCCGGCCGACAAGACAACCACTGCTCCGTCGCTTTGCAGGAGTTGTTTTTTGATATCTCGCTACGCTCGGAACATCTGCAAAACAACTCCTTCCAAGCGTCTTGAACTGAGAGCTTTTTAGCCAGGCTGTCCATCGATGCGTGTTGTCCATAAAGGCACGGTGTAGCACGCGACAAACCATAGATAGGCGATGAAACAAAGCAATAGGCTTAGCTGGTAAGCGGTCGCAGCAAATCCTGGCCAAATCCACAATAATGGTCCGCGGATGAGTGCTGCTGCAAAGATTGCTATTAGCATCCAGCTGAGGCCGGGTAGTGCTTTGATCGGGCGTCCTGTGTGGCCTAGGCTAACGCGTGCTGTCATGGCTAGGATGATGCCTAGGATGCCACCTACGGTCATGACGTGCAGGGCGTTGTCGACGGGGACTAGGTTGCCCAGCGAGAGCAGCCACAAGAGTGCACCAAAGATGACGAACAGGTAGCTGATGTGCAATCCCCATAGTAGGGGTTCATGCCAACAGTGGTTTATTTTCCATGCGCTCCAGCGCCAGAGGTTAAATACGACGGTCAGTGTCAGTAATAGGCCCAGTAGTATTTTGGGGATGGGGACGCCAAATAGGCCTATTAAAAACAGGATGTTTATGCCTAGGGCGCTGCCCAGGATGGTCATTTCGCGCCATTTAGCAGGGGTTGCTATTTGTACTCCTACGGCGCGCGAGGTGAAAAAGGGGATAACGCGGCCACCGAGCAGGATAATTAGGTTGATGACTACCCAGACGGCTAGGTAGCTGCTGCGTTCGACCAGCGCGTTGTTTTGGTTGATTGCGCCTAGGTGTTGGCCAATGTTGGCGGCTGTGAATATCAATAGGACAGGGGCGAATATTAGGTTGCGCCAGCGTTTGGATTGGATGACCCATTTACCCATGATGATTGCGACGATGGGTAAAAAAGCGACGTCTAATGCCATTAATACGTAGGCATTGATATTCATTGGAAACAGTATAAAAAAACGCGCCAGGATCCAGAGTCCTGCCAGTGCCCACAGTGAGGGGCCACTGAGGCTGGGTATGCCGGTCCAGTTTTGTACGGCTGTTAAGAGAAAACCTACGATTATTGCGGCGACAAAGCCAAATAGCATTTCGTGTTGGTGCCACCAGATCATGCCACCGTGTGGAGAAACCAACAGATTGCCTTGCCAAAATGCAGCCCAAAGGGCAAATGATATTAACAAGAAGACGGCACCCAGCCAGAAAAATGGTCTGAACGCCAGCCCTGTTTTGAAAGCAAAACCAATGCCGGGTTGCTTGGTTTGTGTGGTGTTTGACTGGAGAGGAATCATGCTGCGCCTCTTATAACTATTGGCTGGTGGTATATGCGGGGCATACACCGCTGTAACGAATTCTTTTAGGGATAGGCCCCGAGACAGTGTTCTGCAACACACCCACATCGTACATTTGCGGTTGCACGAGCGCTGTCCGCAGGGCTTTTCTACTAGGAGATACACTTAACATGAGTTTAGCACTCATGTTTATACTTATAACATGTTAGCTTTCCAATGTTAATATATATTTAATACTACTGTGGGACTAAAACGGCGATGCAATTAACACAACACACTGATTATGCATTTCGGGTTTTGCTCTATAGCCTGGCCCACCCTGAGCGCTTGGTGACGATTACCGAAATTGCCACTTTTTACGATATTTCCCGTAGTCATTTGGCTAAGGTAGTTGCTAATCTGACGCAGCATGGTTATCTAATTGGCGTGCGTGGACAAAAAGGTGGGCTCAAGCTGGGCAAGGCTCCCGAGGAGATCAATTTAGGCGTGCTGGTGAGTGAGTTCGAGCCTTTGCAGATCGCAGAATGTTTTGATGAAAATAATCGATGCGTGATTAGCCCGACATGCAAGCTCAAGGGCGTGCTGTATAAGGCTAAAAAGGCTTTTATTGATACGCTGCATGCTTATTCTCTTGCTGATATCGCGCTGAGCAGTGATCAATTACAAAGCGCTCATCATCAAAGTACGCATGTGTTTTCTTTTCAAACGGCTGATGAATAAAGGTTATTTATCTCTTAAAACACCATTAATCACCCATCGAGTTTATTCATGAGTCGATCTGCTGCAGCTATTCCTTTAACCCCGCGCGTCGGGGTTTCTGCTTTTCTAGAGCACGAGGGCCAGGTGCTTTTAATCGAACGTGGTCAGCCGCCCAATCAAGGGCAGCTAGCTTTCCCTGGGGGCAAGCTCAAATGGGGCGAGACATTAACCGATGCAGTTGTACGTGAGCTTTACGAGGAAACTCAGGTAACGGCGCGCGCGATTGAGTTGATTGAGGCTGTAAATGTTTTTGCTCGCGATGAGCAGCAAAATATCATCCGGCATTTTGTTGTATTGTGTTTTCGTTGTGAGTGGCTCGGCGGGCAACCCGTAGCTAGTGATGATGCCCAGGCGGTGCACTGGTTGTCACCGGACGAGGTTTTACAGCGCCATGATGTGAGTCCTGGAGTACATCAGGTGCTGCGTACGGTAGGTTTAAGCTAAATCAATATCAGCCCAGCCAGTCACCCCTACAATGGTGGCAGCTGTTTTTTGCCGTTATTTTTTGAATTAAACCATCCCACTATGAATACTGATGTCACCATTATCGGGGCTGGCCCAACAGGTCTAAGCCTGGCCTATGCCTTGGCTGAAGCCGGATTGCAGGTCACTTTGCTGGAACGCCAGCCTTTAGAGCAGTTGCAAAATCCTACTTTTGATGGTCGTGAGATCGCTTTGACTCATGAATCACGACGTTTATTGCAGCAGTGGGGGTTATGGGCGCATATCCCTGAGGAAGAAATTTCCAATTTGCGTCATGCACGCGTTATGGATGGGTCGTTGACTCAGGGCATGTTTATAGAGGCATCCTTGGGCGGACAGTCACAGTTAGGCTGGTTTGTGCCTAATTATCTCATTCGCAAAGCAGGCTATTTGCAAATAGCAGACCATCCCAATGTGGATCTGCGTACCGAGGCCGCAGTGACGGCAACCACGACATCCCCACAACAGGCGACGGTAACCCTAGCAAACAGAGAGCAAATTCATAGTCAGCTGCTCGTTGCAGCGGACAGTCGATTTTCTACGACCCGCCGCGCAATGGGGATCGCCTCTCCAATGATTGATTATGGCAGAAGCATGATGGTTTTCAGAGCCGAGCATACCGCTCCTCATGAACATATCGCCTGGGAATGGTTTGGTTATGGTCAAACACGGGCGTTATTGCCCTTAAATGGCAACCGTTCATCGGTGGTGCTGACCTTGCCACATCACGAGATGCAGCAGCTGAACGCCCTGGAGGACGAGGCTTTTAATCAAAGTATTACAGAGCGTTATGAGCACCGTTTGGGTGAAATGCGCCG
>DATGSS010000023.1:0-17425 GCA_035302345.1 Paenalcaligenes sp.
ATGAAAAGGCTGTTTAGGAAAAATGAATTGTCAATTAGAGTAGTATGGGCGATGCTAGAAATTAGACAATAGTAATAAGTGAGTACGATGATGCCAATTAATTTGCCCCATTTAAAACAATGGGTGGGAAAGCAGGAAACCGCCCAAGATCAGATCTACCCTACCCCTGTGCAGGCAATGGCGCTCAGCCTGAATCATGATGCAGCGTCTATTTTAAAGGCTCCTTTACGTCCAGTCTGGCATTGGCTTTATTTTTTGCCGATGTCCCCATTGTCCGAGGCAGGCCCTGACGGACACCCGGCTCGTGGTGGCTTTTTACCCCCAGTGCCTCTGCCCCGACGCATGTGGGCCAGCAGCGAGTTAAGCTTTCACGAGCCCATCGCCATTGGGGACACACTCAAACGAACATCGACCATCGAATCCGTTGATCATAAACAAGGGCGCAGTGGCGATTTAGTGTTTGTAACGGTTAACCATCAGGTCCATCGTGGGCACACCCTGTGCATCGATGAAAAACATCACATCGTCTATCGCGAAATGCCGGCCCCCGAGGCTCAAATACCCACCCCACCGGCGGCCCCTACCGGAGCGCAGTGGTCACGCAGCGTCACCCCTGATCCAGTTTTACTGTTCCGCTATTCGGCCCTGACTTTTAATAGCCACCGCATTCATTATGATGCCCCCTACACCCAAGAGGTAGAGGGTTATCCCGGGCTGGTCGTCCATGGCCCGTTGGTGGCTACGCTACTACTGGACTTACTGCACGAGCATGTGCCTGCAGCCACAGTCAAAAACTACGAATTCAGAGCGGTCAGCCCCACATTTTGCCCCGACAGTTTTACCCTTAATGGTCGCGTCGAAGAAGACGGCCACACCGTTACGCTGTGGGCTGAACATCAAGGCGGTGGCCTCATCATGCGTGCCCAGGCCACTATTTAGTACCTGTTGGCATTTTAAAAAACTCATCACTCAATACTGACCCTAATTACCACTCACGGACTTTCAACATGCAGAACAAAACCGATCAGTACCAAGACATCCGCGATGCAGTGCGCGATTTATGCGCTCAGTTCCCTGCTGAATATTTTCGTAAAATTGATGCAGAAAATGGCTACCCCACCGAGTTCATCACGGCTCTCACCGAGGCGGGCTGGCTGGCCGCATTGATTCCCGAGGAATACGGCGGTTCTGGCTTGGGCCTGACCGAGGCATCAGTAATTTTAGAAGAGATCAACCGCTCGGGCGGTAACTCGGGGGTGTGCCACGGACAAATGTATAATATGGGCACGCTGCTGCGCCACGGCTCTGACGAGCAAAAAAGCTACTATCTGCCCAAAATCGCGTCGGGCGAATTACGCTTGCAGTCCATGGCAGTGACCGAGCCCACCACCGGTACGGACACCACGCAGCTAAAAACCACCGCCGTACGCAAAGGCGATCACTATGTAGTCAATGGCCAAAAGGTCTGGATTTCACGTGTGATGAATTCCGATTTGATGATTTTGCTGGCACGTACCACACCACAGGCTGAGGTCAAAAAAAAGACCGAAGGGATGTCTATCTTTATTGTGGACATCAAAGAAGCCCTAGGCAACGGGATGGAACTACAACCCATTCCCAACATGGTCAACCACGAGACCAATGAACTCTTTTTTGAAAACCTGAAAATCCCCGTTGAAAACCGCATTGGCGAAGAAGGCATGGGCTTTCGTTATATCCTCGATGGACTGAACGCCGAGCGCGCGCTGATCGCCGCAGAATGTATCGGTGATGCCTACTGGTTTATCGACAAGGTGACCCAATACACCAGCGAGCGCGTAGTCTTTAATCGTCCTATCGGTCAAAACCAGGGCGTGCAATTTCCCATCGCCCGTGCTTACATCAACACCCAAGCCGCGGATCTGATGCGCTATCAGGCCTGCAGCCTCTTTGACTCTGGCAAACACTGTGGTGCCGAGGCCAATATGGCCAAACTACTGGCAGCTGACGCCTCTTGGGAGGCCGCCAACGTGTGCTTGCAATTCCACGGTGGCTTTGGTTTCGCTGCGGAATATGATGTTGAGCGCAAGTTCCGTGAAACCCGCCTCTATCAGGTTGCACCCATTTCGACCAACTTGATTCTGTCTTATGTAGCCGAACACATTTTGGGCTTGCCCCGCTCGTTCTAAGCACGCTGCCCCTCACACACACGAGAATTTCACATGAACACGACACACACAACAGCTCAGAGCGCACAGCTGGCCCAATTCATCGCCGATCTGCGCTTTAAAGACATCCCTACCGAGGTTGTCCGTCGCACCGAAGACTTGCTGCTGGATTGGTTTGGCTCGGCACTGGCAGGCAAAGGCGCACGCCCCGTCGAGAGCATTGCTCGTTTTGCCCGCCGCATGGCGGGTGGCCCTGGCCGCGCCGAGGTTTTGATCTCGCGCGAACATAGCACCCCTTTGTTTGCGGCCATGGTCAATGCGGCTTCTTCGCACTTTATCGAACAAGACGACGTTCATAATGCTTCTGTCTTTCACCCTGCAGCGGTGATTTTCCCACCTGTATTGGCAGTGGCCCAAGATCTGGGCTGCACTGGCGAGGAAATCATCCTGGCCAGCGTGGCTGGCTACGAGGTCGGCATCCGCATTGGCGAGTTCTTAGGCCGCAATCACTACACTATTTTTCACACCACAGGCACCGTTGGTACGGTTGCAGCTGCCGCAGCGGTGGCCAAGCTATTGCGCTTGGACGCCACCCAATGCTTGGACGCTATTGGCTCTGGCGGTACACAGGCTGCAGGCCTTTGGGAATTTTTACGCGATGCGGCTGACTCCAAGCAACTACACACTGCTCATGCAGCATCAGCCGGTTTGATGGCGGCCTATCTGGCCAAAGACGGCTTTAAAGGGGCCCAACATATCCTCGAAGGCCCCCAAGGCATGGCCGCGGGCATGACCAACGAAAGTTTCCCCGAAAAACTATGCGCTGACTTAGGTACACGCTGGGCCACACTAGAGGTTTCTTTCAAGTTTCACGCCTCATGCCGTCATACCCACCCCGCTGCTGATGCATTACTCAAAGCAATGCAGGACAACCGGCTCAAAGCCGCAGACATCGAGCGCGTCGATGCTTATGTGCACCAAGGCGCCATTGATGTATTAGGCCCTGTGGTCGACCCACAAACCGTCCACCAGGCTAAATTTTCTATGGGCACCGTACTAGGCCTCATTGCTACCCGTGGCGGGGCCTCGGTCGTAGACTTCGAAGAAGCCGCCTTTACCGAAGACGTCATCAATATCCGTAATCGCGTTCACATGCATTGGGACGCAGAGGTTGACGGTGCCTATCCCAAGCAATGGATTGGCAAGGTCACCGTCACCACCCGTGATGGCAACACCTATGACGCCAAAGTCCTCGAGCCCAAAGGCGACCCCGGCAACACGCTCAGCCGCGCTGAAATCGAGGAAAAGGTCCATGTCTTGGCCTCTTTTGCTCAGGCCGCAAGCGCAAACGAGGTTGATCAAGCCATTGAAAAGATATGGCACCTAACTGAAAGCAGCCAATTCAACGGCTTTTTCTGAAATAATAAAAAGACTAGGATCATTAATCACCACACACTCTTAGATTAGGAAAATTTCATGACATCCTCACAGCGACCCTTAGAAGGAACTACGGTCATCAGCCTGGAACACGCGGTAGCAGCACCTTTGTGCACACGCCACCTGGCTGATTTGGGTGCGCGCGTCATTAAAATCGAGCGCCCCAAAGTTGGCGATTTTGCCCGTCAATACGACGATCGCGTCGACGGCTTGGCCTCACATTTTGTCTGGATTAATCGTTCTAAAGAGAGCCTGACCCTCAACCTCAAAGATCCGGCAGGTATGGAGGTGATGCGCAAATTGCTGGCCGAAGCTGACGTACTGGTCCAAAACCTGGCCCCTGGGGCGACCAAGCGCCTGGGACTGGACTACGACAGCCTGGCCGCCGAGCACCCGCAGTTAATTGTCTGTGATATCTCGGGCTACGGCGAAAAAGGCCCCTATACCACTAAAAAGGCTTATGACCTATTGGTCCAAAGTGAAGCGGGCTTTTTATCCGTGACTGGAACCCCGGACACCCCCTCAAAGGCTGGGATTTCAATCGCTGATATTGCTGCTGGCATTTATGCCTATAACTCTATTTTGGCAGCGCTCTTGCAACGCCATAAAACGAACAAAGGCGGTCGCATCGAGGTTTCCATGCTAGAAGCTCTGGCTGAATGGATGGGCTTTCCTTTGTATTACAGCTACAAAGGGGCTCAGCCCCCCGCACGCGCAGGTGCCAGCCACGCAGCCATTTATCCGTATGGCCCCTTTACCGCCGGCGATGGGCGCTCGGTCATTTTGGGCCTACAAAATGAACGCGAATGGAAAACCTTTTGCGAAGAGGTCCTACATCAGCCTGATCTCACCACTGACCCCCGTTTTGATAACAACAGCAAACGTAGCCAAAACCGTACACAACTGGATGAAATTATCCACCAGGCTTTTGCAGATCTACAGATCGCCGAGGTCATCCAGCGTTTAGAAAAAGCTGGCATTGCCAACGGTCATTTGAACAGCATGCAAGACCTCTGGCAGCACCCGCAACTACAGGCCCGCCAACGTTGGACTCATATCGAGTCCCCCATCGGCACGCTGCCTGCTTTGTTACCTCCAGGTGTGCATAGCTCATTTGAATACCGCATGGATCCTGTCCCGGCATTGGGCGAACATAGCGCCGCCATCCTCGAACAGTTAGGATATGAGGCAGATGTAATCGCAGAACTACGTGACCGAGAGGTCATTTAATAAAGGAAAAACATGGCCAGTATTCGTTCCTTTCTCTTTGTGCCTGCCAGTCGTGTGGATCGCTTTGAAAAAGCCCTCGATACCGAGGCCGATGCCGTCATCATTGATCTCGAGGATGCCGTCGCCATCGATGCCAAAGCAGTGGCCCGCGATGCCTTGTGCGACTGGCTTGAAGAACAAAGCGCCGAGGATGAAACCCTACTCAAGCGCATTTGGGTACGTATCAATCCATTGAACAGCCCATGGGGCCACGATGATATGGATGCTCTTAGCGAGTTTCAGCTAGGCGGCTGGGTCGTCCCCAAAGCTGAAAACACCTACGACGTCGAGCAGGTGGTCACCCTCAAACCCAAGCGTACTCAGCTGGCCCTGCTCATCGAGACCGCCGTTGGGTTGGCACATGCTCGTTTGCTGAGCACTTTGGATGGCGTCGATCGTTTGATGTTTGGAACCCTAGACTTCCAGCTCGATTTAGACATGAAATGTGACCCGTTAGAAACACAGCTCAACGCCTTTAGAGCCGAGCTCACCCTAGCATCACGCCTGGCAGGATTAGAGGCTCCCGTGGATGGGGTTACCCCATCAACCACAGATACTCAGCTGTTAGAACAATCCGTCCAACAAGCACGCGCCTACGGCTTTGGGGCCAAGCTCTGCATTCACCCACGCCAAGTCGCAGGCGTTAATCGTGGATTTATGCCCTCAGCCGATGAACACGACTGGGCACAACGTGTGATAGAGGCCAACAAAAAACACCAAGGGGCAGCATTTTCAGTCGACGGTAAAATGGTCGATGCCCCGGTCATCGCCCTAGCAGAGCAAATCATCCAACAATTCCAACGCGATTAATCCTGCGCACTGCTGTTGGCAGGGCGCACTTAACTATCTTTAGGGGAACTGCGGGGCCAACGCTGTAATAAAGGCCCCGTAGGCACACCGGGCGGGATATACCACAGCCGCGCCTGGGGATCCCAATAAGCGCCCAATGCCTTGGCCTCGTCTTTTTCTGCAAAAGGAACTTGCAAATAAATGCGCTGTGCGCCCGCGGCACTGCTCTTAGCAGCGGCCTTGCGACCGCTGGGCCCGCCTACCGCGCCGGTTCTGCCAGCCCCGCCTGCACCGCCTGCCCTGCCCGGGACAGGTTCGCGTAATTGTCCAGCACCCGCATTGGGTACGCCCATGAGCCCACTGGCCTGAGGTGCCTGTGCGGCGCGCTGCAAACGCTCTAAACGCTGTTGCAACCAATGTAATTGCTCGCGCGCAGGGGCCTGCAAAGCAGCCACCTGCAGCTGCTGCACAAAAGGACTATGCCTATGCTCATCCTTAGGCACGAACAAGGTCAATGACTGTTGCGCACGCGTGCAAGCGACATAAAACAGGTTTTCTTCGTTAATAGTGGGCTGTTGCGCCCGCGGAAACTCGCCTTGGGCTAAAAAAGGTAAAAACACATGCGAAAATTCGGTCCCCTTGGCCTGAGCCGCACACAGCAATGACAACACATGGGCAGGCCGGCGCGTATTTCCCTCGCTAGGCACATAGCACACCCCACGGTCGATAAAGGCATCGGCTTGGGTCATCCATTGGTGCAACTGCTGCACCGTAAACTCATGCTGCTGGGCCAACTGCTGTAGTCCATAGATAGACTCGGCGATGATCTGCGCCTGCCCCATATCCAAATAAATGCGCTTGGCTAGCGCCTGAATGTCTAGGCACTCGTATAGTTCGGCCAACATGCTGTCAGCTGCCCCTTCAGCCCCATAACGTTGTATCACCTCGATAGCCTGACGATTACGGCGGGCAGCAGCATCGGCGCTATATTCCAGCATGCGTACTTCGTAAAAATACCGCAGGATGGCGGGCTCTTGGATGATGTCTTGTTGTGCGTCAGTGATTTCCTCGACACCTAACTGAGCCTCGCCAAATAGGCTAAGTGCGCGCACCATGCCCTCTAGGCTGAGGGCATTCAAACCAGTAAACGCTTGCAAAGCGATGACCAGCAAACCACGCACAAAAAGGATTTCATCGCGCTGCAAATAAGGCGTAAAACCCAAACACTGATAAGGCACCCCCGCCTTTAGCAAAGCGTTTTCCAAAACCACTGATTGGTGTTGCGCGCGCATAATCACCGCGCATTGGCTCAGGGTCTGACCAGGGGATCCTAGACGCTCGCGAACAGCACGCAGCAGCAACTGAGCTTGCTGCTGATCGGCATAAGACTGCAATTCAATCTGTGTCTCACGCGCCAGCCCAGATTCTAAGCTTTTTTGTTTAAACGCCCCCGCGCTGAGCGCCAGCCAAGGCCCATAACGGAAACTGCGCCCCAACTGAAAACGCGTGACCTCGGGGAAATACGCCTGAAAATGCTCGTGCAAATAGCGTTTATCCGCCCCCATGTGAGAGTAAATCACCTGGTCACTGTCACCGGCTGCTACCAAATAAGACTGCCCATGCTGTAATAATGCCCGCAAAATAGCAAAAGCCGTGGCATTCATATCGTGTAATTCATCCACGATAATCAGCCTAAAAGTAGGTAACCCTTGCCCCTGATCGGGATGCAAATGCAAATTGCGCGCCAAATCATAGCTGCTGTCATAAGGCCCTCGGAACTGAGCCTCATCAAAAGCACTCAAACGTTCCCGCTCATAAGCCAACGTCCACAAATACTCGATCAAAGGCACCTGATGTAAATCTGCGCGCTCATCAGGACTGAGGCTGAGATCCTCGTCCATTAATGCCATCCGATGTTTTAAGCGCAATTGTGTCGCAAAAAACTGGCTGATGGCTGCCGCATGACTGCGGATCTCTAGATACGGATAACGCTGGGCATAATGCGTGCTGCAATACTCTAGTGCCCGTAGGATAGGATCGTGCAGCTGACTCAAACTGTCATAGATTGGAACATCGCGTTCACCCCAATGGGCCCACACATGCTGCGCAAACTGTTCAACAGTGCCGATGCGCAAACGATGCACCAACCGCGGGGCCACCCCCAGCACCAACAGACGCGCTCGAAACACCTCCGCCGCCTCGTCAGTAAACACCCAAATCAAAATTTGCTCAGGTGGCAAACCACGCACCAAGGCCTCGCCGACGCGAATGGCCAGGGTCGTGGTCTTGGCGGCCCCCGCACCCGCCTCAATGAGGCTGATGCGCCGCTGCGATAACTGAATCAGGCGTTGTTCATGCGTGGGCGTAATGCCACGCGGTATAAAACGGGGACGATGTCTACTGATCTAAACCTCCGGCATCTGCCTCGTAGGTCTCACCATCGGCATCCGATGCTGCAGGTGCATCTGTGGCATTTTCTAGCTTTTCAGTCACGGACTGCAGCTTGGCTTCGAGCTTATCGGCTGGCAACCAGCCATTCACGCGCGAACCATCCTCAAAAAAGATAGCTGGCGTTCCTTGTACGCCTAAATCTAGGCCAGTCTGCAACAATTCATCAATGGGATTCTCGCAAGTAACCTCGGCAGGACGATCCTCATTGAGCATCCAATCAGACCAGACCTGAGGCGCATCATCAGCGCACCAAACATGCTCAGCAATCGTCCTAGAGTCGGGGGCTAAAATAGGGAACATCAGGCTATACACCGTCAAGTCATCTAACTCGGCAAAAGTCTCATGCAAGCGCTTGCAATACACACAATTAGGATCCTCAAAGACGACTAACTGACGGCTGCCATCACCTTTGACCTGTTTGATAGCCGCATCCAAAGGCAGCTGTGCAAAATCAACACGGTTGAGTTCCTCGACACGCTGTGCTGTCAAATCAGTCAACGTAGACACATCAACCAAGGCCCCCTGGAGCACAAAATCCAAAGCCTCATTGGTGTATAGCAACTCGGTGCCCAAGCGGACCTCGTAAAGCTCTGCAAAGGGGGTCGGACGAACTTCATCAACCTCAATACCATCAAAGGCCGCCTCAAATTTACTTTTTATTTGTTCCAAAGCGGCGGGTTGAGCTGACTGGGTGGTAACTGCACCACTGCCCTCGCCTTGTTCACTGGCAGTCGTGACTGCCTGCCCGTTGAATTGCTCTGCTGGCATCGTTGACTGCTCGTCTGCTAATGCCGGTGCCCCAGCGAATGTGCTAGCACCTAAAACGACTAAAACCTTTGCAAAAACCTTGCGCAATTTTAATTTCATAAATAAAAAACCCACGGTCTTATTTTCACCGGGGTCAACTCCTTTTTGTGCGAGAAGAAAACTGGGGGGCAATGCCTGCTGCCTCTTGGATTAGCAACCGTTTTATCAAGGGTACGCGGTTGACCAAGCGCATCCCGACATTGCGTGCCATCATGGCAGGCAACCCTGGCAAACCAAAAAACTGGTGCAAACCATGGGTCACCCAACGCATGGCAAAGATGGGCTCGGCTCGTTTACGTCGATAGCGACTAAGAACAGAGAGATCGCCCACCCCCTGATATGCAGGTTTGGTGCATAAAACGTGAATAAGTTCCTCGATATCACCAAAACCCAAATTTAACCCTTGCCCTGCTAACGGATGCACTCGATGCGCGGCATCACCTACTAAGGCCACTCCGGGGGCAACCATTGCTGAACGCTCGAAAGTCAGCGGAAAGGCATACATAGGGCTACGCACGGTTAATGCCCCCAGGCAACCATCAGTCATAGCCTGCAAATGCTGCTCTAACTGCTGTGCCCGTGCATCAGGGTCTAACCCCATCAACTCATCTGCCAGTGCCTGCTTGACTGACCAAACCATTGACACCTGGGGCCCCGCGCTGGTCTCGGGCATGGGCAACAAAGCTAAAATGCTATCGCCCGTAAACCACTGCCGAGCAATACCTTGATGAGGTAGCTGCGCATCGAGATGCGTCACAATCCCACTGTCACCATAGGCATAGAAATCATGTTGAATATGAGCTGCGGTACGCACTTTAGAGCGCGCCCCATCTGCCCCAACAACCAAATCAGCCGGCAAAAATTGGCCACACGCTGTCATCACCCCTCGACCGCGTGATCCATCATTGTGAAAGCTCTCGAACAAAGCATCGTGCCATCGCACCCCAAAGACCTGCAAGGCCTGTAACAAGGCTTGCTCCATGGTGCCGGATTCGACTATCCACGCTAACTCATCACGCATGATCTGCCAAGCATCCAAGGTGATTTCACCAGAAGCATCACCAAACACCTGCATGGCCTGCACCGCAGTAATGCGCTCGCTAGGCATCAACCCCCACACCCCGAGCCCATCCAAAAACTGCTGACTGGCCACAGACAAAGCATAGACCCGTGGGTGATATTGTTCGGGCGCGAGGCTCAGGGGTTGCTCACGGGGGGCTAAAAGCTCGACCTCGAACCCGTTTTTTTTCAAACCCAGAGCGCTGGCCATCCCGGCCAACCCCCCCCCACATATTAAAATCTTCTCTTGTTTACGACTCATCGTGCCGTCGGTGTGCCGGCTTGTTTAGGCCAGAGCACCCATAATTCACCAGGTTGTTTCATTTTACCGGCTAACGCCCCGGCCTGCTCGCCGCTGCCCCAATAAAAGTCCATACGGGCTGCGCCTTTGATGGCTGCACCCGTATCCTGGGCAAAAACCACCTGCCGCAGCGGTTGTCCTGACCCGGGGTGTGTACTGGCCATATAAACCAAACTACCCAAGGGCACGAACTCGGGATCCACAGCGATGGAGCGCTCAGCCAGCAATGGAATGCCATAAGCACCCTTGGGGCCCAGGTTCTCATCAGTGATGGTCTCGGTCACAAAAAACACCATAGCCTCATTAGCATTCAGCATCTCTTGAACTCGGTCCGGATTGCGTTGTGCCCACTGCTTTATGTTTTGCATCGAGGCCTGTTCGAGGGGGATTTCACCTCGATCAGCCAACCATTTTCCAATCGACGTGTAGGGGTGGCCGTTATGGTTTGCATACGCCAATCGAATTGACTGTCCATTTTCAAAACGTGCACGCCCTGACCCCTGTATTTGCAAGAAGAAAGCTTCTACAGGATCCTTGGCCCATACCAACGCTTTGGGCTGACGCTCTGGATTGGCTGCAATTTCGGCCCGTGTATCATAGGGAACCACCCGATCACCATCAAGCTTGCCGCGGATGCGTTTGCCTGCCAATTCAGGGTAGAGCCCCCCTAAATCAACGGTGAGCAAATCATCCGGCACGGCATACAAGGGCCAGGAATAACCAGATTGTTTATGCGGTGCTGCCTCAATAACAGGCTCGTAATAACCCGTCACGGTATTGCGTGCAATTTGATTGTTTTCATCCATCAAACGCCAAGGCTGTAAGTGCTCTTCCAGAAAGCTGCGCACTTGCGCCGCACCAGAACGCTCATTAAGCCCACTGCGCTGAGCAGCTGCGCATACCGGCTGCCAGTCTTTAGGAGTCGCCCGAGCAGGATGATGCAAGCCACCACTGATGGGGCGCATCAGCCCCTTGCAGTTAGTAATCAACCCCTGCCAAATATTTTGTAAATCATCCTCTTGCCAGCCTGGCAAGGCGCCCCAAGTCACCGCTTGAAAGCGTCCCTTTAGAGGGCGCTCGGCCGTATCTTTGATATCCCCTAAAGCAGGCACCTGCAAGGGTTGTGAAATAATATCTTTCTTTTCAGCGGGTTTTTGTTTTTGTTCGGGCCCTTTCGTGGCACAAGCCGCCAACAAAGCCAACATCCCCACACCTACCCAATGTCTCAGACCCATAAGCTACACCCAAAATGAACATATGCGACGCCCGCCTGAACGCGGGCAGCCAGACTATTGTTAACGCGTCAATGCAATGTACGCGGCACAGACAAAACAAAACGCTCGATCGGTAACTCGAAAGGGATTCCCTGCTCATCCACGCAGTAATAAGTCCCCTCCATCGTGCCCACCGGCGTCGTCAAAGGACAACCGCTAGTATATTCAAAACCTTGGCCAGGAGGGATCAAGGGCTGTTTGCCCACGACACCTAGACCACGCACCTCTTGGACCTCGCCCTCACCATCAGTGATAATCCAATGTCGACTGATCACCTGAATGGCTTGTTCAGTCTTGTTTTCTATATTGACCCGATAGGCAAAAACATATTGCTGCTCTTCAGGATTTGACTGCTCGGCTATAAACTGTGGGGTGACCTTTACTACCACATTGCCTACCGTCATAACAACCTCCATCAAATCTAACCACACAACAGTGGCCTATTTATCTAGTAAACCTATAATAATGGCACAGAACCTTATTTTTTTTGCAAATTTTTGTACACGGTTAAAAAATGCCCACCCCTACACCCTCACAAGCCATCATAGCGCCTAGCTTATTAGCCGCTGACTTTACCCAATTGGGCCAAGAGGTCCACGATGTATTAGCGGCCGGCGCTGACTGGCTACACTTTGATGTGATGGACAATCGATTTGTCCCCAACCTGAGCTTTGGACCGATGATCTGTGCAGCCATTCGGCCCCTGACCCAGGCCCCTATTGATGTCCATCTAATGGTTGAGCCCGTAGATAATATCGTACAGCCTTTTGCTGACGCTGGGGCTGATTTAATCAGCTTTCACCCCGAGGCCTCGCGCCACCCCCACCGCACGCTAGGATTAATACGGGCGGCTGGTTGCAAAGCAGGCTTGGTCCTCAACCCAGGCACTCCACTGCAATGCCTAGATTTTCTGATGGATCAAATTGATCTAATCCTGTTGATGTCGGTCAACCCGGGCTTCGGAGGGCAGCGTTTTATCCCCACCACCCTCGAGAAAATTCGCCAAACTCGCGCCCGCATCGACCACTGGGTTCAGGCGGGCGGCCATCCTATTCATTTACAGGTCGATGGGGGGATCGGCGTTGACAATATTGCCGCTATTCGCCAAGCAGGGGCAGATGCCTTTGTAGCGGGCTCAGCTATTTTTGGCCAATCAGACTACGGCCAGGTCATCGAGCAAATGCGCGCAGAAATTAACCGCGCCGATCAGACAACACCATAGCCCAACCGCCCAAGCCCAAAAGTCCAAACCCAATACCTGAACGACCAATCAACCTAACTAAAAACACACCTCATGCACTATCAAGCAGTTTTATTCGATTTAGACGGCACCCTGGTAGATTCCATCCATGACATTGCCGCTGCCGCTAATCACATGCTCGTAGAGCTGGGTTACGACGCTTTGCCCACCTCACAAATCACTGGTTTTGTCGGTCGCGGCGTCGATGCCCTGATCTGGCAATGTTTGCTCGAGAAGATCGATGACAGCGCCCCAGACCCAGAGCAATACCAACAGGCACGCACCGTCTTTGCCAAGCACTACCACAAACAACTGGAACAAGCAGAAACCCCCATCTTTGAGCAGGTCATCCCCGGACTGGACGCATTCCGAGACGCTGGCTGTAAACTCGCTGTGGTCACCAACAAGCCCATCGACTACACACACATGATCCTGGAACAAACAGGTTTGGCCCCCTACTTTCAGGTCGTCATTGGTGGGGACAGCTGCGAAGAGAAAAAACCGCATCCGCTGCCTTTGCTATTTGCTTGCGCCCAACTCGATGTCACCCCTGAGCACAGTCTCATGATTGGGGACTCTATTAACGATGTCGCCGCTGCCAATGACGCACAAATCGACGTCCTGGTCCTGCCTTATGGCTACAACCAAGGAGAACCCACCAGCGCATTGCCCGCAACGGCCCATGTTGATGACCTAATGGCGGCTTATCAATGGGCTCAACAACGCACCCAAAGCTAGCCTCATTAGTCCCGTGCAACTCTACCCACACGCCACATCAAAACAACAATCAACCCGACCCAATAAAAAACACTTTACAAAACTGGGGTTTTCTTTTACAACTAGATGAACACAGAAATTTTAAAGCACAGCAGACGATAATTTATGTTGCATACTCACCAGAACACCATCGCATATATCAACGGCGCCTATTGGCGCTGGTGGCGTTGTGTTCCGGGTATGCGCGTGCTCGTCTAAAATCTTTAGCGCTTAAATTTTGCAATTACCCGGTACCGCTTTACGCTGCCGGGTTTTTTGTTTTCATGCTCGGCCTGTATGCGGTACCTGATAGCACCCACATCCGCACGGCAACCACACCGTGCTCAACAACAAAAGGCATCGCATGACAGAAATAGAATTCAACGCCCTGGCAGCCAAAGGCTACAACCGTATCCCCATCATTGCAGAGACCTACGCTGACCTGGACACCCCTTTATCCATCTATCTAAAACTAGCGCACAACGGCCCCGAGGGCGGGCGCAATAGCTGTTTAATGGAATCCGTCCTAGGTGGCGAACGTTTTGGTCGCTATTCTTTTATCGGCTTACCCGCTAAGACCCTCATACGCGCCACAGACGAGCATACCGAGGTTGTTCACGACGGCCAGGTAGTAGAAACCCATGAAGGCAACCCGCTGGAATTCATCGAGAGCTATCAACAGCGTTTTAAAGTCGCTTTACTGCCGGGCATGCCCCGTTTTGCAGGCGGTCTGGCAGGCTACTTTGGCTACGACACAGTCCGACATATCGAACCCTCATTAGGTGCAGCGACCAAACCCTTCCCACGAGGCGCTGATGGCACCCCCGACATTCAGCTCTTACAAATAGACGAACTGGTGATTGTTGATAACCTCGCGGGTCGCACTTACCTCGTGGTGTACGCTGACCCCAGTCAACCCGAAAGCTACAGCAAAGCCCAGCGACGCTTGCGCCACCTGCGCGAACGTTTGCGCTCGCCGGTAGTTATTCCTTATGCTTACGCCAGCATGGAAACCACCGAACAACGTGATTTTGATAAAGAAGACTTTCTCAAGGCAGTCCAAAAAGCCAAACAATACATCAAAGACGACGAAGCACAACAAATCGTTATCGGCCAAGTCATCCGCAAACCTTTCCGCGACGCGCCCCTATCTTTATACCGCGCATTACGCTCGCTGAACCCTTCGCCATACATGTATTTTTGGAACTTCGATTCTTTCCAAGTAGTCGGCTCATCGCCTGAAATCCTGGTTCGCCAAGAAAGCCACCTAGAAGACGGCCAAGAAACCCGCCGTGCAACCATCCGCCCACTCGCAGGCACCCGCAAACGTGGCGCCACCCCCACCGAAGACGACCGCTTGGCCGAAGAACTACGCAATGACCCCAAAGAGCGTGCCGAGCACATCATGCTCACCGAGCTAGCCCGCAACGACATCGAAAAAATCGCCATCCCCGACACCATCGAAGTCAGCGAGGCCATGGATATCGAGCGCTACTCACACGTGCAGCATCTGGTATCAAACGTCAGCGGCGAAATCCGTGATGACGTCACCAATATGGATGTCCTCAAAGCCAGCTTTCCTGCGGGTACCCTCACTGGCTCACCGCGCTTGCGTGCCATGGAAATCATAGATGAGCTCGAACCCGTACGTCGCGGCATCTACGGTGGTGCAGTCGGCTACCTAAGCTACAGTGGCGAAATGGATCTGGCCATCGCCATCCGCACCGGCATCATCCAAAACGGCATGCTCTATGCCCAAGCCGGCGCTGGTATTGTTGCGGACTCAAACCCCGAAACAGAATGGCAAGAAACCGAGGACAAAGCCCGCGCCATCATCCGTGCTGCCGAACAAGTGCAATTTGGCCTTGATGAGCCCATGTAAGCACAGGAACCAGGCATGACACAGGATGCAACCATCAACATGCACCAGAAGGGTGAGAAACTAACGTCAAGAGATAAAAAATTGATCTTAAACAGCGTACAATCTCACCCGAAATCATCAAACAATGAGCACGCAACCCAGCCATTTAATCAAATCAATCACGCACAGGAGACACCATGAGCCCAAAACAAGCGCGTCACATTAACGAAATCACCCCTACTGAAGCCCTGGTACGGTGCGTCGAGCATCGGGAAATATTCCACGACGAAATGCTGCATCTCATGCGCATGCTGATGCGCGGTGAAATGAGCCCCGTCATGTCAGCAGCCCTACTCATGGGCCTACGCGTTAAAAAAGAGACCGTTGGCGAAATTGCCGCGGCCGCCTCGGTGATGCGCGAATTTTGTTTGCACGTCCCCATCCCCAACCCGGATCAACTGTTAGATATGTGTGGTACCGGTGGTGACGCCTCAAACACCTTTAATATCTCGACTGCCAGCATGTTTGTAGTCGCAGCTGCAGGTGTCAAAGTGGCAAAACACGGAGGACGCAGCGCCTCGTCCTCCTCGGGCAGTGCGGACGTGCTTGAAACCCTTGGGGCCCGACTCGACCTCAGCCCAGAACAGGTCGCTGAATGCGTCGAGGCCATCAACATTGGTTTCATGTACGCCCCCGCACACCACAGCGCCATGAAGAACGTCGCCGCTGTACGCAAAGAACTGGGTGTACGCACCTTATTTAACATTCTGGGCCCACTCACCAACCCAGCGAACGCAGCCAACCAACTGATGGGCGTATTTCACCCTGATCTGGTAGGTATTCAGGTTCGCGTCATGCAGCGCTTGGGGGCGAAACACGTCCTGGTCGTACACGGCCGAGACGGACTCGACGAAGCCACCACCGGCGCTGCTACAATGGTAGGCGAACTAAAAAATGACACGGTACGCGAATACGAAATCCACCCAGAAGACTACGGCATTGCGATGAGCTCACACCGCAGTATTCAGGCTGACTCTAGCCAGGAATCCGCTGAACTCATCAAACACGCCTTGGAAAACAAACCCGGCACCGCCCGCGACATCGTCACCTTTAACGCAGGCTTAGCCATCTACGCTGGCCAAGGCGCTGACAGCATTCGCCATGGCATCGAAATTGCCAAAGAAACCCTGGAAAGCGGCGCCGCTCGCGCCAAACTCGAAGAATTCTGCGCATTGACACGGAAGTTAACAAAATGAGCAATATCCTGGAAACCATCCTGAAAACCAAAAAAAAAGAAGTCGCCGCAGCACGCAAACTGCGCAGCGAATCTGACCTACTACGCGAAGCCCAAAGCCGCAAAGACGTCCGCGGCTTTGCCAACGCCATCATAGACACGGCACGCAATAAAAAACCTGCCGTCATCGCGGAAATAAAACGAGCCTCCCCCTCCAAAGGCATCATCCGCGAAAACTTTAACCCCGCTGAAATCGCAGCCTCGTACGCCGCCCAAGGCGCCACCTGCCTCTCAGTGCTCACGGACGTACAATACTTCCAAGGCGCCTACGACCATCTACGCCAAGCCCGCGCTGCCTGCGCACTCCCCGTCTTGCGTAAAGACTTCATCATCGACCCCTACCAGATTATTCATGCCCGTGCGATTGGCGCGGATTGCATCCTGCTCATCGCTGCCGCGCTGAGCACCGAACAAATGCTCGAATTAGAGTCTTTGGCAAATGAGCTGGGTATGGACGTATTAGTCGAAGTCCACGATCAACAGGAATTACACGAGGCGCTCAAACTAAACACACCTCTCATCGGTATTAACAACCGAGATTTGCGTACTTTTGAAACCAGCCTGCAAACGACTATCGATTTACTGGCTGAAATCCCCGAGGATCGCTGTGTGGTTACGGAAAGCGGTATCCTTGGCCGTGCTGATGCCGAGTTTATGGAAAGTCACGATGTTTGGGCTTTTCTTGTAGGCGAAGCCTTTATGCGTGCTGACGATCCGGGTGCTGCGCTGAAAGAATTGTT
>DATGSS010000024.1:0-7342 GCA_035302345.1 Paenalcaligenes sp.
TGCGCGTGACCTATATCTTTGCTGGGCCACGTGAAACCGTATTGCATGCGCTAATCATGAAAAATTATGGTTGCACACATGCACTCATTGGACGAGATCACGCAGGCATTGGCGATTATTATGATAAATACGCCAGTCACACCATCTTTGATGAGTTTACCCCAGAAGAGCTCGGCATAGATGTACGCCTCTTTTACGAGGTTTTCTACTGTACTCACTGCGCGACCCATGCTACCAGCCAAACCTGCCCGCACGACGAACGCTACCGTATCAACATCTCGGGTACTGGCATACGTGAAATGCTACGTCATGGCATCTTGCCACCCAAAGAGGTAGTACGTCCAGACTCAGCCTTGGCAGGTATTCAGGGGGTCCAACCAAAAGGGGTCGATGAAAACAAAGAGGCCATCCTTAGTGTGGGCAGCGTCGTTAAAAGCATGTTTCCCTTTTACCTCAAATACAACCGTTTGGGCGGCACCGAACGTGCCACACCACTGGATCCGGCCGATCTGACCATCCGCGATCTCGAGATCGCCAGCTACGACGTCCGTAATTCAGCGACCAAAATCTACGACGACATCTACCAAGAATACTGGAGTCTGCTAGATCATAATGACACCATGCGCCCCGCCTGGAAGGACAAAGCGCGCAATACCATGTACGAGCAACAAAAACGTATCATCGAAGACCTACAAGCAAAACACAAACTGGCACCTGAACAAGCATCGGACGAGTTCATGTACCAAGACAAGGCCGAGGTTGAACGCGAATTGCAGGTCGCAGAGCGCTTATTAACTGAAATCCCCCCACGGCTTAACAAAGAGGATTTTGAGGCGCGCACATGGAATACCCTGCCCTACAAACGTTATCGTGGTGCAGATCAAGACGATTAAAACAACATCAACCAATTTCTATAGGCTAAAACCTCCAAGCCTTTTAACCATCCCTGCGGGGATGGTTTTTTTATCTGTCTATATTTCATAATGACCTGTAAAGCTATTTACTTCTATACTATCTAGTAGGCTATTCATTCCCAATGCCATTGAATACTAAAAATACACAACCCAGGTCTGCTGACTTGGCTACCTGACTCACACTTATGAAGCAGACATACAAACAGCATCCAAAAGAACATTCATTGCAATATCAAAAGCGATACGTCAGTTATATTCGTTTAGGTTTGGTTACCTTGGGCTTAGCTCTCGCTATGGGCTGTACGACGCCCATCCATACCCCACACAATACCAATAAAGCAGCACCAAACATAGAGCCGACGCCTCCTCAAACTATAGATACAACCGAGACTGACAATCTTCAGGCGGAACATGCGCAAGGGCATTCGGACACGCACTCCGACCTCTTTCAGGATGAGACCTTTGCCCCTGCTGATGAGGCAGCAATCAATAACAGCGCATACCAAACCCCAGAGGTTGATCCCAAACATCGTTACACCTTGGTCGAGCTTATTGATCTAGCGCAGCGCACCAACCCCACTACCCGTATCGCCTGGCTACACGCAGAGCAAGCCGCTACCAGTGCGGGCATGACCAAAAGTGCCTATCTACCTTTTATTTCTGCAGTGGCTGTTGCGGGGTATCAAAAAAGCCACCGAAAAAGCGATTTCACTGTCTTGGATCACGATTTCGAAGTATCCTCACGTAGCAGCGTGCGTGGCATTATTCCTGCTCTGACTTTAGAATGGTTATTATTTGATTTCGGCAAGCGAGATGCCATTAAAAAAGCTGCCGAAGAATTAGCAGTCGCCAGTCGTTTTGCCCTCAGTGCGGCACACCAAGGGGTCATATTTAATGTCACCCAAAATTATTTTCAGTACGTAAATGCACTTAGGCAGTTAGAAATTAGCCAAGAAAACCTAAGTAATGCTGACTATATACTCGAGGCTGCCCAAGCAAATTACCAAACAGGTCTGGGCACCAGCATCGAGGTGGCACAAGCCAAACAACTCAGAGCACAAGCCCACCTAGCTATTGTCAAAAACGAAGGCGAGGTCAATTCTAGTCGTCAAATGCTGCTCTCTGCGATCGGGCTGGCCCCAAACCAAGAGCTAAAAATAGATATCCAAGAATACTCATTGCCAAGCGCCCAAGACCTACCCGATGACGAGGCCCTACAAGCAGCTGTACAACAGCGACCTGATGTTCAAGCCACGCAATCAACTTATCAAGCAGCCCAGGCAGGCATTGATTCTGCCCGTGCTAATTTTTATCCCAAAATTGCACTGATGGGCGTCACCGCAGGCGGTAATTCACGGCTCAATATCCAGGGCCTGCCCACGATCTCACCGCGCTCGTCCTCCACAGGTGTTTTGCTGGGTGTGAGCATTCCTATATTTGATGGTGGATTGCGCAGCATGCAACTCAGACAGGCACGTTTAGAGGCAGATGCTGCCCAAAGAGCCCATCACAAAAACGAACACGACGCACTCAAAGAAATGTATCTGGCCGGCGACGCCCTGCGTACGGCTTTAGAGGCCTATAACGCCTCACGTACCTTGTTAGAGGCGGCCCAAACCACCTACGATGCCGCCTTAGAAGCCTATACAGTGGGACTGAGCAGCATGACACTCTTGAGCGAGGCCGCCACTGGCCTAGCCGGTGCCAAAGATGCCCATCATGCCGCGTACACTGCAGCTCAAATAGCCTCGGCTACCCTAGCATTTGCAATGGGTGAAGCCAGCGAATATCTGCCTACCGTGCGCTAGGTACCCTGGATAACTGGCCCTTGATCTGTATTTTTATAAATACTGTTATCTTTTTTAGTTTGTGTTTTTTGCACAGCGCGAATTAAAACATCATCCAGTTGATTACGTAAAAGCACTAAACGACGCTCAAGCGATTTCTTTTCCTCAGGGCTTGGACGAATATTTTTTAACTCAAAGATCATCATCTGCAGACTGTTTTTTGCTGCTTCGAGTCTGACCTCAGCATGAGCAATTTTTTGTATTAATTCCTCCTGTGTACTAAAGCCCTGGTCATCGATCTCATCCAAAATGGACTGCGCTTGCTGCAGGTTGTGCTTGGCTACTGGTTGCTGGCCCACGGGCCACATACGCGTAAAAAACACATACATCATGACATTGCCCAGCAATACCCCAACAATACGATCCCAAGCCGCACCAAAATCAAAACTGGGCCCAAAGCTATGCAATAACACCAAATAAAAAGCAAAGGCAATTTGAATGCCCACATAAGAAATTCGCTCGGGCCCAGTAAACACCCACGCGCTTAGCCAGGACACCAAAAACACTAGCAACATCAAGCTACCAATATCTGTGATATGCACCATCAAAAATAGCAGTGTTAGCATCCCTAGGGTGGCACCAATCAGGCAGCCAATAATGCGCAAAGTTAGCTTGTGCAAAGTCTCGGCAGTGCTACCCAAAGCCGCTACATAGCAAGTAATCATCGCGGTATGAATCCCTTGCCAATCTGCAATGCTGTACAACATATAACAAAGCGTTGCCGCTGCTGTCCCCTTGATAGCGTGATGCTGGTATTGGAGGTTTGTCCAAATATCGGGTTGTGCAAACGGCTCTTTCTCGGGGCTAAGGTTACTGAAATGCTGGGTCTGCGTGAGCGCTAGCAGCCCCTCATATAATTCATTTAATAAGCGTACCGCGGATGATTCGCCGGATAGCTGCGGCAAACCCTGGTGCAGTAATTCTTGGAGCTCTTCTAAACGGGGGAAATCAGCACACTCTAAAGGCTCCCCCTTGTGTAAAGCCGCAGCGCCTAGCGCGCACACAGCAGCCAAACGTTGATTCAACGCATATAGCTCGGGTTTATGTAGCCAACCACTACGCTCCCACCCCAAAACAGCCAGCATCATACGATAAGTATGCAACGTTGCGTGCTCGGACCATGCCACCTGATGCTTTGGGACTAAACGAAACACCCGTAACCAACCAATGCGCTTTTGCTGCTCTTCTAAACCCACAGCCAATAATGCGCGCAACTCTTTTAATCCTTTATTGCCTCGCAAAACCTCATGACATGTATTGAGTCGCTCAAAAAGCTCTAAATAAAGCACCTTTTTAGGACGACGACCCCACAGCCAGTTTGCCAGCAAGACAATCCCCATTGGAGTGGCTGCCATCAACCACGCATACAATGTGCCGCGAATAGCGATTTCTGGTACCTCGACATAATTAAGCATCGACAGCACAAAAGTAATCACCAACGCGATAATCCCGCCCAAAGGCCCCAACTGGGTGGAAGCACCGAAAAAGAGCAAAAAATACGATGTCACTAAAATAAGCCCCAGTCTAAGTGCTGGACTGGGTAAGGCAACCTCTATAATGGCCAGTAAAAAAACTACAACTATGGATGCCAAGATAATCAATGCTATAGCCAGCACATTGCTCTCGGCACTGTCCGATCGCATGACGAAAAAAATCACAAAGCAGCTCACGGACACAAAAGGTATTTTATAGATCATCGCTACGCACACCATAAGTGCGCAGATCAAGGCAATACGCCAGCTCAGATCTACTCGCTCGGGCGTAGGCAGCAAATCATCCTTAACCTGAGTAAAAAGCGATCGCCAAAAACTAGTCACACTGCTCCTTGTTGTGAATCACTACATTGGCAGACGCCCCAGCACGGAGCAAATCCTCGGGAGCATCCTGCAAAGCGATGCGCACAGGAAAACGTTGCGCTATATGTACCCAATTTAATGTTTTCTGCACATAAGGAAGCCTGAATGGCAGGTCTAACTGCTCGGTACTGGTCACCCCCCAGCCGATGCTATCAACCACCCCTTTGGCTGGACGACTGCTATCAGCCAAAATATAGACAGTAGCGCAATACCCTTTGCGAATACCTTGTAGATCAGTCTCTTTAAAATAAGCAGTCGCATAAGCATTATCGGTATCTACCAAAGAAAATACAGAGGCACCTGGTAATACCTGCTCACCCTCGCGTGTATTAAGCCCCACGATACGTCCTGAAAAAGGTGCCCGCACCTGCGTCTTTGATAATTCATACTCAGCTATTGCCAAACCGCTCACACGAGTTGAAACAATCGCCTCTTCGGCGGCCGTATTGCTCACTAGTGAATCTGCTGCCTGCTGTTGTTCCAGTGCCTGACTTAGCGAGATCTCGGCATCACGCATTAATGTCCGCGACTCATCTAATTGTTGTTTAGGCACATAGCCCTTAGGGGCTAATTCAGCTAACCGCTGATGCGTTTGTGTGGCCATTTTCAAATTTTCCTGAGCCCGCTGAACTTGCTCTTCGGCAATCTGAGCGTTGTGCTCTTCGGCTTTAATTACACGGCCTTTACTGTCTAGGGTAGCCTCAGCTAGTTTTAATTCAGCCTTGGCTTGCTCATAACGCAGCTCATAAAACGTAGGGTCAATTTCAAAAAGAACCTCACCCTCAGTGACGTATTGACCATCACGAACATTCATCTTGTGAATCTTACCGGGCACACCAGCACTTATATTGACGATCGATGCACCTAGCACGGCGTCTTCTGATAAAGGATTAGAAACCCGTTTAAACCACTGCGCTAGAGCAAAAAACACGAGTAATAAAAAAACAACGACAGCGAATAATATAGCCAAGTGTTTTTTATTGTTAGAGGGATTTTTTGATGTTTTTCCAGTCATTACTCAATCGAATAAGATCCATAAAGCTGCCAAACTAATCAGTAAAGCAAAACAAATATACGTCAACAGCCGCATTGGCAAATAATCATCTATACCCACCGCTATAAGCAGTACCCGTAAAGCTATTGTTATAGGGATAGATATGGCGACACAAACTAACCATGCCGGAAAATAAGAACCAGCAATATAAATAGACGGCGAATACTGGCAACCTGACAGTAAAAAAAACAATGGTAAAAAGGATAGACGCGGGCTCATAATATGCGTTGTATTTATTTTTAGTTTGGCAATCATTATTTAGAAATGCGCGTATGGCCTACACCAGCATCGATCACACCATACACCTCGACGTTGCTGCCGCTATTACGCGCAGCATCACGTTCAGAGGCAGTTGAATTGCCTCCGGCACAGGCTGTTAGAGTCAAAAACAGCACACCTACAGCTGCATAAATGAAAGGGAATCTAGGCATCCTGAACTCCAAACAAACGAACAACTACTAAATCATAACACCACCAAAACAATGGTGACTCTACACCACGGTAATTAAGTTTTTAATAAATGAAAACACACACCTAATTACCACGCAGAATATGCTTATATTAAATATAGCCGAATAATTAGTAGAAGTTTAAAACAATGTGTATAGTTGAGTCTGCTAACCCTCATGATCATAATCAAACCCTTATCGCTGTCACGTTTTATTTAGGTGCAGACGATATTTTAGCACCCCAACTTGGGGTGCTTTTTTTTTATAACAATGTAGAATTAAATACTGAGACTCTAGTAACTAAGGCATTAGCGTTTAAAACGCAAAAAGTAGCCACGCACTGGATGCATCACATTATTTAGGGTATAGCCATCGTCACGCTCTACCAAGCGTTCTTCCACTGCCTCAAAACCGTGCTTTTGTAGTTCTCTAGAAAATCTATTTTTATAGCCACGGTTGGGATCAACCACCCATACCTCGGCACTAGGCATTGCAACACTATCTATATAACGCGCCACAAAAAAAGCGCTGTCGGGCTCATAAAGTAAATCACTACCGATGATTAGATCATATCTTTGGTAAATGGGCATCGCACCCATGTCATCAATACGATAACGCACATCATCATCGCCCCAGCGGCCATACCGATACGGTAATATGGGTAAATTATTTAATAACAAGTTACGCCGTAAAAACTCTGGAACCTTAGGGTGGTAATCACTGGCGGTGACTTGTAAAGACTGAGAATGCGCAACCAAGCTAGCTAATGCCAAGCCACAACCTATTTCCAGTACACGCGTATCAGGTTCAATTGATTGGCTAAGTACTTCATTGGCCAAAAGCACCCCAGCGGGCCAAATCATCCCAAATAAAGGCCATAATGCAGATGTAATACCCAAACGTTCCGCACGACCGTGAGGGTCATAAAATTGATTCCTATCTTTTAGAGTTAATAACTCAAAAGAAGGGCCTTGAGAAAACGAAATTGTATTTAGTTTGGTCAATAGAGATTCTTTAGACAATAAGAAACACAGTTAGATATTATCACAATCTATTGACTGCATAAGTAAGATTGATTTTCCCAAAGTCTCCTTGTAGCTCAAGGCATTTCTAAAATAGCGTTTTTCTAATGCGTTAGGTGCTGTGAGCGTTGTTCTTGCTACAGCTCGTCTTTGTTCCAGGGTGTTTCTTTTTGTCGCTCTACAGGGCAGCTTTTGCTCGC
>DATGSS010000025.1:0-14740 GCA_035302345.1 Paenalcaligenes sp.
GGGGCCTTAAATATAACTTGTAGTATTGGGGTTATTATGCATGATGGTCATCCTGACTATATCCGTTTATTAAATGATGTCGATCAGGCCCTATACGATGCAAAAAATAAGGGCAGAAACCAAGTAGTAGTTAGAGAGTAATGAAAGATAAATTATTTATTTTTTGCCAATATGTTTTGCCCAAAAAATTATTAACTCGGGTTTTGGGGTGTTTAGCTTCACTTAAAGGGGGATGGCTGACTCATCAGGTCATACGTGCATTTGTAAAAAAATACCAGGTTGATCTTTCTGAGGCAGAACGTGAACAAGTCACTGATTATTATAGTTTTAATGATTTTTTCACACGTACTCTCAAAGCAGATAGCCGGCCATTAGCTGACAGTGGCCTAATTAGTCCTGTGGATGGGCGTATTAGTCAGCTGGGTGCGATAAAAGAGTCACTGCTAATGCAGGCCAAGGGTAAACATTATTCATTAGAGCAGCTGTTAGCAGGCGATGATGTGACCCCTTTTAAGGGGGGTAGTTTTGCGACCTTATATCTCAGTCCCCGTGATTACCATCGTATTCATATGCCTTGCTCAGGGACATTAACCCGTATGGTCCATGTGCCGGGTGATTTATTTTCTGTGAATCCAGTGACGGCACAAAATATTGATGGTTTGTTTGCCCGCAATGAACGCGTTATTTGTTATTTTGAATCGTCCCAGGTAGGACGGTTTGCGATGGTATTGGTAGGCGCGACTGTGGTGGGTAGTATCAAGACTGCCTGGCATGGGGTGGTTAATCACAAACGCCCAGGCCATATTCGCTATTGGAATTATGACCATCAGCCTCTGGTGTTGTATCAGGGGCAGGAAATGGGTCAGTTTTTGTTAGGCTCTACTGTGATTTTGGTGTTTGAGCCTGGTGCCATGGATTTTGTCGATAACTGGCAGGCAAACACCTCGATTAAGATGGGTGAGGCCATGGGCGAGCTATTACTTCCCGATACAAAAACTAGAGAAAATCTCTCCGAGTAAATCGTCGCTGCTAAATTCACCCGTGATGGCGCCTAGTTCGGTGTGGGCCAGGCGCAATTCCTCGGCAAATAAATCTAAAATTTGATCGTCATGTTGGGCGTGTGCAGCAGCTATCTGTAGGTGCTCGGCACAGCGCTCTAAGGCATGTAGGTGGCGTTCACGTGCTAACCAGGGCGATTCAGTGATGGTTGACCAACCGGCAATATCCAAAAGTTTTTGACGTAGCGTATCCAAGCCCTGCCCGGTCAATGCAGAAATTAACAGTACTTCGTGGTTTTGTGTGTCCTGCTCGGCCTGCCATTGTTCGAGTTGCTCTCGTGCTTTGTCGCTTATAAGGTCAATTTTATTGCAAACGGTCAAGATGGGTGTGTGTGCAGGAAATTGTGCACGCAGCTCTTCCTCTGCCGCGGTATAGGTATCGCGGGCATCAATTAGATGGAGGATGACGTGAGCACGATGTATTTCTTGCCAGCTACGATCAATGCCAATGCGTTCAACTTGGTCTTGGGCCTCGCGCAAACCGGCTGTATCGGTGATGTGGATGGGTACCCCGTTGATGTGAATGGTTTGGCTGAGTCTATCGCGGGTGGTGCCAGCGATGTCTGTCACGATGGCAATTTCGTCACCAGCCAGAGTATTGAGCAAGCTGGATTTCCCGACATTGGGCTGCCCTGCTAGAACCACCTGTAACCCGTCTCGTAGTACCTGCCCTTGTTTGGCTTGGGCGAAAATATTACTGACCTGCTGTTGTATTTGCTGCAGTTGATCGGCTGCTTGGTATTTTTCCAAGAAATCGATTTCTTCTTCGGGAAAATCTAGGGTAGCCTCGACCAGCATACGTAGGTGAATGATTTGCTGAGCGAGCCGATTGATTTCTTTAGAAAAAGCCCCACTGAGTGAGGCCATCGCCCCTTTGGCTGCAGCACTTGAGCTAGCGTCAATGAGATCAGCCACTGCCTCAGCCTGGGCTAAATCTAGACGGTTATTTAAAAAAGCTCTTTGGGTGTATTCGCCGGGTTGAGCCAAGCGCATGTGATAAGGCCTACCCACCTCTAGGCAACGCTCAAGAACGCGGCGTAAAACCGCTGGGCCACCGTGTCCTTGTAGTTCGAGTACATCTTGGCCTGTATAGGATTGTGGCCCAGGAAAGTACAAAGCGATGCCTTCGTCGATGGGCGCTTGATGGGCGTCATTAAAGCCCAGAAAATGGGCATGCCGGGGTTGGAGTTCGCGTTGGAAAAAATCCAGGATAAAGGGCTTTAGATCAGCCCCCGAGATACGAACAATGCCAATGCCACCACGACCGGGCGCGGTGGCAATGGCTGCGATGGGATAATTGTCTAAGGCCATAATTATTCACAGGTGAATATTTAGCCTACCTTTTTAGCCGCCTCTTCTCTATTGATGCGTCGGGTGATGTATTGCTGCTGTGCGATGGACAGTGCGTTGTTGACTACCCAGTACAGCACCAGACCTGCAGGGAAGAAGAACATCATTCCCCCGAATACGAGCGGCATAATCATCATAATGCGAGCTTGCATTGGATCAGGTGGCGTTGGGTTCAGACGGATCTGCAAGAACATGGTCGCCATCATGACGGCAGGCAGGATGAAGTATGGATCAGGGGCTGCCAAATTTTTAATCCATAAGATCCAGGGGGCGCCACGCATTTCTACACTGCCTAATAATACCCAGTACAAGGCGATAAAGACCGGGATCTGTACCAGCATGGGTAGACAACCGCCTAGTGGATTGATTTTCTCGTTGCGGTATAGCTCCATCATGGCTTGGTTTAGCTTGGCGCGATCGTCACCATACTTTTCACGCAGGGCTTGCATACGTGGCGTGACCTGCTTCATGCGGGCCATGGAACGATAGCTGGCTGCGGATAAGGGGTAGAAAATCAATTTGATTAAAACGGTCAGCATCACAATAGACCAACCCCAGTTACCAATGATGCTGTGAATCCAGGTCAGAATAGTAAACAAGGGTTTGGAAATAATGGTCAGCCATCCATAATCAACCACTAGATCCAGTCCAGGAGCCAATTCGGCCATGGCCTGTTGATCTTGGGGGCCGACCCATAGGTGAGCAGTCACCGTTTTTTGTGCATGGGGCTCGATGGTCCCGATGGATTCGATTGCACGTGCCACATAACGATTTTCACCGACTTTGAGGACCTCGTTAGTGCGCTCGATACCCTGGGGGGGAACCCAAGCTGTGGCAAAATAATGTTGTACAAAGCCAATCCAGCCGTTATCTGCTTGGTCAACATAACTGGCTTTGTTTTTATCTAAATCTGAAAAGGAAACCTTTTCAAATTCTTTAATATCGGAATACACCACGGGCCCATTAAAGGTGCGGTATAGACGCGATGAATCTGGCGGGCTGTTGCCATCACGTTCGAGCTGGAAGTAAATAGACGGATCAATGGGTTGATCGGTCAGGTTTTCAATGTCGTAGCTGACCTCGATGTCATAGCTATCAGCCTTGAGTCTATATGTTTTTAAAACGCGTACAGCATCAGTTTGTGCCTCGAATACGACGTCGGTCGTACCGGTTTCAGCATTGCTTTGCTCGGAAACCAGGCGGTACTGCATTAGGTGGTTGGGATATTCCTGTCCATCCGCACCAATAATCCCAGATTGAGCCAGATAGGTACTGTCTGCGGTCCGGCTGAGCAGAGGCATAGCAGCTTGTTTGTCGCCTGGCGCCTCGTAGCGAATGAGATCGGCTTGAATTAATTGCGCACCCACCGTATCAAAGGTCAGATTAAAGACCTCGGTGGTGACATTTACGAGCTCGGCCTCGGGCTTGTCCTGCCCTTCTTGGGGGACCTGGGCGCTAGAAGCGGGCTCTTTGGGTTGCTGGGCGCGAGGGATGCTTGCGTCTGCGGCTTGGGTGGAGGAATCAGCACTGCCTTGAGTGCTGTCTGTATTTTGGTCTTGGGCGACACTTTCCTCAGCTGGCAGGGTGCCGAAAATCGACGGTCTACCGTTGTATGTTTGCCAGTTATTCCATAGCAAAAGTACAGAGAAAGCGAATATCAACCAAAGGATGGTACGTCGAATATCCATAGCACCTGATGAGAGAAAAATGCGAGGTTAAGGCATATATAAAGCGGGATGTAAATAAAAAATTATTTACTGCTGTGTTCGTTGGATTGAGAGAGCATGTGGTTGACAGGGGGTACTGGGTCATAACCGCTACCACCCCAAGGGTGACAACGGATTAAACGACGCCCTGTGAGTGCCAACCCTTTGAGGGCACCATGTGTTTGTATGGCTTGGATGCTATAGCTTGAACACGTGGGGTGAAAACGACAGCTAGGCTTTAGCCAAGGGCTAATCACATACTGATAAAACCGTATGCAGCCGATAAATATTTTGCTAAGCATGGTTGCGTTTTACCTGTTGGAGGTGCCAGTTGAGCTCTTTCCACAAACGTTTTCTGAGCTGTGTTAAAGAGGACTTGGGTATGGGTCGGTGGACACGTACGACAAGGTCGATAGGTGGCAATTGGACGCGGTTTTGCTGAAACCAAGCCCGTACGACGCGTTTTACTGTATTACGAGTAATTGCTTTGGCAGCAAATCGTTTGGCCACAATGATGCCTAGACGCGCCGTGGTTTGCTCGGGAGAGGGTGTTTTTGGAGTGTGAAAAACAAACAAAACCCCTCGTGACAGACGACGCCCTTGTAGCGCACGTTTGTAATCCGAGGGGCATTGCAGACGCACAGCCGGTGGGAATGAAGTGCCCAGATGGTCCTTTGTTGTCTGCACTACAAACCCCCTGACCCAGGGTCAAGTCGCAATTTAAACGGCCAGGCGTTTGCGACCTTTTCTGCGACGAGCATTCAAAACAGCACGCCCACCACGGGTCTTCATGCGCGCTCTAAAGCCGTGCGTACGCTTGCGGCTGGTAACTGAAGGTTGAAATGTGCGTTTCATGATCTTTACTAAAAGTTAAATGCAAACCATTAGGTGCCTGGTTGGGTTGTATTAAACACCCAAAGATAGGCACGCAACATGGGAAAATAAAGTTAAGATGCCTATTTCAACAAATTTTACTCGTAACGTCAACGATCCAACGCAAAAGTCAATGTTAGAATGGTCTCGGCAGGGTGTGAATAAATCGTTTATTATAGGACTAGCCCTGTGGATAACTACTTTTCTTAGATAGTTTTGCACAGGTGCTCTTGTCACCTTTAAATGCCTTTCTTGTCTTGATGCTAATGAATGAATTCTGGTCGTCCTGTGTGCAGCAGCTTTCCCAAGAGCTACCGCCACAGCAGATTAATGCGTGGATTGAGCCATTGGAACCCCTTGATTTTGATGAGGAAAATGGGGTTTTAACGATGGCTGCGCCTAATCGTTTCAAATTGGATTGGGTGCGTAAAAATTTTGCCGCGCGCATCCAAGAGCTCGCCTCTGCCTGGTTCGATCAATCAGTGCAATTGGCGCTCGAGCTTTCTCAGTCTTCGGTGCAGCCTCAGCCGGGGGTTAGCGCGGCGACATTATTTCAACAGCAAGCAGCGGCGCACAGCGCTGATTCAGCTGTCGTGGCAGACCATTCAGGTGGCACCATCAATGGCCAGGATCAGGCCGTTGCTCATGGGGGTGTTGCGTCAACAGGACAACATGGTTCTATGGTTAATGCAGGGGCCCATGCGGCGTCACAAACAGCGGCTGACCTAGCAGAAACTCTTTACGAGCGCTCACGCCTAAACCCCGAATTGACCTTTGATAATTTTGTTACAGGGCGTGCCAACCAGTTGGCCCGAGCCGCAGCCTTGCAGGTGGCAGAAAATCCGGGCGTATCATATAACCCGTTGTTTTTGTATGGGGGGGTGGGGCTAGGAAAAACTCATTTAATTCATGCGATCGGCAATGCTTTGTTAACCACAGGCAAAGGCAAGCGCGTGCGTTATGTTCATGCGGATCAATATGTCTCGGATGTTGTTAAAGCATACCAACGTCGTGCGTTTGATGAGTTCAAGCACTATTATCATTCTTTGGATCTGTTGCTGATTGATGATATTCAGTTTTTTGCTGGTAAAAACCGTACCCAAGAGGAATTCTTTTACGCCTTCGAGGCCATGGTAAACCAGCGCAGTCAAATCATTATCACTTCGGATACTTATCCCAAAGAGCTATCTAATATTGATAACCGATTGATTTCGCGGTTTGATTCAGGGTTGACTGTCGCCATCGAGCCCCCTGAGCTTGAAATGAGGGTAGCAATTTTATTGCGTAAATCTCAAAATGAGGGGATTGAAATGCCCGAAGAGGTTGCGTTTTTTATTGCCAAGCATTTACGCAGTAATGTACGCGAACTCGAGGGTGCCTTGCGCAAGGTGTCAGCCTTTGCTCGTTTTCATGGCAAAAATGTGCTCACTGTAGAGATGTGCCGAGAGGCCCTAAAGGATTTACTCTCTGTGTTCAATGGGCAAATCACCGTAGAGAATATCCAAAAAACAGTCGCAGATTATTATAAAATCAAGGTCGCGGATATGTATTCCAAGCGCCGTCCTGCCAATATTGCCTTGCCACGACAAATAGCCATGTACCTGGCCAAGGAGCTCACCCAGAAAAGTCTGCCCGAAATCGGCGAGCTATTTGGTGGGCGCGACCATACCACCGTGTTATACGCGGTACGCAAAATCAGTGAGGCCCGTGCCAAGCAAAATGATCTCAACCATTCGCTACACGTTTTAGAACAAACCCTAAAAGGATAAATAATGCTACTTGTACAAGCCACCCGCGATGCGTTGCTAAAGACTCTGTCAACAGTGGTCGGTATTGTAGAGCGTCGGCAGACTCTGCCCATTTTGGCCAACGTCCTGATCTCTAAACAGGGCTCAGAGGTTTCCTTTATGGCCAATGATATGGAAATGCAAATAACTACTCGGGCTGATTTCGGTGTGGATGAAAGCCAAGAGCAAACCACGGTGGCTGCACGGGTTTTGTTGGATATTTTGCGCGCTATGCCCGAGCTCGAAGAGGTGGGTTTGCGTTTGCAAGACAACAAGCTCATTGTGCAATCTGCACACAGCCGTTTTGCATTACAGACGATGGATGCAGCAGGTTATCCCAGTATGACCTCGCCCGAACAGTGGCCTACCACGATTACGCTATCGCAACGAAAACTCAAACAATTGCTTGGCACCGTGTATTTTGCCATGGCGCAACAAGACATCCGCTATTATCTAAATGGCATGTTATTGGTGATCGAGCCAGGTTGGCTGCGTACGGTCGCCACTGATGGCCACCGTTTGGCACATAATGCCACTGAAATCCAAGGGGCAGAACAATCCATGGATGTTATTGTGCCGCGCAAAACAGTGATGGAGATGCAGCGCTTGCTCAGCGATGACGAGGACGAAACTGTAGACATCAGTGTTTCTGATGGACAGATTCGGTTTTTCTTTTCTGGGGTTGAGCTCATCAGTAAACTCGTTGAGGGTAAATTCCCCGATTACACTCGTGTTATCCCATCAAATTACAGCCGTCATTTCCTCATTAATCGCGAGCAATTACAAAGCAGTCTACAGCGGGCGGCTATTTTAACCTCGGACAAATTCCGTGGGGTGCGTATTCAGCTAGAAAAAGACCAGATGAAAATCTCGGCAACCAATACAGAACAAGAAGAAGCTCGCGAAGACTTACAAATAGAATACGCCTACGAGCCCTTGGATGTGGGCTTTAATGTCAACTATCTACTCGATGTGCTTAGTAATTTACGCACAGACGAGGTGCGCTGGTCAGTGCACCCAGATGCAAACGCCTCTGTTTTGGTGACTATTCCCGAACAGGAATCTTTTCAATATGTGGTGATGCCGATGCGCATTTAATTTGCTCGGGGTCGTGGTCGATCCTGCATGACCGCTAATCATTGCGTTTGCACACAACACTATTTAGATAAAGGTATTTTTATATATGACCGCAGAACATACTTCAGGCAACGAAAATAATTACGGTGCCGAATCAATTAGGATGCTCCGAGGCCTAGAGGCCGTACGCAAGCGTCCGGGCATGTATATCGGTGATACCCAAGATGGCACAGGCTTGCACCACATGGTGTTTGAGGTTTTGGATAATGCCATTGACGAGGCCTTAGCCGGCTATTGTGATGAAATTATAGTAACCATATACGCTGATAATAGTCTTTCAGTGTGTGATAACGGTCGCGGCATTCCTACTGATGTTCACCAGGATGACGAAGAGCAGCGTAGTGCTGCTGAAATTGTCATGACCGAGCTACACGCTGGGGGTAAATTTGACCAAAACAGCTATAAGGTATCTGGTGGATTGCACGGGGTGGGGGTGTCTTGTGTCAATGCTTTGTCCGAGTGGCTCGAGCTGTCTATTTGGCGTGATGGCAAAGAACATTTCTTACGTTTTAATCGTGGCGAGCGCGAAGCGCCCTTGCATGTGATTGGTGATGCGGACAAGACCGGTACCTGTGTACATTTTTTAGCTGACAAGGAAATCTTTAGTCAGGTTAATTTTCAATACGAGGTCTTGGCTAAACGTTTGCGCGAGCTGTCCTTTTTGAATAACGGTGTGCGCATTCGCTTGGTAGACGAGCGCCAGGGCAAAGAAGAAAATTTTGCCTTTTTAGGTGGCGTCAAAGGTTTTGTCGAATACATCAATCGCTCAAAAACTGTTTTACACGAAGATATCTTTTCCGTATCAATGACGTCTTCGGCCGGTGGGGTCGAGGTTTTGGTCGAGGCCGCCTTGCAGTGGAACGATAGCTATAGTGAAACGGTGCTCTGTTTTACTAATAATATCCCCCAACGTGATGGGGGCAGTCACTTAACAGGCCTCAGAGCCGCGATGACTCGGGTTATTAACAAATATATCCACGACAATGAGCTCGCTAAACGTGCTCGTGTGGAAACCACTGGGGACGACATGCGCGAGGGGCTGACTTGTGTGCTTTCCGTCAAGGTTCCCGAGCCCAAATTTAGTGGCCAAACCAAGGACCGATTGATTTCCAGCGAGGTTCGCCCTGCGGTGGATGATGTGATCAGTCAGACCCTAGAAACATGGTTATTAGAAAGTCCGGCTGACGCTCGTGCTGTGACCAGCAAAATCATCGAAGCTGCGCGTGCCCGCGAGGCTGCGCGTAAAGCACGCGAGGTCACGCGTCGTAAAAGTGTGCTCGAAGGTGCAGGTTTGCCTGGCAAACTGGCCGATTGCCAAGAACGTGACCCTGCCAAATCCGAGTTATACATCGTTGAAGGGGACTCGGCTGGCGGTTCCGCCAAGCAGGGCCGTGATCGCAAATTCCAAGCGATTCTACCGCTGCGAGGCAAGGTCCTCAACGTGGAAAAAGCCCGTTTTGATCGTCTAATCGCCAGTGAGCAAATCACCACCTTGATTACGGCGCTGGGCACCAGTATTGGTCCTGATTTTGATATAGATAAATTGCGCTATCACCGCATTATTATCATGACGGACGCAGACGTGGATGGTGCACATATTCGCACTTTGCTATTGACGCTGTTTTATCGTCAAATGCCCGAACTCGTCGAGCGCGGTCATATTTATATTGCCCAACCGCCGCTTTATAAAGTCCGAGTAGGGCGTACCGAGCGTTACCTCAAGGATGATGCTGAAGAGGCTCAATTTATGTTGGGGTTGGCGTTGCAAAATTCGGCCATCCTCCCGCGTGAGGGCGCTGCCTTGATAGAGGGGAACGCATTAGAAGAGCTCATACGCCAATATGTGTTGGCGGATCAAATTATTTATCGTCAGGGGCGTTGGTTTGACAGTGATGCACTGTCTGCTATTGCCGAAGGGGTCAAGATTGACCTCAGCAGTGCCGAGCAAGCCCAGGCATCAGCGCAGGCTTTGGCTCAGCAAATAGTTGATCCAGCTAATCCACATCTGGTACAGGTCGAGGCTCAACAAAACACCGAGACCGAGCAATGGCAGGTTGTGGTCAAGCGTTTATTGCATGGCAATATCAAGGTCAGTGTTTTTGATGCTGATTTTGTTCTGAGCCCTGATTACACCACACTGGAGCAGGCAGGTGATACCCTGATGGGGCTGATAGGCCCTGGAGGGATGGTTTACCGTGGCGAGGGCGATCGCCGTAAAGAGCAGCCTATCAGTCATTTCCGTGATGCGGTTCGTTGGTTGCGCCAAGAAGCCGAACGTGGGGTCGCCAAACAACGCTACAAAGGTCTGGGTGAGATGAATCCCGAACAGCTTTGGGAAACCACCATGGATCCCACAGCCCGTCGTTTGCTCAAGGTAAAAATCGAGGATGCCATTGCGGCGGATGAGATCTTTACTACCCTCATGGGTGACGAGGTCGAACCCCGACGTGCATTTATCGAAGAGCATGCCCTACAAGCAGGCAATATTGATATCTAACTTTTAACCTCAGATTATCTAACCGTTAATCGGTGGTTATTACAAAAAAGCGTGATGGTTTATAAACCGTCGCGCTTTTTTTATACCAAGCTAAAAATTAATGGTAGAGCTATTGGGCTAATTAAATATCGATGCGCTTGCAACGTATCAAAATAATGCCAATGATGCCCACGGTCAGTAGTATCCAGGCAGCTGAGGTCCAACCAAAAAACTGAGTCGACCAACCTGCTAATAATGGGCCAAAGCTTTGCCCCATGTTACTGCCTTGCATGATGAGTCCTACGGTAATGGGAATCGCGAGTGGGTTAGGCGAGACAATAGGCGCTGAGGATAATACCGAAGTAGGGATAATACCGCCTACGCCAGCAAAGATAATGCACAGGATTGCGATGACCAAAACTGGCAAAGGAAAGGCAAACACAGCGCCCCCAGTCGTTATCATGATGATAAAAGTTAGGGGGATGAGTACGCGACGGGTATGTCCTCTGCTCAAGAGCCAACCCGCGGCTAGGTTGCCGCAAATATTAGCAGCCGAAGCAAAGCCCGCAATGATCCCCGCCTGCCCATAGCCTAAACCCAGTTCCTCGATCAGTAACAGAGGCAAGAAATTAAAAAGGGCAAAATACATCAGGGTATAGCAACCAAATGCTAAAGCCATTTTTAAAGGCACGCCTGCTCTAAAGATGCTTCTGAGCATAGATTTTATTTGCGGTAGGCCCAAGGCTTTGGGGCGGCTGTGAGGGGCGGGCACAAATAATAATATGAGAGCCATCGCTAATAGCGCCACAATGCCATTTAAATACCATAATCCTTGCCAATGGGAAAACAGGGGCCCTAAAAACATCATTAGGCTAATACCGATGGGCATAAAGGTGCCCCAAAATGACATGGCTGTGTTGCGATAGGCCAGCTGTACCGAGCCCTGAATTAGGGTAGGTGCAGAAACCACAATAAAAATAAAACCAAAGCCCTCGATTAGCCGTAGTAAATACAGCATCTCTACGGTGGGAAATAGGGGGCCTAACAAAGAGCTAATAGCGATAGCGGCCAGGCCTAAAGCTATGGAATAGCGCAATCCTATACGGAGCACCATAGTGCCAATGGGAATACCGGCTAGCATGCCCAAAATAGGAAAAATCGCCCCTAAATTACCGATAACACTACGAGAGACGCCTAATTCGGTTTGTAATAGAGGGGCGGCGATGGGTAATTTGCCTATTTGCAAAGCCCCTACCACACCACTTAGAACTGCTATTAATACAGCGATCCAGTGGTTTTCCGGGTCTTGATTTGTTTTTGTCATAAATAGGTGAGAGAGTTGTATAAGTTAATACTGTGTTTTTAGGGGACATCCCTTATAATTTCTCGTTTTGCAGTGAATTATTCCAACAGGGCATCGTATCTGAATCAGGCAGCATATCATGCCACATTTCGTACAAACTAATGATTGAGTTAAACCACATCACGCAGCAATTTAATGGCCAAAATGGCAGTTTTAAAGCGCTGGATAATGTCAGCCTGCAAATCAAGGCAGGAGAAATATTTGGCATTATTGGTCGCAGTGGGGCAGGTAAAAGCACCCTCATTCGCGCCATTAATTTTCTGACCCCGCCAACTATGGGCCAAGTCACGGTCGATGGACGTTGCCTGAATGATCTAAGCAAAAAAGAATTAAGGATAGCACGTCGTGATATTGGCATGATTTTTCAGCATTTCAATTTGCTTTCATCACGCACTGTTTTTGATAATGTGGCCCTACCCTTAGAATTAGCCCACAAGAGCAAGACGGAAATACGTACGCGGGTCAATGAGTTATTAGAATTGGTGGGATTGACTGCTCAAAGAGATCAATATCCTGCTCAAATCAGCGGGGGACAAAAGCAGCGGGTGGGCATTGCTCGAGCGCTGGCCAGCCGTCCTAAAATGCTGTTGTCTGATGAGGCAACATCAGCTCTGGATCCCGAGACAACGCGCTCTATTTTGGATTTACTGCGTCAGATTAATTCTGAATTGGGGCTGACAATTGTGCTGATCACGCACCAAATGGAAGTGATCAAACAAGTTTGTGAGCGGGTCGCTGTACTTGATGCTGGCCAGGTCATCGAACAGGGCGAGGTCATTGATGTATTCATGCGGCCGCAACATGAAATTACGCGCTCAATGATTGGTGATTTGGTCGCCCAAAGCTTGCCAGCTGGGGTGCGTGAACGCATCATTCACAAGCTTGAGGCGGGTAATCATTTTCTTTACCGTCTGGCTTTTGTGGATACGGATGTGGATCAACCATTGTTATCAACAGTGATCCGAGAGTTTCAATTGGATTTTAATATTTTGCATGGTTATATCGATGAAATTCAGGGCCAGGCCTTTGGTTCATTGGCGGTGATGGTGGGCGGTGCCCAAACCAGCATACAAGCTGCTGTGCAGTATTTGCGGGGCCGCGGCGTAGTCATTGAGGAGCTTCCCTATGTCTAGCGCAATGATAGGTTTATTTGTCGATTCTTTTTGGGAAACCATTATTATGGTGTTGGTTTCCTGGTCAGTAGGTGCTGTGGTGGGATTGCCCTTGGGCGTTTTATTATATTTAACCGCACCCGGGGGCGTTCACAGTATGCCTGTGTTAAACCGCACCGTGGCTATGGTGGTCAATGCCTTGCGCTCTATCCCGTTTATTATTTTGTTGGTGGCGGTGATTCCTTTTACACGCTTTATTGTGGGCACCTCTATTGGAACAGCAGCGGCTATTGTGCCGTTATCAATTGCAGCGGCGCCTTATATTGCCCGGTTGATGGAGACAGCGCTGCGTGAAGTTGATAAGGGGCTTATCGAAGCTGCTGAGTCTATGGGCGCCAGTACGCGTCAAATTATTTATAAAATCCTCTTGCCCGAGGCTTTGCCAGGTATTGTGGGTGGCTTGACTGTGGCCTTTGTTAGCTTGGTGGGTTATTCGGCCATGGCGGGCGCTGTCGGTGGTGGTGGCTTGGGGGATTTAGGTATCCGTTATGGTTATCAGCGCTTTTTACCCGAGGTCATGTTGGCCGTGGTGTTGCTGTTAATCGTTTTTGTACAAGCTTGCCAAAGCTTTGGTGATTGGTTGGTGCGTCGTTTGAACAAAAAATAAAGCGATGCGCTGTGCTTAGTTATAGCTATATCCTTTTAGGAGAATCTGATGATAATCAAACAATTTAAAAAACTGGCATTTGCTGGGGCTCTCGGAGCCGTTGCGGTTGCTTTTAGCACGGGTGTCGCCGCGGATACCAAGACCATTAAAATAGGGGTCACCCCAGGGCCGCACGCCGAGATTATGGAGCAGGTAAAAGAGATTGCCGCAGATCGTGGTCTGGAGATTCAAATTTTAGAATTCAGCGACTATGTACAGCCTAACGCGGCATTAGAGGCTGGAGATTTAGATGCCAATAGCTACCAACATGAGCCCTATTTACAGCAGCAGGTGCAGGATCGTGGCTATCGTTTAGTCAGTGCTGCGCCAACGGTAATTTATCCTTTGGGGCTGTATTCTAACCAGCTCGAAGATATCGATCAGATTGAGGATCGTGCTAGCATCGCTATTCCTAATGACCCTAGCAATGGGGGGCGGGCGTTGATGTTGCTCGAGGAGACAGGCCTACTAGAGCTCAAAGATGGTGTGGGGGCTGAGGCAACCTTGTTGGATGTGGTCGAAAACCCCAAAAATCTGCGCATCGTCGAGCTAGACGCTGCACAATTACCGCGTTCTTTGGATGATGTGGCTTTGGCTGCGATTAACACCAACTTTGCCATGGAGGCCGGTTTGGTACCCGTTGATGATGCGCTTGTGCTGGAGTCCTCGGATAGCCCTTATGCCAACCTGATTGTCGTGCGCGAAGAGGACAAGGATGCAGATTGGGTCAAAACGTTAGTTGAGTCCTATCACACCCCTGAGATCAAAGAGTTTATTTTGGATAACTTTGAAGGCTCTTTGATTCCTGTGTGGTAAAGCATTCATGCCAAAATACGTATAAAAATCAAAGCATATTCAATTCAATGTAATGCTTTATATGCGTTACTAATAATACATGGCGGACCCCATATGGAGTCCGCTATTTTTATACGTGGTGACAGGCAACTTGATGTCGGCTATTTTCACGTGCTTCTAGCACGGGTGCTTGTTGTTTGCACAGATCAGTGGCCAAAGGACAGCGGGGATGAAAAGTGCATCCGCTGGGTGGGTTCAGGGGGTTGGGCACCTCGCCAGATACCTGTACTCGTGGTGTGCCCCGTTTATTGAGGTCTGGAATAGCAGCCAATAGCATTTGTGTGTAGGGATGCATTGGGTTTTGAAATAAAGCATCG
>DATGSS010000026.1:0-23843 GCA_035302345.1 Paenalcaligenes sp.
ACGCTGGTATATATCGGCCAGGCACATGAAACTGAATAATGTTTTCCTCTTGCTCGAGTCGGTCAACTCGGGCAGGATTGCAGATTGTTCTGCTTTGTTGTTTTTTTAAACTTTAAACTCATAAGCTTTTTAACCAAGGAGTTATCATGACCAACGTTGCTTTCGTTGCCCTTGCTTGCGGTATTATCGTCGGTCTGGGCGCATTCGGGGCCAGTATCGGAATTGCGATTATGGGCGGGAAATACCTCGAGGCCTCTGCTCGCCAACCCGAGCTCATGAACGCACTACAAACCAGAATGTTCTTGCTGGCTGGCCTGATTGATGCTGCCTTCTTGATTGGGGTCGGTATCGCCATGTTGTTTGCCTTTGCAAACCCCTTTACGGGCTAAGACTTGCACAGGTTCACCGTATTTAACGGTGAGCAAGGAGGCCAGGCGGTGTCTTGACTAAAAGCGCCGCAGTTGGCTTTGATTCACAAGGCATGCGTGATATTTGCTATCCGATGTCAGTGGTCAAACAAAGGAAACAGACGTGAATTTAAACGCGACTCTATTTTTTCAGATGATCGTGTTCTTCATCTTGGCGTGGTTTACGATGAGATTCATCTGGCCACCCTTGACAAGAGCACTGGACGATCGTCGTCAGAAAATCGCTGATGGGTTAGCGGCAGCCGAAAAAGGGCAGGCCGATTTGGCTCAAGCGCAGGCGCGTATCAGCCTGATGGAAGCATCAGCAAAATCTGAAAACCACACGCGTATTGCCGAAGCAGAGAAACAGGCGGCTGAAATTATCGATCTAGCGCGTCAAGAGGCAGAGGCCGAGAAGGCCCGCATTATGGCTCAAGCCCAAAGCGAGGCTGCCCAAGAGGTGCAACGTCTGCGCGATTCCTTGCGTAGTGAGGTTGCAGTATTGGCAGTCAAAGGCGCCGAGCATATTCTGCGCCGCGAGGTCGATGCACAGGCCCATGCCAAGCTGCTTGACGAGCTTAAAACAGAACTTTAAACACTAAAGGCAGGCTATGGCTGAACTTTCAACTGTTGCCAGACCTTACGCCGAGGCGCTCTTCGAGCATGCACGCGACGAGGGCACGCTGACGCAATGGTCAGAGCTATTGACGAGTATGGCTCAGGTAGTGGCACTACATGATGTCCAAGAGGCATTAAATAATCCTACCCTAAGCCATGATCAGCGCTACGAGCTGTTTATTGGTCTGCTTGAAACCAAACTTTCAGATAAAGCGCAAAACTTTATTCAATTGCTTATTCGAAATGAGCGGTTGTTGCTGCTTCCCGCCGTTGCACAGCAGTTCGAGGTATTAAGACATAAGCTCGAGGGCACCGCACTTGCAGAAATTACCAGCGCTTTCGAGCTTTCCGAGTCACAGGTCAATGATCTGGTTGCTGCATTAGAAAAGAAATTCGGTCTGCAACTCAAGGCCGAAGTCACTATCGATCCTTCGTTGATTGGTGGTGTACGCGTTAAGGTTGGCGACCAAGTACTCGATACTTCCGTGCAGGCCCAGCTGGCCCATATGCGCGACAAGCTGGTTTCTTGACCCTAGGTCAAGGCCAGGATATAGCATTCCAGGAGTCTGAACATGCAACTTAATCCGTCCGAGATTAGCGAATTGCTTAAAAGCCGCATCGAAGGCTTAGGCGCGACAACGGACATTCGCACCCAGGGTACGGTCGTTTCCGTTACCGATGGGATCACCCGCATCTATGGCTTGTCCGATGTGATGCAAGGGGAAATGCTAGAGTTTCCCAACAACGTTTATGGGTTGGCCCTGAACCTCGAGCGCGACTCTGTTGGTGCCGTTATTTTGGGTGACTATACCGATATTTCCGAGGGTGACCCTGTTAAAAGTACAGGTCGTATTCTCGAGGTCCCCGTAGGTCCCGAGCTTTGCGGTCGTGTTGTTAACACATTGGGTGTCCCCATTGACGGTAAAGGTCCCGTTAACACCACAGAGTCCGACGTTATTGAAAAGGTCGCACCTGGTGTGATTGCCCGTCAATCGGTTGATCAGCCGTTACAAACAGGTATCAAGGCGATTGACTCGATGGTCCCCATTGGCCGCGGTCAGCGCGAGTTGATTATTGGTGATCGTCAAACAGGTAAAACTGCTGTTGCAGTCGATACGATTATCAACCAAAAAGGTAAAGACGTTGTTTGTATCTATGTGGCTGTCGGTCAAAAGGCTTCCACTATTAACAACGTCGTGGCCAAACTAAAAGAGCATGGCGCACTTGATTACACCATCGTAGTCGCTGCACCAGCCTCTGATTCGGCCGCCATGCAGTATTTGGCACCTTATGCCGGCTGCACGATGGGCGAATACTTCCGCGATCGTGGTCAAGACGCTTTGATTGTTTATGATGATTTGACCAAACAGGCATGGGCCTATCGTCAGGTCTCATTGCTGTTGCGTCGCCCACCTGGTCGTGAAGCATACCCTGGGGATGTTTTCTATCTCCACTCCCGTTTGCTCGAACGAGCAGCGCGCGTCAACGCCGATTACGTGGAAAATCAAACCAACGGCGAGGTCAAAGGCAAAACTGGCTCATTGACAGCATTGCCCATTATCGAGACACAAGCCGGGGACGTTTCCGCTTTTGTACCCACTAACGTGATTTCGATTACAGACGGTCAGATTTTCCTCGAGACCAGCCTGTTCCACGCGGGGATTCGTCCTGCTATTGATGCGGGTATTTCTGTTTCACGTGTGGGTGGCTCAGCGCAGACCAATCTCATGCGCAAGGTGTCGGGTGGTATTCGTACTGACTTGGCTCAATATCGCGAACTGGCTGCTTTTGCACAGTTTGCATCTGACCTTGACGAGGCCACACGCCGTCAGCTTGACCGCGGTCGCTTGGTAGTTGAGGTGCTCAAACAGCCTCAATACCAGCCACTGCCTGTCTGGGAAATGGCAACCACTTTGTTCGCAGTAGAAAACGGTTATCTGGATGATGTAGAAATCGAACAGGTATTAGCCTTTGAAAAGGCCCTCAAAGACTACATGCGCAGCAAATACAGCGACCTCGTCAAGAGCCTGGAGGAAAAGCCCGAGCTCACCAAAGAAAACGAGGAAGCGCTAAATGCCGCTATCCAAGACTTCAAGAAGAACGGGGCATACTAGGTAGAAGTAATACGTACGGGCGTCAGGCGCAGCCCGTTCATAACCGCCTGACGCACGGTCTGCACCCAGTTTGACGGTGCAGATCTCACTAAGCCTTACAGGGATATGTGATGGCTGGAACGAGAGAAATACGCTCTAAAATCCGCAGTGTTGAAAATACGCGCAAAATCACCAAAGCAATGGAAATGGTGGCTGCGTCTAAAATGCGTAAAGCTCAAGAACGCATGCAGGCAGGCCGCCCTTATTGCGACAAGGTGCGCCAGATGGCACAGCACTTGATGCAGGCAAACCCGGAATACGAGCACCCCTATATGCACAAAACCGACGAGGTAAAGTCACTAGGGATTGTGCTAGTAACAACCGACCGCGGTTTGTGTGGTGGCTTGAACACCAACATCCTGCGTTTGGTGCTCGAGCGCATCAGTGAATGCCACGAACAAGGTATCGAGGTGCAAACCACCGCCTTGGGTAGTCGTGGTGCGTCGACCATGGCACGTATCGGCACTAATCTGGTTTCCCAAGAGGTAGATCTGGGCGATGAGCCCAACCTCGAGCGACTGATTGGTGCGGTAAAAGTGCAAATCGATGCCTTTATCGAGGGCAAGCTCGATGCCGTTTACCTGGCCAGCACGCGCTTCATCAACACAATGCGCCAAGAGCCCACTTTTACACGTTTACTCCCCTTGCCCAGCAATCTGGAAGACCATTTCCAGGTCGGGGGCGAGCAGGACCAACAAGCATCCCCCGCACAGGAGAGCAGCTACGGTTGGGATTACATTTATGAGCCCGACGCAAAGGCTGTGATTGATGATCTTTTAATGCGTTATGTCGAGGCCTTGGTTTACCAAGCCGTCGCCGAAAATATGGCCAGCGAACAATCCGCACGGATGGTTGCGATGAAGGCCGCTTCGGATAACGCCTCTGATATGATTGACGAGCTCCAGTTGAGCTACAACAAATCTCGTCAAGCGGCGATTACTACAGAACTTTCCGAAATCGTGGGGGGAGCCGCAGCAGTCTAAGGACTGTTGGGCTTGCCGTTTACGTTATTTAGCAAGGACTAATCATGAGCAACGGTACCATTGTTCAGTGCATCGGCGCCGTGGTGGATATTCAGTTCCCCCGCGACAGCATACCTAAGGTTTACGATGCACTTAAACTCGTAGATTCAAATTCTGAATTTGTCGAAAATGACCTCACTTTTGAGGTGCAGCAACTGCTAGGTGATGGTGTGGTTCGCACCATTGCCATGGGCTCCAGTGATGGGGTCCGTCGTGGCATGGCGGTAGAAAATACCGGCAGTCCCATTTCAGTTCCCGTAGGTACGGGCACTTTGGGTCGTATTATGGATGTATTGGGCCGTCCTATCGACGAAGTTGGCCCTATCGAAACCGAAGAGCGCCGCTCTATTCACCAAGAGCCTCCAGCCTTTGACGAGCTCTCGCCCGCGGTCGAGTTACTCGAGACCGGGATCAAGGTGATCGACCTCATTTGCCCCTTTGCCAAAGGCGGCAAGGTCGGTCTGTTTGGTGGTGCTGGTGTAGGTAAAACCGTCAACATGCTTGAGCTGATTAACAACATCGCCAAGCAACACAGCGGTCTTTCTGTATTTGCTGGTGTGGGTGAGCGTACCCGCGAAGGTAATGACTTTTACCACGAGATGGCAGAAGCTGGCGTTATTGACTTGGAAAACCTCGGTGAGTCCCAGGTATCCATGGTCTTTGGTCAGATGAACGAGCCTCCAGGTAACCGTCTGCGTGTCGCCCTGAGCGGTTTGACGATGGCTGAAAAGTTCCGTGATGAAGGGCGTGACGTCCTGCTCTTTATTGACAACATTTACCGCTATACCCTAGCCGGTACCGAGGTCTCCGCCCTATTGGGTCGTATGCCCTCTGCGGTAGGTTATCAGCCCACCTTGGCCGAGGAAATGGGTAAACTCCAAGAGCGTATTACCTCGACCACGACAGGGTCTATTACTTCTATCCAAGCCGTTTACGTCCCTGCGGATGACTTGACTGACCCATCTCCTGCAACAACTTTCTTGCACTTGGACTCCACAGTCGTTCTGGCGCGTGAAATTGCTGCTTTGGGTATTTATCCTGCTGTTGACCCACTGGATTCCACCAGCCGTCAGCTAGACCCGCAGATCGTTGGCGAAGAGCACTACACCATTGCTCGTCGCGTCCAAGAAACCCTGCAGCGCTATAACGAGTTGCGCGATATTATCGCTATTCTCGGTATGGACGAGTTGTCTGACGAAGACAAGCAGACAGTTGCCCGCGCGCGCAAGATCCAACGCTTCTTGTCGCAGCCTTTCCACGTTGCCGAGGTCTTTACCGGTGCTCCTGGTAAATTTGTCTCTCTGGCCGAAACGCTGCGTGGCTTTAAGATGATCGTCGATGGCGAATGCGATGCATTGCCCGAGCAGGCCTTTTACATGGTCGGCGATATCGACGAGGCTTTCGAGAAAGCCAAAGCACTACAGTAAGGAAACACTATGGCAACACTTCAAGTCGATGTGGTGAGTGCCGAACGCTCGTTATTTAGCGGCGAGGTCAAATTCGTCGCTTTACCGGGCGAGGTTGGCGAACTCGGTATTTTGCCTGGGCACACACCACTGATCACAAGGATTCGTCCTGGCACGGTTAAAATTGTGCACCCCGATGATACCGAGGAACACATCTTTGTGGCTGGAGGTGTGCTCGAGGTGCAACCACAACAGGTCACTGTATTGGCGGATACCGCCTTACGTGCCGAAGAGCTCGATGAGTCCAAGGCTCTCGAGGCGCGGAAAAAGGCCGAAGAAGCTCTGAAAAACGTCCAAGATAAGGACGAAATGGCAGTGGTACAGGCCGAGCTTGAAATGCTCGCTGCCCAGGCCGCCGCGGCTCGGCGCTTTAAACAGTAAGCACGTGTTTTTCCAAAAGAGCCCTTAGCGGGCTCTTTTTTTTGCCCTTAAATAATGTGAATCTCAGGCATTCGTTTATTAATATTTGCGGGTTATTACCGTAGGATGAAATTGTCCATTCTCATAAATGATTAAAAAGATGTTTTTTTCTACTTATTTAATAGGTGTTTATGCATCTAAAAATAGTCAAATTTGAGAATTGATGGTTTCTGCCGTTGAGCGCTAGTATTTTCTTTGTGCTTTTCTTCTGGATATTCATTACGGAGGGACAACAATGAGAAAATACCGTTCAGCAATAATTACTCAGAAAAAACCATTTTGGGCAGCTCAATATCTGCAAGAGTATTTTTATGGTAACCGTGCCGAGGTCATTCAGTATGATCCTCAGCAAGGGCAGAAAAGCCAGTCAGCTAGACTACAGCAGGCTTGGTTTAAATTGCCCTTTTATGATTTTTGTGTGTTTTTTGTAGATATCTCTTCTTTAGTCTGGGCGCGGTTGTGCCTGGCTCAATTACAGGATCTAGCAAAAACACCCATATTTATCAAGGCACAGGGGCTATCGGCACCTGCTATTGATGATTTAATGCGATTGGGTGCCACCGATTTTTTCATGCATCCAGTGTCTCCGGATGAGGTCCATTCGCGCATTCGTAGTCATTTACGCCGTTTAGTTGAGCATCCTCAGTGTCAGGAGCTCGATAACGAGGTAAAATTACCCGATAGTTATTATTTGCCGGCGATGCCAAAGTCCCGCGGTGATGCATTGACATTACATGAATCGGCCCAAAAATATCAGGTATTATTAAGCAATGGCGCAACGTTAGAAGCCTTTAGTATGGCAGTTGCTACACGCTTTGCTGGTGCCAGTCACGGCTATCAAACCGTCAAACGACGGGTGGTTGCTTCTTTCGAGCGGGCTTTTGTGCACACCATGCTGTCACGTACCGATGGTAATATTTCGGCGGCAGCTCGTTTGGCGGGACAGCATCGACGGGCATTTTGGGGGCTGATGAAAAAGCACAACATCGATCCCCAAACCTACAAGGATCCGGATGCATCCGCGGTTTATATTTCATAACGTATATTTTCGAGGTTATAGTGTCTTTTCCAGAACTAAAAAATGATGTTTTCTTGCGTGCTTTGATGCGCGAGCCTGTGCCCTATACGCCTGTATGGTTGATGCGTCAGGCGGGCCGTTATTTGCCCGAGTATCGTGCTACCCGGGCCGAGGCAGGGTCTTTTTTAAATTTGGCTCAGAACAAAGAATATGCTTGCGAGGTGACCTTGCAGCCTTTGCGTCGTTTTGATTTTGATGCTGCGATCCTGTTTTCTGATATTTTGACTATCCCTCATGCAATGGGACTGGGGCTAGACTTCATTCAGGGCGAGGGTCCCAAGTTTGCGCATCCTATTCGCAATGAGGACGATGTGGCCAAACTGACTGTGCCCGATATGGAAAAGCTGCGTTATGTTTTTGATGCAGTGAACCTCATCCGCCACGAGCTCGATGGCAAGGTTCCTCTGATTGGTTTTGCAGGTAGTCCTTGGACGATTGGCTGCTATATGGTCGAGGGGGCCGGCTCTAAAGACTATCGCATCATCAAACAGATGATGTATGCACGCCCCGATCTAGTACATCAGATTTTGGAAATCAATACTCAGGCTACGATTCAGTACCTCAATGAACAAATCAATGCCGGTGCCCAAGCCATCATGATTTTTGATAGTTGGGGTGGGGTGTTGGCTGATAGCCTATTCCAAGAGTTCTCTTTGCAATACACCAAAAAGGTGGTAGCTGGTCTGCAGCGCGAGCACAACGGTGCACGCATCCCAGTGGTTGTCTTTACCAAAGGGGGCGGACAGTGGCTAGAGGATATCGAAAAATGTGGTGCTGATGCACTGGGTGTTGACTGGACCGTTAACCTCGCCCAAGCACGTCAACGCGTGGGTGATCGCGTGGCGTTACAAGGCAATATGGACCCCATGGTGATGTTTGGTGGCCACGAGGCTATCCGTAAAGAAATCCGTCGTGTGATTGATGATTTTGGTACGGTCGGCGAGGGCGGTCACGTCTTTAACTTTGGCCATGGCATCAATCGTTTTACTGATCCCGAGGCGGTAGCCGTGCTGGTCGACGAGGTTCATAAATACAGTCGTTCAAAGCACTAAGCCATTCTTTTCTATACGCGATGGCGTAGCTTGGACTACCTGGGCAAATTTTGTGTCTAGCGTACGATTAGCATGATGGGGCCTGCATTGCAGTGCCCCATTTTGCTCTAGGCTCGGGGTGCTATAGAGCCGTGTGCAAAACATGTCAACACGAGGCACGGTTTTGTGGTTTATGCACAGCACTTGTATGGGGCAGTTAGATGGATTATTTATAGTGGTCCTTTTAGAAGATCATGCAACCCATTGATTATTAATGGATAATGCGCTTATCCCAAGGCCCCTAGGAAGTTATCCACACTTATGCACATACTTTCCCCGTGGTTTTGCACAAAGTTATCCACAGGTTGCTGTATATCTTTTCAGTGCTTTAACAGGGCGACTTCATGACATCATCTCAGGCAGCAAAAAACAAAAAATACTGGTTGCAGGTCGTGCTAGATGTGCCCTTGCGCGGTCCCTTTGATTATTGGCATGAGGCTCCTGTAGCCACTGGTAATCGGGTGCTAGTGACCTTTGGTCGGCGCAAGCTGGTGGGCATCGTGACGGGGATGCTTGAGCACCCTAATTATGACCCCGATAAAGTACGGGCCATCGAGCAGGTGTTAGATGATTTGCCCCCCTTGCCACCTGATTGGTTGGCGATGGGGCAGTTTGCGGCGCGTTATTATCAGCGCCCACTGGGTGAGGTCCTATTGCCAGCGTTGCCACCGCCTTTAAGAACGCCTGCAGCCTATACGGGCAAGCGTTCGGCCGGTGGTCCTGTTGCGCGTTTGCGGCGACGTAAACACAAGGCTCCGGCTGCTGTTAAAGCAATCAGTGCGCCTGTACTCAGTGCTGAGCAACAAGAGGCTGTGGCTGCCATCGGCGCAGATTCGGCAGGTCGGTTTTTACTTTATGGGGTGACGGGCAGCGGTAAAACTGAGGTTTATTTGCATGCTGCATTGCAGGTTTTGCGGGCCGGGCGGCAGGTCTTGTTCTTAGTGCCTGAAATCAATTTAACCCCGCAGTTTGAGCTTAGCTTGCGTCAACGCTTACAAGACAATGACCGAGCCTACTCCATCCAGGTGATGCATTCAGGGTTGGCCCAAGGGGCACGGCTGCGCTCATGGTTGGCTGCCTATGAGGGTGAGGCTGATGTACTGTTAGGCACGCGCATGTCGGTGTTTACGCCCATGCCGCGTTTGGGGCTTATTATCGTCGATGAAGAGCATGATTCTTCTTATAAACAGCAAGAGGGGTTGCGCTATTCAGCCCGCGACTTAGCGGTTTGGCGGGCGCATCAGGCGCAAATCCCGGTGGTCTTGGGCTCGGCCACCCCGGCACTAGAAAGCTGGGCGCATACACAACAGGATAACTACCAGTGTCTACGGCTGACACAGCGTGCGCGCGCCCTGCCCTTACCTGACATTCAGATGGTAGATATTCGCCAAGAGTCACCCCCTCATGGGTTATCTGCACGGTTATTGCGTGCCATCGAAGAGCGCCTGGCCAATGATGAGCAGGTGCTGATATTTATTAATCGCCGTGGTTATGCCCCTGTACTACGGTGTGGCTCTTGTGGCTGGCTTAGCAATTGCTCTAGATGCAGTGCTTATGCGGTTCTGCACAAAGGATTGCGTCATTATTTGCTGTGCCATCATTGTGGCGAGCAATGGCCAGTGGATAGGGCGTGCCCAGATTGCGGTGACCCAGACCTAAGCCCTTTGGGCCGTGGCACTCAGCGCTTAGAAGAGTTTCTAGCGCAGCAGTTTCCACAGGCTCGGGTTTTGCGTATTGATGCGGATAGCACGCGTCGTAAAGGGACTGCGGAAAAACTATTTGGACAGGTCCATGCAGGCGAGGTCGATATATTAGTCGGCACGCAGATGGTGTCCAAAGGGCATGATTTTAAATCTTTGGGCCTGGTTGGTGTGCTTAATGCTGATGCGGCTTTGTTTTCTCAGGACTTTCGTGCGCCTGAACGCTTGTTTGCGCAGTTAGTGCAGGTAGCGGGACGTGCTGGCCGTCACCGCGAGGGCGCCGAGGTATTAGTGCAAACAGAATATCCTGATCATCCGGTCTATCAGGCTTTGGTGGCACAGGACTACGAGCGTTTTGCCAATGCCGAACTCAAAGAACGTGAAAGCTTGCAGTTACCGCCTTATTCATATCAGGCTTTACTGACTACCGAGGCTAAAACCCTCAAGCAGTCGTTGGGTTTTTTGCAGCAAGCGCGTCACTGGGCGGTACAGTGGCTGCAGGCTCGAGGGTGGGAGCAAATCCAAATTTATGACCCCGTGCCTTTACATATTGTTCGGGTAGCCGATCGCGAGCGTGCACAACTACTGGTAGAAAGCCCATCGCGGGCAGCTTTGCAACAATTTTTACCGGCCTGGGATCAGATGCTCGAGCAACTCGCACAAAAAATGCGCCGCACCTATACTTTAGAAGTTGACCCCTTAAGCATTTAAACGTTGGACTTATGGCTGTATTGGATTCCAATTTAAACGACAAACAACGCGAAGCAGTGTTGTATCTGGATGGCCCCGCCTTGATATTGGCAGGTGCTGGCAGTGGCAAGACGCGTGTTATTACGCAAAAGATCGCCTATTTACTCCAAGAGTGTCACTACGATGCCCAACGCGTGCTGGCTTTGACTTTTACCAACAAAGCGGCCCGCGAGATGCGTGAACGTTTGTCATCGGTCCTAAACCGCCAACAGATGAAGGGGCTTTTTGTTGGGACCTTTCATAGTTTGGGTTTAAAGTTTCTGCGCCAAGAGGCCGAGCACGCCGGGTTAAAACCGCGTTTTTCTATTATGGATGCCCATGATAGCTTTGCGGTGGTACAGGATTTATTGCATAGTACAGATAGGGGGCGCATCTTTGCCGCACAGCAGCAGATCTCTTTGTGGAAAAATGCTTTGCTCGATCCGGATCAGGCTGCCTCGCAGGTCAAAACCACAGCCCAAGAAGAGGCCCTGCGTATTTTTTACAGCTACGAGGCTACCTTACGCGCCTATCAGGCGGTGGATTTTGACGATTTGGTGCGTTTACCCGCGATGCTCATGCGTGACGATGCCGAGATCGCTGCACGTTGGCAGCAACAGGTGCATTATTTACTGGTTGATGAGTACCAAGACACCAACACTTGCCAGTACGAGTGGGTACGGCAGTTGGTGCATCTGCGAGCGCAATTTACCGTGGTAGGTGATGATGACCAAGCTATTTATGCTTGGCGTGGTGCAACGGTAGAAAACCTGCAGCGCCTCAAAGAGGATTTTCCCGAACTGCGCTTGATTAAACTCGAGCAAAACTACCGTTCGGTGCAGCGTATTTTGCATGCCGCCAACCAGGTCATCAAAAATAATCCGGTGATTTTTGGTAAAAGCTTGTGGTCTGATTTGGGCTATGGCGAGGAAATCCACATCGAGGATTGCCCCAACGAACGCGCCGAGGCCGAATGGGTCTGCTTTGAGCTCATGCAAGAGCGCACCATGCGCCAAGCCCGTTGGCGTGATTTTGCAGTGCTTTATCGCAGCAATCACCAGGCTCGTGTGCTTGAGCAGTTTTTACGTCAGTACCGTATTCCTTATGTCTTGACCGGCGGACAAAGTTTTTTTGCTAAAGCCGAAATTCGCGATGTGTTGGCATATTTGCGCTTGTTAGCTAACACCGATGACGACCCGGCTTTTATTCGGGCGCTGACCCACCCACGCAAAGGGGTGGGTGAGGTGACCTTGCAGCGGTTGGGGGCATTTGCCAGTGGCCAAGACAGCCCCCTCTGGGAGGCTTTGCCCACCTTTTTGCTCAGTACCGAGCTACCCACCATACAGCGCGAGGCGTTAGATGGCTTTAGGGGGTTTATCCTGCGGATGCTGGGCGAGGTAGACAGCCGCGGAGAGCAGGCCGCCTCTTTTTTGCACCGCTTAGTCAGTGCAATTGAGTATGAGCATTATTTATTTGATCGCTATGACGAGCGTCCAGCCCAAGCTCGCTGGCAAAATGTATTAGATCTGATCGACTGGTTGCAGCGCAAAGCCGTGGAAGATGACCTCAGCGTGCTCGAGATCGTGCAGCATGTCAGTTTGGTTTCTTTACTAGAAAATAACGAGGGCGATGAAGAGCCCGATGCTGTACAGTTATCAACCTTGCATGCTGCCAAAGGATTAGAGTTTCCTCACGTGTTTTTGATAGGGGTCGAAGAAGGATTGTTGCCGCATTTAGGTCGCGAGGACGAGGATATCCTCGAGGAAGAGCGCCCAGGCATACTGGCCAAACGTATCGAAGAAGAGCGTCGTTTGATGTACGTAGGCATTACTCGGGCCCAGCGCAGTTTACGTCTTAGCTGGTGCCAGCGACGACGCCAAGGGCGCGAAGAGGTGGTGCGCGAACGGTCGCGATTTGTCAACGAGATGTTTGCGGCTGAAGAGGGGCAAAAAGAGCCTGAGCCCCCCAAAACACCTGATGATTATCTGGCTGAGCTCAAATCATTATTTGACTAAAGAAAATAACAAGGAGGGGTTATGCAACATTTAAATGGCGCTTTATATGGTGATTTGCGCGGATACGCGCCCGCCCGTTTAGAGCAGCATGCTGCCGATGAGCCTGCTTTTGCACGCTGGCGTGCGGGTTATGGGCCGATTCAGCATCATTCAGATACGCAAGCACTCGTCATGGCGATGGCGGCTGATTTGGTTGCACGCAAATTGCAACCTGACGTGGCAACCGTGTATGCATTGCTCCATGATCTAGACCAGCTGACCGCGGCTGCCATGTGGGTGGTGATACATATGACCTATGCACAGCGAGTGCGAGTCGATGGGCAACCACTACAGGCTCAGGATTTCAAGGAAAAGCCCGAAGGGCACACAGGGGGGGCGCTGAATATGGCCCCGGGGTATGCAGCTTATCTGGCTTGGAATGCTTTGACAGGAGAAACCCGTTCATGGTTGATGGGCCAGGGGCATAGTGTGGCCGCCGTTGAGGCGTTAAATGTATTGGTAGGCAATCTTCACCCCGAACAAGCTGCAGCCTACGGTGGGGGCGAGGCTGGGCTCAGTCAGTTAGTGCAGGATTTCTATTGCTATGCTTTGGCTGCCGATGGCAGCACGGGCGTGCCCCTAGGCAGTCATGCCAACCCCCATACAGCAGGGGCGATCCTAGAAGGAGGGTATTTGGGTTTTGCAGAATTACAGTATGCACATATGCCTTTTCCCGGCGAGAAATTAATTGCTTTTTTATCCGATGGCGCTGCCGAAGAGCAACGAGGTAGCGATTGGATTCCACGCTGGTGGCGTGCCCGCGACAGCGGTTATGCATTACCCATTATGATTGCGAATGGTCGTCGCATCGAACAGCGAACTGCCCTGGGGACTATTTCGGGTCTAGAGGGGTTTAAAGCTCATTTGCGAGGCTGCGGCTTTGATCCCATTCATTTCGATGGGCGTGATCCCGCTGCATTTGTAACTGCATTGTGGCAAATGGAAGGACGCCTCAGCATATGGGAGCAGCGTTACGAGCTGGGCCTGGCACGGTACCCGGCGCCGGTGCCGTATGGTATTGCTGAAAGCGAAAAAGGCTATGGCTTTTACGGGGCGGATCAAAATGTAGCGCACAATTTGCCTTTGCCAGGTAATCCTCGTCATGATGCCCAAGCGCGGGCGCTGTTTAATGAATATGCTCAACCTTTATGGGTGGCGCCCGAGGCTTTAAAAGCGAGTGTGGATCGATTGAATAACCACGCGCAGCACGAGCGTGTGCGAGAACGCGACCATCCACTGGCAGTGCGTCATCCAGACGCGGTGCAGCTGCCCGAGTTAAAATTTACTGAGGATGCTTGCACGCCGATGCAGGCCATGGATGAGTATTTTGTGGCATTGGTTCAGCAAAACCCACAACTGCGTCCACGCGTCGGTAACCCTGATGAACTGGCCAGTAATCGCTTGACTGGGGTATTGGAAAAACTCAAACATCGGGTGACTGATCCCGAGGGTAAAAACGAGGATGTCCACGGTGATATCATCACGGTGCTGAACGAAGAGGCCGTGGTGTCAGCTTGCCTGGGTAATCAGGGTGGGCTTAATTTGGTGGCCAGCTACGAGGCTTTTTGCGTCAAGATGCTGGGCGCTATCCGCCAGCGGCTAATCTTTGCACGCATGCAAAAGGAGGCAGGGCGTCCTGCAGGTTGGATTAGTTGGCCGGTGGTGGCTACCTCGCACACGTGGGAAAATGGTAAAAACCAGCAATCGCATCAGGACACGACCTTTTGCGAGGCACTATTGGGCGAAATGAATGATGTGTCGCGGGTGCTTTTCCCGGCGGATTACAATAGCTTTATGGCCTTGTTGCCGGGCATTTATGGTAGCCGCGGACAGATCGCCTGCATCGTAGCGCCCAAACAAATACGCCCTAGTTTCTTTACCGCCGAACAGGCACAGCAGCTGGCCCAAGAGGGGGCCCTTATTGTTAAAGAATACACGGGCCCGAGCCCGGCCCATGATGAAGCCGCCTCAGTGCCATCTGTATTGCTGTTGGCTAATGGCAGCTACCAATTAGAGCAAATGCTCGCAGCAGGTCGTCGTTTACAGGAATTAAAACAACCTTATCGATTGGTTTATCTACAAGAGCCAGGCCGTTTTCGCCATCCACGCGATATTTTAGAGGCAGAACAATTGGTTTCTACCCAGGTGTATGAGCATTTATTTGCAGGTCCATGGCGCGCGATTGTAGGTTTAACACACATGCGTCCGGAAATACTGTCCGGCCATCTATCCAGCTTGTGCTCAGGCATTCCTTTGGTGCGCATGCTTGGGTATATTAATCGTGGAGGCACCTTGGATGACTTTGGCATGCAGTTTGCCAACCGCGCCACCTGGGCGCATGTCATCGATGCACTGGCTCCCGTGCTGGGTACAGCGGGAGGGTTACAGCCCGACGAGCAACAGGCCGTTGCTGGTGCAGGCGATCCTTGGGTGCTACAAACCCATTTGCAGGCTGATTAAATCATGCAGATGGGCATTAACGGATTGCCGAATCATTATGTTGTTGATTGTGCCCATAGTTTTGAAAGGGGATAGTTTTGGATATTCAAGAGGTAGCAGTTATTGGTACGGGTGCGATGGGGCAGGGGATTGCTCAGATCGCCGCCCAAGCAGGTCTCAAGGTGTATTTATACGATGCACAACCCGAGGCTACCGAGCGTGCACTGGCTCAACTGGACAAGATCTGGGCCCGCCAGGTCGAGCGCGAGCGCATGACCCAGGACGAGGTCGACGCTGCCCGTGCTCAGTTGGTCACTGTGGGTGATCTCAATGAGCTGAGCTCAGCAGATTTGGTGGTTGAGGCCATTGTCGAAGACTTGGACATTAAAAAAGAGCTGTTCGCTCAGCTCGAGGACATCGTCAGCGCCGATTGTATCTTGGCCTCCAACACGTCTTCTTTGTCCATCACCGCCATTGCCCAAGGATGCAAAGACCAGGGCCGTGTCGTGGGTTATCACTTTTTTAACCCGGTCCCGCTGATGCGCGTGGTCGAGGTGATTGATGGGTTGCGTACACGCCCTGAGGTCAGTGATGCCCTGATGACTCTGAGCGAAAAAATGGGCCACAAGGCCGTTCGTGCCAAAGATATGCCCGGCTTTATTGTGAATCACGCTGGACGCGGTATGAATACCGAGGGCCTACGCGTCGCTCAAGAAGGGGTGGCTGATTTTGCTCAGATTGATGCCATCATGCGCGAGCAGGCAGGTTTCCGTATGGGTCCCTTTGAGCTCATGGACCTCACCGGTTTAGACGTCTCGCATGCTGTGATGGAGTCGATTTACTATCAGTTTTATGAAGAGGATCGCTTCCGTCCTTCCGCACTGGCCGCAATTCGTTCAGCAGGTGGTCTGTATGGCCGTAAAACTGGCGAGGGCTTTTATCGCTATGAAAATGGTCAAAAAGAAAGCATTGCCGAGCCCGAGGTGCCTGCCGATAACGCAGATCTAAAGGTCTGGGTGGCACCTTTCCACGAGATTGGTTATGAGCGCGCTTTACAATGTGTCCAAGCTCTCAATGCCCAGGTTGTCGAGGGCGACGAGCCACCTGCCGATGCGTTGATCGTAGTGACCCCATTTGGCGAAGACGTAGCAACGATGGCATCCGAGTACGCCCTGGATCCCGAGCGCACAGTAGCCTTGGATACTTTGTTTGGTCTAGAAAAGGGACGTCGCCGGGTGGTGATGACTTCTTTGGTGACAGCCCCTCAGTGGCGGGATGCGGCTCATGCGTTATTCGCACGTGATGGGACCGCGGTGTCCATGATTTCAGACTCGACTGGTTTTGTTGCACAGCGCATGCTGGCTATGATCGTCAATATCGCAGCGGATATCGCTCAGCAGGGTATTGCTACTGCCAAGGACATCAATACGGCCACAGCATTAGGCCTGGGTTATCCCGAAGGAGGCCCGCTGGCCTATGGTAATAAACTGGATCCCGTGCTGATCTTGGAAATCCTGCTCTCCATCCAGATGATCACGGGCGATCAGCGCTATCGTCCCAGTCTGTGGCTACAGCGTCGTGTTCAGTTGGGGTTAGCCCTGGACCACGAAGAAAACTAAAGCCCAGTGCACATAGCAGGCAAAGTTTCTCCTTATTTGTTTGCTTGTGAATAGACCCCGATATAGCCCGATATTAGGGTTAATCGGGGTTTTTTTGTCTTGTCAAAAAACCCTACGAACAGTAGGCTATTTTTAGGTCTGTAACACAGGAGTTGTTTTGAGCAAAAAACATTCTGATTCGACCCCAAAGCATCAGGACGAGTCCACACCGATGTTGCGGCGCATCCGCAACCGCCTTAGCCGTTTATTAGAACGAGAGCGCGGGGATACCGCGATGCGGGCGCAGGCTTTGTTAACTGCACCGCTGACTGATAATCGTGCTAACGAGCTGATGGCCCATTGGTCGCAGCAGTATTGGACGGCCGAGGCTGGGCACCGTCGCTTGATGCTTAGTGAACTCGTCTTGGCCAAAGAGGCCGCAGGCGCAGCCGCTGAAAATGGTCGGCTTTTTTTTCGTCGTTTATACGCGCACACAGACAGTCTGTACCCATTGGTGCAGTTACGCGCTGATTTATTACGCTGGCGCAAAGAGGTCCCCGAGTTCCAACCCCTCGAGGCCGAGCTCCAAGCACTACTGGCGAGCTGGTTTGATGTGGGCATGCTCGAATTACGGCCGATCACCTGGGATTCGCCCGCCTCTTTACTCGAACGTTTGATCGAGTACGAGGCCGTACACGAGATTAGCTCATGGGCCGAGCTCAAGCACCGCCTGACAGGCAATCGTCATTGTTATGCTTATTTCCATCCTCGGATGGATATGATTCCGCTGATTTTTGTGGAAATCGCTTTTACCGAGCGCATGGCGGACAATGTTCAGGTGCTGCTCGATCCCCATTACAACAATGATGAGCTGCCCGAGGACAAGGCGCGCTGGGCTATTTTTTATTCCATTTCAAATACGCAATATGGTTTGCGCGGGATTAGTTTGGGGAATTTTTTACTCAAACGGGTGATCCAGGCCCTGGTGGCGGATTATCCAAAGCTGCGCTCTTTTGCGACGTTGTCACCGATCCCTGGGTTCATGCGTTGGCTAGAGGCTCAGCATGGCGACACGCTGGCCGAATACATTAATGACAAAGAAGAACGTCGCTTGGCCCGTGATGATGCGGATGCAGGGCGTAAATGGGCAGTTCGTATTGCCAAGTCTTTGACCGAGGATAAAAACGAGGCCATCCGCCGCATTGCGATGGAATTCGCTACCGTGTATTTGACCTCACTCAATGAACAAGGGCAGCCCTTGGATCCGGTCGCACGCTTTCATTTGGGCAATGGGGCTCGTATCGAGCGCCTCAATTGGGCAGCAGACAGCTCCGAGCGCGGCATGCGTCAGTCCTGTGGCATGATGGTTAACTATGTGTATGAGCTCGACGAGCTGGATGCCAACATCGATTTGTTGGCTCAGGGTAAACCACGTTCCCGGTTGTCCGGGCGCTGGTTAAGCTAACGACGAAGGAGGATTTCATGGGTACAGTGCAGTTGCAGCAAACAGGGGCCGTGGCTTATTTGACCTTGTCGCATCCCCAGCGGCTCAATGCACTGTCCGTGCAGATGTGGCAACAGTTGCGCACACACGTGCACACGCTAAATGCGGCGGCGCAGGCCGATCAGCTGCGGGTCCTGGTGATTCGTGGGGCCGAGGGCAATTTTGCGGCCGGGGCTGATATTGCCCAGTTTGAACAGCAGCGTCACAGCCAAACGCAGGTGATTCGCTATCATGAAAAAATACTGGCCCCTGCGCTACAGGCCATCATTAACTTTCCGGCACCGGTCATAGCTGCCATCCAAGGTGCCTGTGTGGGTGGCGGGCTCGAGATTGCAGCCTGCTGTGATTTACGTCTGGCTACCGAGGATGCTCGCTTTGGGGTACCTATCCATCAGTTGGGTTTTCCTATGGCCCCCCAAGAGCTCAATGGATTGCTACGTATCGCGGGGCCAGCGGTGGCCGCTGAATTACTCTTCGAGGGGCGCATCCTAGATGCTACCGAAGCCTATCACAAGGGGTTGGTGACTCGTGTGGTTCCCACAGCAGCTCTAGAGCAAGAGCTACAAAATAGTATTGCGCATGTGCTGCGCGGTGCGCCCGGAGCAGCCCGTGCCACTAAAGATTTGATACGGCGTTTGCAACCCAGCAGTGCGCCACTGAGCAGTACCGAGTTAGAACAATTTTATGGATATGCCGAAAGCGCTGAACATCGCGAGGGGGTGCGTGCGTTTTTGGAAAAAAGAACCCCGCAATTCGGAGAAGAGATTGAGCCATCTCAATGACAATCTATACGTTACCCTGTCCCAAGGGTTTCCATCTGATCGCAATCAGGTGGCGATACATACCCCGGACAAGGACTATAGCTGGGCAGATATCGAAAACCTGAGTGCCCAATACGCGCACGCGTTGACCTCGCTAAATCTGAATGAGGGGGCGCGTGTCGCTGTTCAAGTTGAAAAAAGCCCTGAGGCCCTAATGCTATATCTGGCCTGTTTGCGGGCAGGTTATGTGTATTTGCCATTGAACACAGCCTATCAGCGCAACGAAGTAGCCTACTTTTTAGGGGATGCTGCCCCCGAGCTACTGGTTTGTGACCCAGTCTTTTTATCCAGCCTCACCTCAGTCGCTGCTGAATGCGACACCCAGCATGTATTGACTCTAGATGCTCAGGGGCAGGGCACGCTGGCAGATTTAGCCGCGGAGCAGCCTAGCAAATTTAATACCGTGGCCCGCCAGGCTGATGCACTGGCAGCCATCGTTTATACCTCGGGAACAACAGGTCGCAGCAAGGGCGCCATGCTCAGTCACGGCAACCTGGCTTCCAATGCCCAAGTGCTACATCAGTATTGGGGTTGGAGCAGTGATGATGTCTTGTTGCATATGCTGCCTATTTTCCATGTGCACGGGCTTTTTGTGGCCTCGCACGGGGCGTTATTGGCTGGAGCCAAAATGATTTGGCTGCCCAAACTAGACATCGAGCAGGCGTTGCACTATTTACCACAAAGCACATTGATGATGGGGGTACCCACCTACTATGTGCGACTGCTTGCTCACGAGGGCTTTACCCGCGAGGTTTGCCGCTCGATGCGTTTGTTTATCTCGGGTTCTGCGCCCTTATTAGAAGAAACCTTTAAGGCCTTTGAGGAACGCATTGGCCAAAAAATACTCGAGCGCTACGGCATGAGCGAAACCGTCATGCTGACATCCAACCCCTATGACCCCGAGCAGGGGCCGCGCGTGGCAGGCACCGTAGGGCGCCCATTGCCCCAAGTGCAGTTACGTATCGTGGATGATAATGAAACCCCCGTCAGTGGGGATACTGTGGGCCATGTCCAAGTACAAGGACCTAATGTCTTTTCTGGTTATTGGCAAATGCCCGAGAAAACCGCCGAAGAGTTCACCCAAGATCATTGGTTCCGCACCGGAGATATGGGTCAATGGACCGAGGTCGAAGGCGGGCACCAATATCTCAGCATCGTGGGCCGTAATAGCGACATGGTCATCACCGGTGGCTATAACGTTTATCCCAAAGAAATAGAGCTGCTAATTGATGAGTTCGAGGGGGTAAACGAATCGGCCGTGGTGGGCATCCCTGACCCAGACTTTGGCGAAGCGGTTGTAGCCGCAGTTGTCCCGTTGCCTGGGAAAGAGATAGACGTGGATGCATTAAATACCCATTTACGTAACGAATTGGCAAACTACAAGGTGCCGAAACAAATCCACATCATTGATGAACTGCCCCGCAACACCATGGCTAAAGTACAAAAAAATGTACTACGCCAGCAGTTTTCAAAATAAAACAGCCACCTGGAGGAGGGGGGCACGTGGCGCCGGGCAAAGCATGCATGATTACTGAATAAAAACACAATGGAATACATAAAAGTGCATAGCTAAATACGCCCTGCGCGCCACAAAAATAGCAAAAGAAGAACTAAATACTTATCAAACTGTAGAAGCAAGGAAATAAGAACAGATAACAAAGAACAAACGGCAAATAACAAACAATTAACAGAGACAGTAAATAATAAATAACAAGTAACAAGCACCAGAGGTACCTGCAGTAATAAACGCTGCAAAAGTAACAATAGAAACCACTACAGCAGTAATCACTTTTCGCTTTTGGAGGAGACAACCATGAAAAGTAAACAGCAGTTCAAGGCCCATAAACAGGGTGGGCGTACGTTGGCCGTTACAGCATTGATGGCGGCTGGGATGGTATTTGCTCAAACAGCCGCAGCCAATCAAGTATTGCGTGTCTCGCATCAGTTTCCAGGGGGCCAAGGAGACCCACGCGATGAGATGGTGCAAATCATCGCTAAAGAGGTCAAGGATGCAGATGTGGGGCTCGAGATACAGGTATTTCCTGGCGCCTCTTTGTATAAACCCGTTGAGCAGTGGGGGGCGGTGACTCGTGGGCAATTGGATATGAGTGCATTTCCATTGGATTATGCTTCGGGACGGGTGCCGCAGTTTTCTGCAACATTAATGCCCGGCCTGGTACGCAATTATGACCATGCGCAACGTCTCAATGATTCGCCTTTTATGGATGATATTCGCGCATTGGTCGAGGAAAATGGGGCCGTCATCATTGCAGATGCCTGGCTTGCCGGGGGGTTTGCCTCTAAAGAGCAATGCATTACTAGCCCAGAAAGCATCGAAGGGCAGGTGATTCGTGCGGCTGGGCCGGCTTTTGAGCAGATGTTGGCCGAGGCTGGCGCATCGATCGCTTCCATGCCCTCTTCCGAGGTGTATGTCGCGATGCAAACTGGGGTACTAGATGCTGCTAACACCTCTAATGACAGTTTCGTTTCCTATCGTTTGTACGAACAGGTCAAGTGCTTAACCGCGCCTGGTGACAATGCTCTGTGGTTTATGTACGAGCCTGTAATCATGTCTAAAAAAGTGTTTGATGGCTTGAATGAAGAACAAAAAGAAGCCTTATCTGCAGCAGCTCGCAAGGCAGAGGAGTATTTTGACCAAGTCTCTCGCGAAGGCGAGCAAAAAATGATCGATACCTTTACGGATAGCGGGGTCGAGGTGACAGAGCTATCAGACGCTGATTATGAAGCTTGGATGGAGGTCGCTCAGCGCTCATCTTATAAGAACTTTTCTGAAAAAGTTAAAGGCGGCAAAGAGCTTTTAGAAAAAGCCTTGGCTGTCGAGTGATGTCCTGAGTCACCCACTGGGACTGTGTGCCTAGTGGGTGTTCTTTTCTCTGATCCTCTGAGGAATCAAGCGCAATGATCGATCGATATATTGCTCTCGTCGAGCGCCTGTCCCGTTGGGGTGGGGCGCTCGCCGTGGCATGTTTGGTGTTTGCCATGGTTGTGGTCTGCCAGATGATTTTGACCCGTTATGTTTTTCGTGGGGCGACGGTGTGGCAAACCGAGGCTGTGGTGTTTTCTGCAACGGCGGCTATTTTTATTGGGGCGCCTTATGTGTTGCTACGCAAAGGACATGTGGGGGTAGACGTGGTGATGCACTATGCCTCGACCCGCAATCAGCGCCGATTGGAATTTATAGGCTCATTGTTGGGTCTGTTGTTTTGTTTGGTGATGGCTGTTGCCACAGGCGTGCATTGGTACGAGGCCTATGACCGTGGGTGGACAACACCCAGCGTGGCTGCAGTGCCCTTGTGGTGGCCTTTAACACCTATGTTTATTGGCTTTGTATTGCTGTCATTGCAGTATCTGGCCAATTTATTCCGCATTTGTAGAAACGACGAGGTGCTGCCATGACCCCACTGATTGCTGGCTCGATTTTAATTGCCTTATTGTTTGTGCTGTTGGCCACCGGGATGCCTATCGCTTTTGCTTTGGGGTTAGCTGCCGTTGCCGGGATTTTCATGGACATGGGCGTGGAGTCTGTCTATGTGTTGGCAGAGACCATGTTTGCAGGGATTGGTAATTTAGCCTACGTGGCCATCCCCATGTTCGTGTTGATGGGTTCTTTGGTAGCGGGAACGCCAGCTGGCGGTGATTTATACCGTTCTTTAGATCGATGGTTGTACAAGGTACCTGGTGGACTGGTGCTTTCTAATATCGGGGCATGTGCCATTTTTTCGGGCATGACAGGTTCGAGCCCTGCTACCTGTGCTGCCATTGGGCGTCTGGGTATTCCTGAAATGCGTAAGCGCGGTTATCCCAACTCAGTAGCCACAGGCTCTATCGCGGCAGGGGGAACTCTGGGCATTTTGATTCCGCCCTCTGTCACCATGATTGTCTATGGGATTTCGACACAGACCTCTATAGGGCGCTTGTTTTTGGCTGGGGTAGTGCCAGGCATCATGTTGACTGCGATGTTCATGGTGTGGGCGCTGATCGATGCACGACGCAAGGGCTTTCGTTTTGTGGTGCCAGGTTTGCGCTACAGTCTGCGTGATAAATTACAAACGCTGCCGCGCGTGTTGCCCTTGTTGGCTATTATCGTCGGCATGATGTTTGTACTGTACGGTGGGGTTGCCACCCCATCCGAAGCGGCAGGTGCAGGGGCCATGTTGACGCTCATCGTAGTGATATTGGTCTATCGCCTTTTTAGGGCCAGAGACTTTGTACCTATTTTTGGCTCGGCCATGCGCGAAAGCGTCATGATCATGATGATTATGGCCTCTGCAGAGCTCTTTGCCTTTGCTTTGTCCTCGTTGTATATCACCCAGAGCTTGGCAGCGACTATTGCCACTGTTGAAATCAATCGCTGGGCATTGATGGGCCTCATCAACGTATTTTTATTGGTCGCTGGGTTGTTTCTACCGCCTGTAGCCGTGATTGTCATGTCTGCACCCTTGTTATATCCCATCGTGGTTAACGCAGGTTTTGACCCTTATTGGTTTGCGGTGGTGCTGACCATTAATATGGAGATAGGCTTAATCACACCGCCGATTGGATTGAATTTGTTTGTGATTAATTCAATAGCCCCCGAGGTTCCCACCCGAGAGATACTGTCTGGGTCTTTGCCCTATGTGCTGGTGATGATTCTGGCCATTATTATTTTGTGTATCTTTCCTGAAATCGTCACTGCTGTGCCCGAGTGGTGGATGGGTCCTGCACGATAAAAAAACGCCGTCG
>DATGSS010000027.1:0-12173 GCA_035302345.1 Paenalcaligenes sp.
CCACACATAAATAAAGGCATACATCGGTTTGGGTAGCTGCGACGCAGCAGTCTGTCGTCGTGCGTGTCGACGCGTAGCTGCCTACCGTGTAGTGCAAAGGTTTATTGCTTTTGAATCGCTTTATCTACACGCTGTTGTTGTATCTGTTATCCCCGTTTTTGCTGGGCTGGATGGCGCTACGCGCACGTCGTGTCGGCGGGCGTTGGCAGGTCTTTGGTGCAGCACGTTTTGGTCACTACCGACATCCCGCGCCAGATACCATTCATACATGGGTGCATGCTGCCAGCCTCGGCGAAATGCGGGCCGCGCAGCCCTTGGTCAAGGCTTTACTGGACGAGGGCAGGACCGTTTTACTGACTCATTTGACTTATACCGGGCGCGCCGAGGGCGAGCGAGTTTTTGCCGCTGCCATCTTGCAAGGACAGTTGATACAGCAGTGGCTACCTTATGATTTTCCGGGCGCTGTGCGCCGCTTTTGCAAGTATTATCGCCCGCAGGTGGGGGTGCTTATCGAGCGCGAGGTATGGCCTAATCTGCTTTTGATAGCTCGTCGCCAGCGTATTCCCATGGTATTGGCCAGTGCCCGCTTTTCGGCCCGTTCACTGCGTCAATCCATGCGTATCGGAAGCCTGATGCGTGCAGCATACCGTAGCTTTACAGCAGTGTATGCACAGAGCTTTCGTGATGCCCAGCGTTTAGAGATTATCGGTGCGCGCGCTGTGCGGGTGTCGGGGAATTTTAAATTCGATGTGCACAGCCCTGCCACACAGGTCGAGGCTGGCCGCCATTTTGCTCAGCGGTTGCGGCGTAAAATCATCGTTTTGGCCAGTACCCGCGAGGGCGAAGAGGCCCTGTTTGCGCGTGCTTTGCAGCGATATATCCAAGAAGAGCGCGAGCAGGATTTAAATCCCGAGCAACGAACCTTGTTTTACATTGTGCCCCGTCATCCACAACGATTTGATGAGGTGGCCGCATGGATCAAAGAGCAGGGCTGGTCGATGGTGCGACGCTCGGAATTGCTGGTGTTAGGGGATGGCACCCGTAGCAGTATTGAACGCTGTCGCGAGGTCGAAATCGTCCTCGGAGACACCTTGGGCGAGTTACCCTGGTACTATGCGCAGGCCAGTATCGCAATCGTAGGCGGTAGTTTTGCGCCGCTGGGTGGGCAAAACTTTATCGAGGCGTGTGCTTTGGGTGTGCCAGTGATTGTGGGTCCACATACCCGCAACTTTGAGCAGGCTGTGCAGGATGCTCTCGCTGAGGATGCTATATTGCAGGTCGCTAATGCGGGCGCTGCCGTCAAAGAGGCGGGTCGTTTGTTGCATGAGACGGCCGAGCGCAATCAGCTGGCAGATTCAGGTTTGCACTGGATGCAAAAGCACAGCGGCTCTGTACAACGAGTTCTGGCTGGGATTAACGAGATACTGGCACGCCAAGAGCGCCGCCGACAGGCACAGCAATAAGGTTTTTGCTAGCCGGCAATTTTTTCATTGGAACGGTCATGAACAATGCTTTGTTTAAGCTTCTAAGGCGGGGGTTACAGCGCAGCGGTTGGGTGTTGTTGGTTCTATTTAGTTGGTGTGTCAGCGCGGTAGCCTTAGCCCAAGAGCCCGTGCGTATCGGCGTATTGGCAACCTATAGCGGGCCCTATGCGGATTATGGCCGTCAGTTTGATGCTGGGATGCAGGTGTTTTTGCAGCAGCACGATAATTTATTAGCTGGACGTGAGGTCGCGTTTTTTACGCGTGATGTAGGGGGAGCAAACCCCAGTCAGGCGCGGCGGTATGCCCAGGAACTGATTGCACGCGATAAAATTGATGTGTTGGTCGGGCTGGATTTCAGTCCTAATGCCGCTGCAATCGGGCCGTTGGTCAACCAAGCTCAGGTACCCACGCTGATCATGAATGCCGCTTCTTCGGGGTTGACCAGCGCCAGTCCTTATTTATTTCGTTATTCATTTACCATCCAACAGGTCAGCGCCCCCATGGCGCATTGGATGGCTGAGCAGGGCATTGACAGTGCAATGACCGTGGTGGCTGATTATGCATCGGGCTATGATGCCGAGCAGTCCTTCACGCGTACATTCGAGCATCAAGGCGGGCGGATTGTAGACAGTTTGCGCGTGCCTCTAGATGCCATGGATTTCTCTTCTTATTTGCGTCGTATTGCCGAGGCTCAGCCGCAGGCAGTGTTTTTCTTTTTTCCCTCTGGGCAAATGCCAACCGCATTTTTAAAGGCTTGGCAGGCGCGCGGCATGGATGAGGCCGGGATTCGTTTGTTTGCGACGGGCGAAGCTACAGACGATACCTACCTGCCGCAAATCGGAGCCGATGCCCGGGGTTTGATGACCAGTCACCATTATTCTGTCGTGCATCCTTCTGATTTGAATCAACGTTTTGTTGCTGACTATCAAAGCGTATATGGTGATGAGGTTAGGCCTAGTTACTTTGCGGTTGCAGCGTATGATGCTTTATCGGCATTAAATCAGGCTATTGAGCAGATTGATAATGCCATTGCTAGCAAAAATGCCGAGCGGGCAAACACACAAAGCGCACAAGCAGAAAAAATATCTGGCCCAGCGTTACAGCAGGCATTGTTGGGTATGGAGTTTGAAAGTCCACGCGGTCCGATACGTATCGATGAGCAGACGCGGGATATTGTTCAAACAGTTTATATCCGCGAGGTACGCCAAGAAGACGGCCAGTGGGTCAATGTTGAGTGTTGTGGCGCCTATGCCGAGGTCGCAGATCCGGGGGATGCGCCATTTGAGCCTTGATCTCGGGCCTTGCGCCTTGAATTTTGAGTCTACCAAATATTAAATCTACCCAATGAATGTTGGGAGTAATTAACCCTGGTCCTGAGTAATGGCATTTTAAATGTTCATGAAATGGCAGCTGACAACAATAAACTAAGCGACAAGACATAAAAGATGGCCCACCTATTGGTGGGCCATCTTTTTAAGCCGTTCCTGGGGGTATTACTACCACCCCGCTAAGATTAAAGCTTTTGCACAGATTTTGCCTGGGGGCCTTTTTGGCCTTGGGCGGGCTCGAAAGAAACGCGTTGGTTCTCTTCGAGGGATTTGAATCCTGTGCCGACGATATCTGAGTGGTGGACAAACAAGTCTTTACCGCCGTTATCGGGAGCAATAAAGCCAAAACCTTTTTCGTTGTTAAACCATTTAACAACGCCGTATTCTGTTTCCATGGTATTTAACCTTTAAAACCAAAACTAAAAATGAGCCCGAGGGCTCGGTGTACAGATTGCCAAGGTCTAAATTAGGGCAACGAGTATTGTTAAATACCGTGGTGAACAAACTTCGACATTGATAATCTGGTGTGATAGTAACACGGTCGGAACCGCACACCAACCAAATCACTTAAAAAATGTAGCCCTTGACATTATTACTACATTTTTGCCTATGTGTTACTGGCTTCCTCTGCCCAACAAACAAGCCGTTGGTATTTGTTCGAATATAACACGCTTTGCTTAGAGGCGTTAAATGCGGGTATTCGATTAGAGTTAGGCTTTGAGGTCGTGGTATTTACGCCCAAATTCTAGGTTAGCGGCAAATAACCCCTCTTTGCTGCCACAGTCATAGCGGGTGCCCTCGTATTCATAACCAAATACTGGGCGCTCGGTGAGCATGCTGGCAATGGCGTCTGTCAGTTGTATTTCACCCCCGACACCAGCCTGAGTCTTTTGCAAGTGCTCGAAAATCTCGGGCTCGAGAACATAACGGCCGACCACCGCTTGGTTGCTGGGGGCATCATCTGGCTGGGGCTTTTCTACGATGCCATCTAAACGGGTGCTGCGCTCGTTAACGGTGTCCCCAGATATTACGCCGTATTTATCGGTCTGGGTGGGGTCAACACGCTGAATGGCCAAAATGCTGCCATTGTGTTCATGGGCAGCCTTGACTAATTGGCGCGAAACCGGAGTTTGGGCATCAAGCAAATCATCAGCCAAGATCACTAGGAAAGGCTCGTCGCCCACGATGGGTGCTGCACATAACACGGCATGGCCCAATCCCAGTGGGGCGGGCTGACGGGTGTAAATGCAGTGAATATGATCGGGAATGACATTGCGTACCCGGTCAAGCAATTCGATTTTGTGCTTGGCCTTGAGATCGGCCTCGAGCTCGGGAGCGCGATCAAAGTGGTCCTCGATAGCGCGCTTGTTGCGGCCCGTCACAAAGATGAGCTCGGTAACGCCGGCGGCGATCGCCTCTTCGACTGCGTATTGGATTAAAGGCTTATCCACTACAGGCAACATCTCTTTGGGCATTGCTTTGGTAGCGGGTAAAAAACGGGTCCCCATACCAGCGACGGGGAATACTGCTTTACGAATAGGTTTCATGGCAATGTCTAAAAAACTGATAGATATTAGTGACGTACGTTATTGACGCACGCTTTGTATTTGTATTTTGGCATTGTCTTTAGATTCAGCAGGTTGCAAGCTGCGGCCTTGCTCGCTAGGCGGTAAACCGAAAAAGCCCTGCCCCAAGGCAAATAGCCAAACATTTATAAGGATAAATAAAATAACCAAAATACGCATTGAGAACTTAGTCTTAGACCGCAGTTAGGAAAAGCCCGCTCATGCGGAAAATCGCTGGCGCGGACACAATCTGTCAAAGTGTACCGATGAATGGGGCAGCAGATCAACGGGGTTTTGCCTAGCCGCTAACCCTTTGTATCGCAGCTAACACTGTGCACAGCAACTAACACAGCGCACGGCAGCTAATACTGGGTCTCAACTATGCATCGGCACAGTCGCTAGCCCAAGGGCAGGTTGGGTTGGATCAGTATGCTGCCCAGGCCCAAGAGGACGGAATGCTCGTAGTAATGCAATTGAGGGAGTGGGCCATTTGAATGTAACTGTGGCCATTGCTGAAATAAACGATCTACTGCAGTAGCAATCAACGGCCAACCACCGCCTGAACAAACAACTAATACAGGGTGTTCTGGACAGCGCTGTTGTGCTCTACGGATTTGTTGGCTGAGCGCTCCTGTTTGCGCCGCTGCAATTCCGCTGCTAATCGCGCTACGTGTGTTGACAGGGAAATCCTGTAAAGCGCCCTGGCCCAGACTTAACCGGGCCGTGTGCTGATCCAGTGATTGGTACATCAAGTAGGGGCCGGGCAAAATCAAACCGCCCAAATAGACCCACGGTTTTTCCCTAGAGGGTGCTGACTGCTCATTGTCGTGATGGCTAGAATGATGATCGTTGAGATTATCAGAGCCTGCGTCAGAGTTTTTATGACTGCGTTTTTCTTGGGTTGGATACGCCATTTGCGGGACGATAGTGTCGATGGTGGTTGCCGTTCCAAAACTACAATAAACGAGTGCTTGAGCGGGGTGCGGGTTGAGTTGATAAAAGGCGCCCAAGGCGCCAAACCAGCGGTCAGCTCCTAGTTGAGTAGGGGCCTCGTAGGCATTATGTACAACAGGACTAGGGGTGCATGCATCTAACCACTGCACTTGGCATTGATGATCTTTGAGTATGTTTTCTACCCAACTGCGGGTGCGTTCGCTCACAACACTAATGCCTAGTGCTTGTACTTGGTGGTCAGGATCATTTAGTAGGGTGCGTTCGAGCCATTGACTAAAGGCCTGAGGTTGGTCGTATGAGGTCGCAAAGGTAGTGGCCAGCTCAGGGCCCTGGAGGGTGGGATGCAGCAAACCGGCTTTGAGTCGGGTGTTCCCCAGATCAATTAAAACCTTCATAAATCATGCCTGCCTGGGCGAGTGCGTGTGCTCGCCATGTGCGTTGTCCTGTTGGTACTGGGGGCGCACAGAAACATCGCCCACTGAAATGGCCTGGGTGTGTTTGCCGTTACGAACCTGTAATTGCCCGTAGGTGTTGATGCCAGCCGCAATGCCATTTTGGGTAATCATACCCTCATTGAGGATATTAATGGGCATGCCGTATAGATAATCAATGGCATGAAAGTCCTCACACAAATTAGCAAAACCACTGTTGGTAACTTTATTTAGTTGTTGCTGCCAGCGATGGGCAGTCACGGCGACTAAATGCTCGGGGCTGTGTCTACCTGCCTGGGGGATGGTTTTGCACACTTGGTTCCAGTCTGCGATTGGGCGCTGCAGTTTTTGGCTGAGCTCGGCACCGCGGTTTAGGTTGATCCCAATACCTACGACGACGACAAAATGATCACGGCTTAGGCGTGATGCACTGGCGCGCGTGACCTCGGTCAAGATGCCAGCTAGTTTGGCGTGCCCCCACATTAAATCATTGGGCCATTTGAGGCTGAGCTGCTCGGCCTGAAAACCGGGCAATAAACTGCGTATTGCCTGGCAGGCGGCTATCCCCATCGCCGGTGACAAAGTGGGTAATTGCTGGCTTGGTAAAAAGACATCAAAGGCACAAGAAAACATCAATTGTGTCCCGGGTGTGTTGTCCCATTGTTTGCCTCCGCGTCCTTGCCCTTTGGTTTGATGATGAGCACCTAGCAACCAAGGCCGCAGCAGCTGTCCGCCGGGGTCGCGCGCCTGCCTAATTAGATCAGTGTTTGTTGACGTCGTTTCGGGTACCCAGTGAATTTGAGCAAAACGCGGCAAAATACGCACAAGACGTGCGATCATTTCTGTAGGAGCAGGTAAGCTAACTGATAAAGACATTGATAAAAAATTGCTATGTGTGTATCTCGACAAGCCGCTAGGCAGTCACTAGAATAAAACTTTGTTTAATCAAAAAGTAATGAGCATGCAAAAACCAAAGACAATACAATTTCAAGGCCAGGCCGGGGTGATTGATTGCGCCCTCGATTGGCCCAACGAAACACCACGTGGTTGGGCTCTGGTCTTGCATCCGTTGCCTACCGAAGGGGGCACCCGCGACAATAAAGTCGTCACCACGATCAGCCGTGCTTGTGCCGATTTGGGATTGCTCGCTGTGCGTCCCAACTTTCGTGGTGTAGGCTTATCTGCAGGCGAATTTGACGCTGCCAAGGGCGAACTGCAAGACATGCACGCCTTGGTCGAACAATTTCGATCACAATTCCCCGAATTTGATGGCAAACCTTGGGCATTAGCTGGGTTTTCTTTTGGTACTGCAGTGGCCGCTCAATTATATTCCCTTTTGGCCCAAGAGCAGGCACCCACTCCTGATGCATTATTACTGTCTGGGACAGCAGTGCAACGATTCCGCCATATCGAGGTTCAAGTCCCTAACCATACTTATTTGGTGCACGGGGCCGATGACGAGGTGGTGCCCCTTGCCGAGGCGATGGAGTTTGGCAAAGAACACGGGCTGGCCGTCACTGTAATTCCTGACTGCACGCACTTCTTCCATGGCAAATTGATTTTGCTCAGGCAGTTGGTGAGCGACCAGATACAGTTGATGCTGTATCGGCAGTCTTGATTTTCTAGCCTCGCTATAATTTAGGCTAGGCTCTTTTTATTTACTAGGCGTTTTCACCGATGAAACAGCGTTTCCACCCTTTATTTAGCAATATTAAAAGCAATATCAAAATAAGCGCGCTCGATTGGATGCGCATACTCTTTGCATTGCCCCTATGCATGGCCTTGTTAGCCCCTGCAGCATGGGCTGAGTCCGAGTCCACGGATGACACCACCGAGCAAACCGCATCTGAGCAAGACCACGGGGCTCAGACAAGCACAGGCCAATCCTCTGATTTTTTTGTTAGCCAATTAGGTAATGTCCCCGCACCAACCATCGGGGCCAAGGCCTGGGCTAGCTACGACGTGAACAGCGGGCAGTTTATATCGGCCTTTAATTTGGATGACCCGATTGAGCCTGCTTCGATCACTAAATTAATGACTGCCTATTTGGTCTTTGAGGCATTAGAAAATAATCGCCTGCAGCTCGACCAAGAACTCAATGTCTCGGAAAATGCTTGGCGTACCGAGGGTTCGCGCATGTTTATTGAACCGAACTCTCAGGTCAGTGTTGACGATCTACTGCAGGGCATGATTGTGCAATCAGGTAATGATGCGACTGTGGCATTAGCCGAGGCCATCGCTGGTAGCGAGGACGCCTTTGTCGCTTTGATGAATGAAGAGGCCGCGCGTCAGGGGTTAGAGAACACCCATCACCAAAACGCCAGCGGCCTGCCTCATGAAACCCATATCACCACCGTGCGCGATATTGTCTTGTTGGCTGCTAATTTGGTAGAAGACTTTCCGCAGTACCTGCACTATTACAACCAAAAAGAATACACTTGGAATGACATCCGACAATCTAACCGCAACCGCTTGCTGTGGCTGGATTCCACCGTTGATGGCCTGAAAACTGGGCACACCAAATCAGCAGGCTATGGGCTAGTCAGCACAGCATTGCGTGATGGTCGCCGCGTCATCAGTGTGGTTGTCGGTACCAGTAGTGATTCTGCACGGACCGAAGACAGCCTTAAAATCCTCAATTGGAGTTTCCAAAACTTTGAAGACGTCAAGCTCTATGACGCCGGCGAAAGTATTGTAGACGCACGTGTCTGGGAAGGCGAGGAAAACACAGTGGGATTAGGCCTCGGGCGTGATATCTGGGTCACCGTACCGCGTGGTATGGGGGATCAGGTCAAACCGGTCGCGCATTATGCTCAGCCATTGGTCGCACCTGTCAAAGCGGCCTCCGAGGTCGGTACCGTTGCATTTATGCTTGACGATCACGAGCTCGCAGAGGTTAAACTGGAGACATTGGCCAATGTCCCTCAGGCAGGGTTTTTTGGTCGTATGGTCGATAAAGTACGACGCATGTTCCACTAAATACCAAAACCAAATTTAAATCACTCAATCCACTCAATCAACGATTATTTGAATCATAAAGAGGCAACCATGATCACAGGTATTGACCCTGATAGCATAGTGTATTTGGACGGCGCATACGTCCGTCTGGGGGATGCCAAGATATCCGTACTGGACCGAGGTTTTATCTTCGGTGACGGCATCTACGACGTTGTCCCCTGCTATCAAGGGCGACCATTTCGCATCAACGAACATTTGGCACGCCTACAGCGCAATTTAGATGTTATTGAAATAGAAACAGGCTGGAGTGCCAATGATTGGGAACAACTCGTACTCGACATGCTTGCCCGTTCCGGCCGCGGCGCTGACTGCCTGGTTTATATACAGGTCTCGCGTGGCCCTGCCAAACGTGACCATGCATTCCCAGCACAAAGCGAGCCAACCATTTTTTGCATGATCGCCCCCTTTACACGTCCTACGGAACAACAACGCACTCAGGGGCTCAGCGTAGTCAGCATCGAAGACAAACGCTGGCTGATGTGTCACATCAAATCGACCTCTCTGCTTGGCAACGTACTGGCTCGACAACAAGCCGTCGAAGCCGGCGTCGACGAGGTGGTCCAATTCCGTGACGGCTACCTTACCGAAGGGGCCTCATGCAACATCTGGGTAGTGCGTGATGGCGTGCTCTTGGCACCCCCGCGCAACAACCTCATCCTCGAAGGCATCCGCTACCGCCTGCTCGAAGAGCTGGCAGCAGAATGCGGTGTTGACTTTGAAGCACGCCCCATTGCCAAAGAGGAAGTGCAAAGCGCCGATGAACTCATGCTGAGCTCGGCCACCAAAGAAATACTGCCCATCATGACCTTTAACGCTCAACCTGTGGGCAACGGCAAGCTCGGGCCCGTCTACCAAAAATTACGGGCCGCCTACGACCAAGAAATACTCAAACTGGAAGCATAATGATGAGTACAGACGACACAAACTCAGGCTCTTCGGGATCTACCGAACGAGAAACCATCCTTGAATTTCCGTGCCGTTTTCCCATCAAGGTCATGGGACGCGCAGAGGCAGACTTTGCCCAGACCATGACTGATTTGGTACGCGAATACGATCCCAAACTGGATCCAGCCGAAGTAGAAATGCGACCCAGTCGCGCTGGCAATTATGTCGGTTTGACCCTACACGTCAACGCCACCTCGCAAGAGCAGCTGGACGATATATACCGCGCACTCACCTCGCACCCCATGGTTTCCTACGTACTTTAAGCCACCCGCGGAATTTAAATTAAACATGTGCTCCAAACTATCCGAACCGCACCCAAGCCAAGAGGAAACCGTACCCCTAAAAGTACGGTGGCTACCCGGGCGCCCGGATTACCAGGACACCTGGGACCAGATGCAAGCCTACACGGCTGCTCGCGATGCGGATAGTGCAGATCAAATCTGGTTGCTCGAACACGACCCTGTCTACACACTGGGCCTGGCCGGGCGACCAGAACACATCCTCAACCCGGGGCAAATCCCCATCATCAAAGCTGACCGCGGTGGACAAGTCACCTACCACGGCCCTGGCCAACTAGTCGCCTACTGCCTGATAGACCTGCGTCGATATGGACTTTACGTCAAGTCGTATGTCGCCTTGCTAGAAAGGGTTATTGTCGACACCCTGGGGGATCTTGGGGCACACTATGCCTATCTGCAACCCGGAGCCCCCGGCGTCTACGTACCGGCAAAAAAAACCACCCTGCGGGGTAGTATTCCGGATGACGAATTGGTTAAAATAGCAGCTCTAGGGGTAAAAATTAACAAAGGGTGTGCTTATCACGGTATTGCCATCAATATTGATATGGACCTGAGCCCCTTTGCAGGGATTAACCCCTGCGGTTATGCTAATTTACGTACCACAGATTTGGCGCACTGCGGCATACAAACCACCCCATCAGAAGTAGGCCAGCGGTTCTTACAACACATGCAGCAGGCGTTATCAAACCAAATAGGTGCAACACAAAGATTCATACCATGACACAGACTCAGCCAAACCATCGCCCCACAGTCCGTCCACGCACGGAGTACGACCCTTCACGCCACCAGCGTGCCAAGGAAAAAACATCGCGCATCCCCATCAAGGTCGAGCGCACAACCAACCCACTTAAAAAGCCCAGCTGGATCCGAGTCAAAGCCGCCGCGCCTAATTCCAAATTCAGAGACATCAAACGCATCCTGCGTGAAACTAACCTCTTTACCGTATGCGAAGAGGCCAGCTGCCCCAACATCGGTGAATGTTTTGGAAAAGGTACAGCTACCTTTATGATTATGGGTGACAAATGCACCCGACGCTGCCCCTTTTGTGACGTCGCACACGGCCGACCAGACGCCTTGGATCAGGATGAACCCGCTAATTTGGCACGTGCCATTGGCAAAATGAAACTGAACTACGCAGTCATCACCTCAGTTGACCGTGACGACCTGCGAGACGGCGGTGCAGGACACTTTGTAGAATGCATCAAAGAAATCCACAAACAAGCCCCCGGCACCAAAGTAGAAGTCCTCGTACCAGACTTCAGAGGACGCCTCGAACGCGCACTAGACATCCTCGAACAATGTCCACCGGACATCATGAACCACAACCTGGAAACCGTCCCTAGACTCTACCGCCAGGCACGCCCCGGAGCAGACTACGAACACTCATTAAAGCTATTGTCAGACTTCAAAAAACGCTGCCCTGACGTACCCACCAAATCCGGCCTAATGGTCGGCCTAGGGGAAACAGACGACGAAATCATCCAAGTCATGCGCGACCTACGAGCACACGATGTCGACATGCTGACCATCGGCCAGTACCTACAACCCACCGAATACCACCTACCAGTACTGCGCTACGTCACCCCCGACAACTTTAAACGACTCGAAAAAATAGCATACGAACTTGGATTTACACACGCAGCAGTAGGCGCCATGGTACGCTCCTCATATCACGCTGACACCCAAGCCGAAGAAGCCGGCGTCGTCAGCGCATAAGCTGCGGCAACCACCCGCTTTATAAAAAGCACGCAAAAGGCCCCCTTCTTACAGGGGGCCATTTTCTTACGTGGCTTCATCCGCACGCAGCGTTAGGAGCTCCGGCTGAAATACACATATTCCTTTAGGCGGCATGGCTACAAAAAGCCTGTTGCTGCACAGGCTACAGAACCAAGGCGCTCGGAAGGAATTGTTTTGAAGAAGTTCCGAGCGTAGCGAGATATCGAAAAACAAATCCTGCAGAGCGGCGCATAGAACGACGCACAGAAACTCGCTGCTAGAAGATCAGAAGAACAATTCTTTCAGCGCAGCACCCGGATCGTCAGCACGCATAAAGGCTTCGCCTACAAGAAAAGCCCAAACATCGTGACTTTCCATAAACTCGGCATCAGCACGGCCAAGGATACCGCTTTCCGTAACCACACAGCGATCC
>DATGSS010000028.1:0-19817 GCA_035302345.1 Paenalcaligenes sp.
CTGCCTATCGCTGAGTTAACCGACAACTTGCGGAGCGATACCCTCGCATTGTACAGGGGGTAAAAATTAACCGCTAAAGCGTCGCGCCCTGAACCATAGTGCTTTGTACTTTATTCCGTGGTGCTACGCCCTTTGTTTCACTCATCAAGCCCCGCGGATGACGTGGGGCCCATGCAAGGACGCTACCACAGTGGCAAAAAACAACGATTTTCTATTTACTTCCGAGTCTGTTTCCGAGGGTCACCCAGACAAGGTGGCCGATCAAATCTCAGATGCCATCCTCGATGCTATTTTAGAGCAAGACCGCTTTGCGCGGGTGGCTGCGGAAACTTTGTGTAATACAGGGTTGGTCATTCTCGCTGGTGAGATTACGGCCGATGCAGATGTGGACTACATCCAGGTCGCCCGTGACACTATCAAGCGCATTGGCTATGACAATGGCGAATACGGCATTGATTATGCGAATTGCGCTGTGCTGGTGGGTTTTGACAAACAATCCCCCGACATCGCCCAAGGGGTCGATCGCGACCCATCTAATAGCGCCGACCAAGGCGCAGGTGATCAGGGGTTGATGTTTGGTTACGCATGTGACGAGACCCCTGACCTGATGCCCGCGCCTATTTGGTATGCTCATCGCTTGATGGAGCGCCAAAGCTTGTTACGCAAGGACGGCCGTCTGCCTTGGCTGCGCCCAGATGCTAAATCTCAGGTGACTTTTAAGTATGCCAACGGCAAACCGGTCGAGGTCGATACGGTTGTCTTATCGACCCAGCATGCACCAGAAATTTCCCAAGAGGAAATTCGCGAGGCGGTGATCGAGGAAATTATCCGTCCTGTTTTCGCTGATGGCTTGCTGACTGATGACACGCGCTATCTAGTGAATCCCACCGGCAAATTTGTGATCGGGGGCCCCAAAGGGGATTGCGGGTTAACTGGACGTAAAATCATAGTAGATACCTATGGGGGTGCCTGCCCGCATGGTGGCGGCGCTTTTTCCGGTAAAGACCCGTCCAAGGTTGACCGCTCTGCAGCCTATGCTGCCCGTTATGTGGCCAAGAACGTAGTCGCTGCCGGGCTGGCTCGTCAGTGCGAGGTACAGGTCAGCTATGCAATTGGTGTGGCCGAGCCTATTAACATCACCGTTTATACCGAGGGAACAGGGATTATTCCTGATGACGATATTGCCCGTTTAGTACGCGAGCATTTTGATTTGCGTCCACGCGGCATCATCACAGCCCTGGATTTATTACGCCCCATCTATGCCAAAACGGCTGCGTATGGGCATTTTGGCCGTTCCGAGCCCGAGTTTAGCTGGGAGGCCACAGACCTTGCACCAACGCTACGCGAGGCTGGCAAGCGCGTCTAAGCCATCACGGCATTGATCGATTGTGCGCGGCCATGGCTTTTATGTTCCAATATAGGGTGATCACTTATTGCATCCAAATATTGCATCTGCGTATTACCTGAAGAGCATTGCCATGGCTTTGCAGGAACGGACCTAATGGAGCTCATTTATGAATGTTGTAGAATCTACTTTTACTGATTATAAAATCGCCGACATCGGCTTGGCCGAGTGGGGGCGACGCGAGATCGCAATCGCTGAAACCGAGATGCCCGGCTTGATGGCTACCCGCGAGGAATACGCGCAGTCCAAGCCCCTCAAGGGCGCACGCATTGCCGGCAGTTTGCACATGACCATTCAGACGGCAGTACTGATTGAAACCCTCGTCGCCCTCGGGGCCGAGGTACGCTGGGCATCCTGCAATATCTACTCTACCCAGGATCACGCCGCGGCAGCCATTGCTGCTCAGGATATCCCTGTCTTTGCTATCAAAGGGGAAACCCTCCAGGAATACTGGGAGTATCAGCACGAAATCTTTACATGGCCTGGTGAGCAAGCCAATATGATTTTGGACGATGGCGGCGATGCTACGCTGCTGTTGCATTTGGGCGCACAGGCTGAAAAAGACATCAGTGTGCTAGATAACCCCAGCAGCGAAGAAGAAGAGGTTTTGTATGCCAGCATCCGCGCCAAACTTGGCGAGGACGCCACTTGGTATTCCACACGTTTGGCCCAAATCAAGGGCGTGACCGAGGAAACCACAACAGGGGTGCAGCGTTTGTACCAGATGTCCAAAGAGGGCACACTGGCATTCCCCGCTATTAACGTTAACGACTCGGTGACCAAGTCCAAGTTTGACAACTTGTATGGCTGCCGCGAGTCTTTGGTGGATGGCATCAAGCGCGCCACCGACGTGATGATTGCAGGCAAGATCGCTGTAGTATGTGGTTTTGGTGATGTAGGCAAGGGCAGCGCACAGGCGTTGTCAGCGCTCAAGGCTCAAGTCTGGGTGACCGAGATTGACCCCATTTGTGCCTTGCAGGCAGCCATGGAAGGCTACCGCGTTGTAACCATGGAAGAGGCCGTCGAGCATGCCGATATTTTTGTGACCGCCACCGGTAACTATCATGTCATCACGCGCGAACACATGGAGCGCATGAAAGACCAGGCCATCGTCTGCAATATCGGTCATTTTGATAACGAAATTGATGTCGCAGGTCTGAGCGATCTCGAGTGGGAAGAGATCAAGCCCCAGGTAGATCATGTGATTTTCCCTGACGGCAAGCGTATCATCCTGTTGGCCCAAGGGCGTTTGGTCAACTTGGGTTGCGCGACGGGTCACCCTTCATTTGTAATGTCGGCATCTTTCACCAACCAGACCATTGCCCAGATCGAATTATTCCATCATGGCGATCGTTACGAAACTGGTCAGGTGTACATGCTGCCCAAGCATCTGGATGAAAAGGTTGCTCTGCTGCACCTGGGCAAGCTGAACGCCAATCTGACCCGTCTAAGCGAAGAGCAGGCACGTTATATTAACGTCCCAGTAGATGGTCCTTATAAGGTCGACCATTACCGTTATTAAATAGCCCTTTGATAACCCCGTCGAGGATGTTATCGAGTGCTTAAGTACGGTGTACGCTACAAAAAAAGCTGGAGCTTTGATTGCTCCAGCTTTTTTTATTGGCCCTTTATTTAATCCCGATTGGCCCTCTATCTGAACCCAATTGCCTTTTATTTAGCCCCGAGTTGATGAATCTGTGTTGTATCTCTAATCAAATCTGTTTAATGCTTATTTTTAACGGGGATTCGACTTATAGAATTACGGGCCAAGGGTTTAGTCCTAAGAGTTCATCATCAAAGGATTAGGAATTAAAGCTGTGGGGCTTCTTTAGCCCAACCCAGCTCGGTCAAGACAGCGTCTAGCGGCTCATCATGAGGCTCAGGGGTATAGTCGTACTCACTGAGGTCGCCACAAGACCAGGCGATGCCGATGGTGACAAACGGATGGTATTGGGCGCGTAGCTGCGCGATGGTGCGATCATAATAGCCCTGGCCATAACCCAATCGATCCCCTTGGCGTGTAAAGCCTAAGGTGGGCACCAAAATAATGTCGGGCTTGGCCGCGGTTTCGCTACTGTCAGGTTCTGAAATGTTGTAGCGGCCGGTTTTCATGGGGGTTTCTATATCCCAAGGACTAAACCGCAGCGGGGCAGCCTCAGCATCAATACAGGGCAAAGAAAGTGTCAGCCCGTTGTCTTCGATGTCCCATTTGTTTAATAATGGCTGTAATTCGGGCTCGGCGGGTAGCGACCAAAAGGCGGCGATATTCAAAGGTTCGTCGCGTTGCTGGGCACGCATTTCTTCTTGTTGGGTAGCCAGCCAAGTATAGAGGCGCGCGCGGATGCGCAGGGCGCCCATGCTGACATCCCGAGGGTCTTGTGCAGCACGTTTTTCTAGTAATTGCTGGCGTAGGCTTGCGGTATGATCAGGGGTGTTTGGATTCATTTATTTAGCGCTTTTTTTAAAGATTCAGGGATATCTATGGGGATTCAACAGTTTTTGTATGCAAAATACATTAAGCCGTTGGCACAGGGTGCCGCACTGTTAGGGCTGGCACTGGGTTTAACGGGTTGTGCCCAGGGTAACGCAGCCAATGCTGCTAATCATACCGTTAGCAAGGCGGAAACGGCAAAGGAATCCTCTGCTAATCGTCCTGTTTTGAACCCTTACGAGGGGCCACGTTGGCTGACACCGCCCGAGGTCGACCCGCAGGCACGCAAAGCCGTGGAAACCGCGGTCAAAGCCTATCAGGATAAAAAATGGGACCAGGTTGGCAAGCAAATCGAGGCTGCCCAAGAGGACCCCGTGCTGGGTCATTACCCCGAGTACTGGTGGTTGGCGCGCCAGCTCGAGGTCAAGGCGATGCCTGTGCGCGAGGCGGCCCTGCAGCGCTATATAGACACCCATGCTGATACTTATTTGGCTCAGCGTCTCAAGGGCGATTGGGCCGTTGCCGCGGCTCGGGCAGGTGATTTTCAACGCATTCTGGACTTAGATCCGCCCACCTTTGGGCGTTCTGATGTGTTTTGTGCGCAAGCCCATGCCATGCACATGGGCGGGCTTAGCTTGGATATGGATGCTGTGATGCGCGAGTTTCGCCCCAATGAGGTGTGTTGGGGGTTGATGGATCAGTTGTGGGCAGATGATGCTGTGTCCTGGAGTCAGCTGCAGATGATGTTGCGTGGTGCTTTGGAGCAAGGCAAAACGACTCAGGCACGTCGTACTGCGGCCATCATGTTTAATGGCAAACAGATGCAGGACTACACTGCGTTGATGGAAAACCCGCGTCGCTGGCTAGGGCAGCAATCAGCACCGGCAAACGCACAAGAACGCGAGTTAATAACTCTGGCCCTGTCTCGTTTGGCACGCCATGATGATCGCGAGGCTCAGGCCAAATACATAGAACAGCGTTGGCAATCAGCGCTGACGCCCGAGGATATGGATTGGGTCTGGAGCCAGTTTGGGCTGGTGCCAGCGCTGCGTGTTGAGCCTGATGCCGCTCGTTGGTATCGCAAAACAGGCAGTACTCCCAAAACTGACTACAACCATGCTTGGGAGGTGCGCGCCGAATTGCGCGAGTACCCCATTAATTGGGAGCAGGTGCTCGAGGCCATTAATAAAATGTCCGAACGCCAGGCCAGTGAACCTGTATGGGTTTATTGGCGGGGGCGTGCTTTGGCTGCATTGGGCGACCAACAAGCAGCTGAAGAGGCCTTTGCTTCCATTGAGAATGACTACAGCTTTTATGGGCAATTGGCTTTAGAAGAGTTGGGTAAATCTATTGACGCACCTGCGCCAGCGCCTGCGATTGACCCCTTGGCCCAAGAGGATGTGCGACAAAGGCCGGGGCTGAATCGGGCGTTAGCATTATTTAAACTGGGTTTACGTCCTGAGGCCACGCGCGAATGGGTAAACGGGGTGCGCGATATGAGCGATCAACAACTACGTGCGGCCGCCCAATGGGCGGGCGAACAAGGCGTTTTTGATCGGGTAGTTAACACCTCATTATTAACCCAGGACGAGGTGGATTTTGATCAGCGTTTTGTGGCGCCTTTTTTCGAAGGGGTATCGGCACAGTCCGAGCGCATCGGTTTGGACCCTGCATGGGTATATGGTTTGATTCGCCAAGAATCACGTTTTATGACAGATGCGCGTTCTCGGGTTGGGGCGTCTGGATTGATGCAGCTCATGCCTGACACCGCCAAATGGGTTGCCAACAAGATTGGCATGAAAGATTTTTCCATGGCGCAGATAGATGATTTTGAGGTCAACACGGTGTTGGGCACCAGTTATTTGAAAATCGTGCTAGACCAGCTGGGTGGCTCAGAGGTATTGGCCTCGGCAGGTTATAACGCTGGCCCTGGGCGTCCCAAGCAATGGCGTGCGCGTTTGCGTGCTCCTGTCGAGGGGGCAGTATTTGCCGAGACTATTCCTTTTACTGAGACTCGTTTGTATGTGAAAAATGTGCTCTCGAACACGGCTTATTATGCCGCTATGTTTGAAGATCAGCCGCAGTCTCTCAAGGCCCGTTTAGGCACGGTGACGCCGCAATAATGAGTGCTTTAAAAAAAATGGCCCACAGCATTCGTGAGGATGCGCTCCTGGATGGTTTGCAATGCTACATCGTGGGGGGCGCTGTACGCGATTGCCTGTTGGGTACAACGGTGACAGATCGGGATTGGGTCGTGGTGGGGGCAACTCCGCAAGCCTTGGTTCAGCGGGGTTTTTTACCCGTGGGCGTCGACTTTCCTGTGTTTCTGCATCCGCACACCAAAGAAGAGTTTGCTTTGGCGCGCACCGAACGCAAACAAGGCCGTGGCTATCATGGCTTTGTTTTTTACACAGGCACCGAGGTGAGCTTAGAGGACGATCTGGCACGTCGGGATTTGACCATCAATGCCATGGCTGTAGGAGGCGATGGAGTCTTGGTGGATCCTTTTTCTGGGCAACGCGATCTGCTGCAACGCAAACTGCGCCACGTAGGGGCCGCTTTTGTCGAGGATCCAGTGCGATTACTGCGCTTGGCTCGCTTTAGGGCTCGTTTTGCGGATTTCGAGGTGGCCGATCAGACGCGGGCTTATGCGGTTGAATTAGTCAATAATGGCGAGGTCGATGCTTTGGTCCCCGAGCGGGTTTGGCAAGAGGTACAACGAGGATTGCTCGAGCCGGCCCCAGCGCGCATGTTTGAGTTTTTAGATCAGGTAGGTGCGCTAGCGCGCGTGTGCCCCACGTTGCGTTGGAACTCAGCAGTAAAGACCTTGTTGGCTGTGGGTGTGCAGCGCGCACTCAATGGTGCCCAGCTTTTTGCTTTGTTGGTGTCTGAGTCGGTTGACCCGACATCCGTAGGGCAGAATCTACGCGCCCCTAAAGCTTATATTGATTATGCGGTGCATCTGCAGCGATTGCGCAAACAACTGCTGGATTTTGAATCTCAGCAGGGTGTTCGACTCACAGCAGTACAGACTTGGCAGGTGCTGCAGGCTTTAGATGCTTTGCGTCGCCCCGTGCGTTTTACTGAATTATTAACAGCCTTATCGTGTATGCAAAAGGTGGATATTGATTTTTGGATGCGGGCTGTGGCTGCTGTGCAAACCGTTGATGCTGCGGCTATTGCGGGTGCGCACCGCGATGACCCTCGCGAGATTCCCCATGCTATTGCACGGGCTCGTCAACAGGCGCTAGTACAACAAATGGGGTTAAGCTCCGCGTAGGAGGTAGGCTGTTCGTCTTGTTAGACGTTGGGTCAGCCGTGGTAGTCAGTAGTCTCATGATCTGACCCCCCCTGCGATCTGTATTATTTCAATGGCCTTAGCGCCCTTTTGGGGTCGCTGTGGCTTGTGCTTGCTGGCGTTGTAGCGCCAATAGCATGATGCCTGTCACAACGCAGATACCGCCTGCTACCTGTATTAAACTCAGCCGTTGATCCAGTATTAGCCATCCCATCACTAGACTGGCAATGGGCTCAATATGCAAGGCAGGGGCGTTTTGGGCCATATTCAGGCGCGGAGTCAGGACAAAAAGAGTCACAAACCCCAACCCATACAGCGCACTTAATAAAAACACATAGAGCCATCCAATGGGTTCGGCCGGAGCAGACAGACCGTGCTCAAACAAACCGCTTTTACCAATCCCACTGGCCCCCAACATAATGACCACAGTGGCATAGAAACTGCGCACAGCGCCTGATAGGGCAGATATCTTATGCTCTGTAATCCACAAACCAAAGGAAAAGGCCAATGCCCCAGTGACGGCTGCGCCCACGCCAAAAGCCCACACCTGTCGGGCAGCATGGTCTTGTTCAAGCAAATGCGGCACATCTAGACTTAGAAATAGACCAAATAAACACAGCAGCATGAGCCAAAAACCGGTGCGCGTAGGGGCAGGCCCCCCCAAAGCCCAGGTAATCAGGGCCAGCAAAATTGCAAAGGTATGCATAAACAGCAGGGCTATGCCCACTGGGATGCTGGCCACGGCGATATAAAGGCCGATGCTTTGAATGGTGAGCAATAATCCTAACAGTAGCTGCCATGGGCGCAGGGCGCGTGGTATGGCTAGTGATTGGCGCCGCCAAAATATAAAGATGCCCAAGGCTAAAACCACCAGACCCGAACGGAAAATTACCGCACTAATGACCCCTAGATCCATATCAAAGCCCATGCGGGCTGCAATATGCCCCAAAGAAAATGATAGGCCAATACAGGTCAGAATGAGGATTGAAAAAGGACGGCTAAAGCGTTGTGGCGGCATATTTTTAATATTGCAGGTGAAACAAGAAAAGAGAAAAGACGTTATGCAACGGGTGGAGCCAAGCGGTCTCTTCGATCGCCGCGGATAAAGCCTAGCAGCGGCGGTTGCATCCCTTTGCCAATCGCCAGTACTTTAAAAAGCTCGCCCATTTCACTTTCAGATAACAGCTTTTGGCAAGCGCCGGCGATATGCGTCCATTGGCGGGTTAGCTCTTCGTCGGTACCAGCGCCTAATTCTGCATGCAGTAGCTCTAACTGCTGGGCCAGCCCGCAGTTCAACAAAAAGGCACCCTGATTGATATAACCATAGACATCTAATTGTGCTTCTAATGCGGCATCGGCCAAGGCAGTAAAATCCACATGTGCTGTGATGTCCTGTAGGCCTGGATATATGAGGGGTTGATCATGGGCATGATGGCGGAAATGGCACATTAGTGTGCCCTCGTGCCGTTGAGAATGATAGTACTCGTGCTGCGGAAAGCCGTAGTCAATAATCAATGCAGCACCGTAGGTCAGCCAATCGCCTAATACGCGTACCCAGCCCTCGGCGTGGAGGTTGATTTCACTGCGATAGCCATCGATATCAGGCAGACGTTGCAGGGCTAAATGGGCCAAACTTTCCTCGGCGGGTCGTTGCGTCAACGCAAAGGGCACGGGCCCGGTTGAGCGTTCATCAAAACAAACACCGTATTCGTTCACCTCATTTTGGTTTTTTTCTACCCAGTGCACAGGCATGGCATCCATGACCTCATTAGCCAAAATACAGCCAGCAAAAGAATCCGGTAACTGATCCAGCCAGCGCACTTGGACACCAGCATCCATATAAGGTTGTAAGTGTGCTTCTTGGCGAGCACGCAGAGACGGCGAGATCTCTAGAATCCAGTACTGCAAAGTAGGAAAATCTACTTGTAATGTTTGGATGACAGGGGCGGCCAAAGCGCCAGTCCCGGCGCCAAACTCTAACACGATGGGTGGATGGCCTGCGGCCACACATTGTTCCAGCACCTGAGCAGCTTGTTGCGCCACCGCCTGCCCAAATAGCGGGGTGAGCTCGGGCCCGGTGGTAAAGTCACCCGTGGGCGTTTGACTGCCAAATTTAGTACTACCAGCAGTGTAATACCCCCATTCGGGGGCATAGAGGCATAACTGCATAAATTGGTCAAAGGGTAAAAAACCCTCTGGCTGTGATTGCATGGCGGCACGCAGCGCATCAATATGCGCATTTAGATGGCTGAGTAGTTCGGGTTCTAAATCAGGCAGCCCAGTGGGCATTTGTGGGTAGCTATGCGAGGGTGTGGTCATAGGTTTATAAAATAGTACATGGGTGGCATTCGATGCTTTACACTGTAGATTATCCTGAGTTGCGCAGTCCGGTGGCAATACCATTGATGGTGATGTGTATTGCTGTGCGGATGCGGTCATCAGAATGATGAGTGCGATAGTGCTGCAGTAATTCGATTTGTAGGTAATTCAACGGGTCGATATAGGCAAAACGCTCGTTTAGGGTCGCCTGTAGCTCGGGGTGATGGGCCAACAGGCCATGATCAGTGATGGCTTCTAGGGCCCATAAACAACGTTGGTACTCTTGTTCAATGCGGTGGTAAATACGTTCAGCCAGGTCTTGGTCCTCGAGCAGTGCGCTATAGGCTTTGCCGATACGCAGATCAGTTTTGGCTAGCACCTGCTCCATATTGGACAACAAGGTGTAGAAAAACGGCCATTGGGTAGCCATTTTCTGCAAGGTTTCCAAACGTTCTTCATAGGTGCTGGCGAGAGCGCCCGGAATTCCTTCGTTTAGGTATCGGGTCAGTGCGGCACCCACACCGTACCAGCCTGGCAGGGGCAGGCGACATTGAGCCCAAGAAAATCCCCATGGAATGGCGCGTAGGTCTTCGATGCGATATTGATCACGCCGCGCTGCGGGCCGTGAGCCTATTTTTAGATCCGAGATCTCTAAGATGGGTGTGGCTGTGAAAAAATATTCAGTAAATCCAGGGGTGTTAAAAACCAGATCTCGATAAGTCTGCTCGGCCACCTGCGATAAGTAATCCATGGTGGGCCCGTATTTTTCAATCAGTCGGTGTTCATTGGCCGTTCGTTTTGGGCTACCTAAGGTCGCCTGCAGTGTCGCTGAAACAAACATTTCTAAATGCCAGCGGCCGATAAATTCGTCTTTATATCGGCTTTGGATCATCTCACCTTGCTCGGTGAGGCGTATCTGGCCACCGACAGTTTCTGCCGGCTGTGCCAATATGGCATCAAAACTAGAGCCCCCGCCACGACCGACCGAGCCCCCACGCCCGTGAAAAAGCCGCAACCGCACCTCATGGTCACGAAAGACCTCTAATAACTGCAGCTCGGCCTGGTATAAAGACCAATTTGCAGTGAGGTAACCGCCATCTTTGTTGCTATCCGAATAGCCCAGCATGACCTCTTGGATGCCGTTATGGCAGCGTTCAATGCGTGTTTTGACCTCGGGCAAGGCCAGCCAAGCCGCCATAATATCAGGGCCGCGCGCCAAATCAGGAATGGTCTCAAATAAGGGGACGACCATGACCTCATCAGCGGGACCCTCATGTTTTTGCGGTTGGGCGAGCCCCGTTTCTTGTTGGAGCACCAAGACGGCTAGCAAATCGCTTAGCCGTTCGGTATGTGAGACAATGTATTGTTGGATTAGCTGGGGACCAAAGCGTTGTCGCATTTGAGCAGCCATGCGCAAGATGGCTAACTCTTTCTGGGTTTCTGCGCTGTAGTTCAACCAGGGCGAGACCAAGGGGCGGGCATTTTGTAGCTCGGCACGCAGTAGTTTAATTTTGTCTTGCTCGCCCAATGCGCTGTATTGGACAGGTTGGCCCTGAAAATAGCAGTCAGCGGCGCTAAAGAGCTCGTCCAGTACGCGAGCATGTACGTCCGAGCTTTGGCGTAAATCAATGGTCGCCAAATGAAAGCCAAATACTCGCACCGCTTGAATCAATGGCCCTAAGCGCAGGTTGATAATAGATTGCGCCTGTGATTGTTGTAACGATAGGGCGATGCATTGCAGATCATCTAAAAAATCATTGGCATCGCTGTAGGCGTTGGCTGCATAGGTAGGGTGGATGGCGCGGCGCTCGCCCGTTAGTTGTAAACAGGTGGCATCCAGACGGGCATAGATGTGGATACAAGCACGTCTATAGGGCTCGTCTAATCGATGGGGTGACTGATCCTGACTGTCAGCGGCCAGTTGTAGTAACGATGCGCTAGGGGGTGCCAGGCTTTCTGCGACTGAAAGCTCGGTACCCAATGCTTTGAGCTCGCTGAGGTAAAAATCAAAGACGCAACGCCCTTGATGCTGGGCGGCTGTTTCCAATGTTTGTGCATTGATTTTTGGGTTCCCGTCGCGGTCACCCCCAATCCAGCTGCCCATACGCAGAAACAAGGGCGGGTGCTTGAGGGACGGCTGATCAGCGGTTTGCGCATCCAGTGCTAATTGCGCTTCTAGTTGCTCAAAGGTATTTAAATATAGTTCGGGGATGACTTTAAAAAAGGTCAGTGGGTAATAGGCCAGCGCATTGTCAATTTCATCCTCTACGGTCAGGGTATGCGGGCGTAAAAGCCGAGTTTGCCATAAAGTAGTAATAAGGCCGTCCAGAGTACGCGCCAGTTTGCCATTTACCTGTAGATCAGAGCTGTTTTTGTCAACTGTGTCCGGCAATGCCTCGAGACAGCTGGCAATAGCGCGGTGCAGCGCCAGCGTACTTTGGCGTTGCACCTCGGTCGGGTGTGCTGTCAGTACGGGCATGATGCAGCTGCTATTCAAGATGTTTAAAATCTCTGTGGGGGTATGATGGGTCAGCGCAGTTTTTAATGCATAGGCTAACGAGGTCTGAGCGCTTTGGCCGTTGGATTCAGGTAGCTCCCAGTGGGTGCGCAGGACATGGTCTTCGGCGATATTAGCCAGGTGCAGAAAATACGTAAAAGCACGTGCTACAGTCTCGGCCTCATCAGCACTCAGAGCAGATAAAGCAGCGCTCAGGGCTTTGCTATCGGGATTGTTGGTTTGACGTTTGAGGCCGACTGCGGTGCGGCGTACCTGTTCAATACGCTGGAACATCGCCTCACCATTGTTGCCCCGAATGACATTTCCAAGTACTTTCCCTAATAGGCGAATGATTTGTTGCAGTAACGCTGCATGTGAGGAGGTAGACTGCAATTGCATGGGAAACTCCTGCTATAGATTATTGGTGGGCAGCACTTAATAGGTGCCCAGTTTTTAGGATTTTTTATCTTTTTGTTAGAGAATTATTATGCCTCAATATCGTTCACGTACTTCTACGCATGGTAGAAACATGGCGGGTGCGCGTGCACTGTGGCGCGCCACCGGGATGAAAGACGATGATTTCAACAAACCTATTATCGCAGTTGTAAATTCATTTACCCAGTTTGTGCCTGGACATGTCCATTTAAAAGATATGGGGCAGCTGGTCGCACGTAATATCGAGGCGGCAGGGGGTGTGGCTAAAGAATTCAATACCATTGCTGTCGATGATGGTATTGCCATGGGTCACGATGGGATGTTGTATTCCTTGCCCAGCCGCGATTTGATCGCAGACTCAGTAGAGTACATGGTCAATGCACATTGTGCAGATGCCATGGTGTGTATCTCTAATTGCGACAAAATTACTCCTGGTATGTTGATGGCCGCCCTGCGCATAAATATCCCTGTGATTTTTATTTCCGGGGGCCCTATGGAGGCAGGCAAGGTCGTCGCCAAAGATGGCAAAACCGTTGTCCACAAGCTGGATTTGGTGGATGCCATGGTTCAGGCTGCTGATAGCTCGGTCAGTGACGAAGAGATGCTCGACATCGAGCGCAGTGCCTGCCCCACCTGCGGTTCTTGCTCGGGGATGTTTACTGCAAACTCGATGAACTGCTTGACCGAGGCCTTAGGCTTGGCATTGCCCGGTAATGGGACGTTGGTCGCAACACATGCTCGCCGCCAAGGGTTATTCGAAAGCGCCGGGGCTGTGATTGTTGATTTGTGCCGTCGTTACTACGAAGAAAAAGACGAGTCAGTCTTGCCGCGTAATATTGCCACTTTTGAAGCCTTTGAAAATGCCATGGTACTAGATATTGCCATGGGTGGTTCGACCAACACTGTATTGCACTTGTTAGCTGCTGCCCAAGAGGCCGGGGTGGATTTCACCATGGCTGATATTGACCGTTTGTCGCGTCAGGTCCCGTGCCTGTGCAAGGTGTCTCCTGCTATTGATGACGTACACGTTGAGGATGTCCACCGTGCAGGGGGTATTTTAGGTATATTGGCCGAGCTCGCCCGCGGTGGTTTACTAAATTTGGATGTAGGTAATATTCACAGCGGCACATTGGGTGATGCCATTAAAAACTGGGATGTATTGGGTGAAAATGGCAAAGCCGTCGAACGCTTTTTCCTCAGTGGCCCGGGCGGCGTACCTACCCAAACAGCATTTAGCCAAGACCGTTATTACGAAAGCCTAGACTTGGATCGTGAAAATGGCTGCATCCGTAATATAGAACACGCTTATTCCGAGGATGGTGGTTTGGCCGTACTGTATGGAAACCTGGCTGAAAACGGTTGTATCGTTAAAACGGCAGGCGTGGACGAGAGCATCCTCACTTTTACGGGTAAAGCTCGCGTCTTTGAAAGTCAAGACTCTTCTGTTGAGGGCATTTTAGGCGGTAAAGTCGGCCCAGGGGATGTCGTGATCATCCGCTACGAGGGTCCAAAAGGCGGGCCCGGCATGCAAGAAATGCTTTATCCGACTTCCTATCTAAAGTCCATGGGCTTAGGTGCACAGGCAGCGCTCTTTACCGATGGACGCTTTTCCGGTGGGTCTTCTGGTTTGGTGATTGGTCATGCCTCGCCCGAGGCCGCCGAGGGTGGTGCGATAGCACTGGTCGAAGAAGGCGATACCATTGAGATTGATATTCCCAACCGCCGCATTCATCTGGCCATCAGTGACGAAGAGCTCGCGCGTCGCCGCGCCGAGATGGAAGCACGCGGGGATCAAGCCTGGCAACCCAAAGAAGAGCGTAAGCGCGCCGTCAGCCAAGCATTATTGGCTTATGCAGCGATGGCGACCTCAGCTGACCGAGGTGCGGTACGCGATCTCAGTCAAATCACCCAGCGCCGTTAATTAAAACGCTATCACTGTCTGCATCCAGACTGCCGATGCTGCCCTTACCGGGGCCATCGGCAGTTTTTTGTTGATTTCTAATTCGATAATGCGTGGCTGTGGACCTGGTTGCGGCCGGCGCGTTTAGCCGCATATAAGGCCTCGTCAGCTCTTTGAATGATATGGGTTAAAGGTTCATCAGGGTGAGCTACAGCTATCCCGATGCTGACGGTGCATTGGATGGGGTTGCCCTCTAGATCGTTGATCTGTAATGCTGCAGTGGCCAGACGTATTTGTTCGGCTTGGCCATGCAATTGTTCTAAATTTAGCTCATCACGGATGAGTAGGAATTCCTCGCCACCATAACGGGCAATGCGGTCAGTGGGCTGTCGGTGCTCGCGCAGTAAATCGGCAAATCGCCGCAGTACTCTATCGCCCACAGCATGTCCGTATTGGTCATTAATTTTTTTAAAATGATCCAAATCCAGCAGCATTACACCTAGGGGCTGCCAGTGCGATTCGCCTGACTCATCACTTTCCATCAAATCTAATAACGAATGGCGGTTGAGTAATCCGGTCAGCTGGTCGTGTGTGGCTTGGCGATATAGGCGTAACAGCAAATTGAGATGAAAATGATTGGCGGTCAAGGCCATCACAAGCAAAGCGCACAGCAGCCATAGTTGCTGAATTAAATGCGTGGCAGGGGTCGCGTCAATGTAAAAAGAATACAGCTGTACTGCGATGACCAGTGCGCCCACCAGCAGTGATTCGAGCAGGGTCAGAGGGAAAATGCTCAGCGTAGCCACTAGCAAAAAAGGGATAAACTGATAATTACCTAATTCGGGTAGTTCGAAAGGGGCCGTCACAAAGAGCAAATAAGCATAAAAACATGCTGGGCTGAGCAATAAGATGATGGCCAAGGTTGTTTGCTGGCGAGCAAAAACGCGCCAATAAGACAGCAACAAAATTGCAATTAGACTGATAAAGAAAAGCAACCGAGCCAAACGCAACTGGGGCAAGACCTGGGCCGGCAAGAGCACATGATCAAACAGAGCCCAGAAAGGAGACAGGACAATAAAAATCCAGCCCACGATCCGCAGCCGGCTGCCCAAATACTGGTTACGGGCATAGGCAAAATCGGGGGTGTGTTTTTTTCCGGAGAGAGTGTCCAGAATGGAACTGGAGCCGCGGTGAAAGAAATCCATCAGTGTTTGCTTTTTAGACATAACGATCCATCTACGGCTGGCAGTTTGATAGGGTACAGCAGCGCCTGTAGCGGTTTGGGTACAAATTTTACCTTTAGTCAAAATAAAAACAAGTTTGAAAGGCAGTTATGTGCAGAGGAAAAAACCATGCTTGGCGAGTACAATATATGCTATTTTAGTGCTACCAGCTCATGGAGGTGACTAGGGTGTTAACGGCACAACAACGCGCACAGCAACAGCAAGTAATCCATTCATTGGGTGCGCAGCCTACTATAGATATCGACCACGAACGGCAACGGCGTGAACAGTATTTACTAGATTATTTACAGCAGACCGGTAGCCGGGCCTTGGTGCTGGGTATTAGCGGTGGGGTCGATTCCCTGCTGGCAGGTTTGATAGCCCAGCATGCTGTACGGGCGGCTCGCGCCCAGGGGTTGCAGGCATCTTTTCATGCCCTGCGGTTGCCCTATGGACAACAAAAAGACGCTGACGATGCAATTGCCGCGGTTGAATGCATTGATCCTGATTATCATCATGTGGTCGATATTCAACCGGCCACAGATGCTTTGGTCGATCAGTTAGAGGCCGCACAGGGGCCTTTGCCGTCCGAGCAGCGTGACTACATCATTGGCAATGTCAAAGCGCGCCAGCGCATGGTGGCGCAATACACATGTGCCGCTGCTCATGCGGGATTAGTATTGGGCAGTGATCATGCCGCCGAGGCGCTGATGGGATATTTCACTAAATACGGTGATGGCGCAGCTGATATCATGCCATTGGCGGGTCTGACCAAATCGCAGGTGCGTGCATTGGCTCATGCTTATGGCGCGCCGCGTCATTTAGTTGATAAAGTACCGACTGCAGATTTGGAATCAGGGCGCCCTTTATTGCCTGACGAAGAGGCCTTTGGTATCAGTTATGACGATATTGACGCTTTTTTGACGGGCCATGAGGTTTCCGCGCATGTTTTTGAGGTGATTATGCGTCATTATCGTGCCAGTGCCCACAAACGCCAATTACCGGCTCACCCATGATTGTGTTTGTGTATGCGCGTCCTTCCGTTATTGGGCCCATTTTAGTTGGGTTTCTTAACCGCTTTTTCTCAGCGAATATTCGCAAATAATCATAAAGATCCGACATTATGCAGCCTGTATTGCCTCCTTATTTGATTGCTCGCTGGCTGGTCGTCATCGTTCTACTGGTGGGGTTATTCTTTCTCAAGGATTTCCTCATACCCGTGTTGGGGGCGTTGGTTATTGGTCTGGCCAGCTGGCCTTTATATAAAAAACTGTTAGCGCGTTGTCGCTATCGGTACACCTTGGCGGCGACGCTGGCCTTGTTGATGTTTATTGGCATCTTGTTGATTCCATTGTCATTGGCATTATCTTTTGTCATTCAAGAAGCCAGCAATTTTGTCATCTGGGCTTTGGTCGTCAACCGCGAGGGCGCCCCCGTTCCTGTGTGGCTATCTGAGTTGCCCTTTGTGGGCGAGCACCTGACCGAGTATTGGGGTATGTACCTGGGCGAGCCCCATGCACTGGGCGCTATGGTAGAGATGATCAGTGGCGAACATCTGGGCAATATTTACCGCATGGTATTGACCGCTACCGGCGATGTGGTGCATTTACTTCTTAATTTATTGTTTTTCCTGATTACTTTGTTCTTTGTCTACAAAGACGGGGATCGTATTTTGGCTCAGGTAGATATTATTGGCGAACGTATCTTGCCCAAACGCTGGCAACGTTTTTCTCGGGTCGTACCTGCCACCGTAAACTCTACAGTGACTGGCATGGGCCTCATCGCCATTGGTGAAGGGGTAGTGCTAGGCTTAGCCTACTGGATTGCTGGGGTACCTTCGCCAGCGCTATTAGGTGCTGTGACTGGTTTTATGGCGCTAATTCCGGGTGGTGCGCCCCTATCCTTTACGCTTGTATCAATTTATCTACTCTCCTCTGGTAAAATCATGGCGGGTGTAGGGTTATTCTTGTGGGGCTCTATCGAGCTTTTCATCGTCGACAAAACCCTGCGTCCTCGCTTGGTCGGGGGACCGGTCAAATTACCTTTCTTGCCGACCTTCTTTGGTTTGGTTGGCGGGGTAAAGACCCTGGGCTTTGTAGGGCTATTTATAGGTCCCGTGTTAATGGCTTTATTGGTGGCCATTTGGCGCGAGTGGCTCTTAAACGAGGTACCCTTTGAGTCTGGCTCCTGATTTTTATTTTTTAATCATGGGTGTTAGCAATTTATGTTGGTAGATACAAAAACCCGTTATGGAACCATAACAAGACTGCTTCATTGGCTGATGGCCTTGGGCTTTTTATGGATGTTATTCACAGCAACGGTGCATTTCATTGACAAGGATTCAGCCTTGAATGAGGCCATCTGGCGTTTTCATTCGCTGGTGGGCTTTACCATGCTCATGCTGGGGGTGATTCGTGTGGTTTGGCTATTAATCCAGCGTACACGTCGTCCTGAGAACGATCTCAATGTCCGTTTGGGGCATTTGGCTTTGTACGTATTGATGATACTGACCCCGTTCTTGGCATTAATGCGCGCGTATGGTTCGGGGCGCGGTTTTAGTTATTTTAGTTGGCAAATCTTTGCGCCACGTGATTCCAAGATTGAATTCTGGATTGATTTAGCAAATCAATGGCACAGTGTTTTTGGTTGGCTGCTGTTTTTATTCATCATCGGGCACACGTTAATGGCTTTTTACCATCGCTCAAAAGGGCCCGAGCATAACGTGTTCCCACGCATTATTGGACGCTCGTCCAGATAATGTAGTGATGACGCTGATGGGTGCCGCTTTGCAGTGGCACCTATGACGGTTATTGGTATTGATGCCGATACCGATGTCCGTGACTATGGTTTCAGTATAAAAAAGACCCCAAAAAGTTAGATACACTTTTTGGGGTTTTTAAATGAAAGCTCAGCTCTTTATTGAAGACTGGCTGGGCAGTGGGGTTCCTGCTAGTTTATTGTTGCTGATGTTGCGGTTGGTGTTGGTGAAGCTGCTGTTGCTGACTGTGATGATGTTCATGGTGTTGCCCACGAGGACCGCGCTGGCCGTGATATTTACCATGACCACGGCGGTTGCCCTTGGTGTATTGCTTTTTAATGTTTAGTTCGCCTTTGGGATCAATGTAAATATGGCGAAATGTCCCTTTGTCATCACGGGTGCGGGCAAAATAGCCATTCCTAGTTTGTTTCAGCAGCATGATTTCCCCGTATCCTGCATTTTTGAGCTTTTTAGTGACATCATCAAAGCTCACCCAGTCTGAACGGTCAATGCTCTTGTCTTTCACTTGTTGGGTGCTGAGAGTTTTGGGGTTGCCCTCATTGGCGTTGGTCTTTTCCTGAGACCAAGCCAGGGGGCTGGCTAAAAAGGTGACCCCTAGTACGAATGCTGCAATCTGTGTTTTCTTTTGCATGTGATGCTCCTGTTATGAGATAAATCTGTCTGGAATGGTTCCATTATGCCGCTGTTTATATGAATCGCTAATGAAGTACTGATTCATATTGCTTTCATTTTTTATTCACCCGAGGTTAATGCTTTGGGGATTAAAATAGTGGTATCGAGACCCTTGTGGATGCGATAGTGAGCATTAGAAATATTTTATTGATGGTTGTTTTTGGGGTTGCGTTGCCGTTGGCGGCCAGTAACGGCATTGCCCATTCACATCACCACTCAAAAACACCTCCGCTTAGTGCGGAACAAGCACGTAAAGCCTATCAACAGGGCCATGTGCTTTCTCTGCGCAAGGTGGCGGCACAAACTTTAGAACAATTCCCTGGGAAAGTACTCAAGGCCGTATTAACGCATAACGAGGATGAGTGGGTTTATACGCTGGTGATCCTCCAAGAGGGAGGCTACATTACAAAAGTATGGGTTGATGCGCAGGATGGCAAGCTCATCGACCACAAGTCCAGAAAAAAACGTGGCTCGAGGAAAAAGCATGAGAGTTTTGGTCGTTGAGGATGATGCACAGTTGGCACAACAGATTGCCGCTGCCTTACAAGAGCATGAATACGTGGTGGATGTCGCGACTGATGGTAATCAGGCACATTATATTGGTAGCGTTGAGGCTATTGATGCTGTGGTGCTTGATTTAGGGCTGCCCGAGCTCGATGGGCTGACTGTCTTGCAGCGTTGGCGAGACGAGGGCTTGACCATGCCCATTTTGATTCTCACCGCCCGCGATAGCTGGCACGAAAAGGTGTTGGCTATTGATGCCGGGGCAGATGATTATTTGACCAAGCCTTTTCACATGCAAGAGCTACTTGCACGTTTACGGGCTCTGTTGCGGCGTTTGGCAGGACAGGCCAGTGC
>DATGSS010000029.1:0-15668 GCA_035302345.1 Paenalcaligenes sp.
GTGTGTTCTCGTGTTTATGCAGATAAAGATTTATCGTGGCAGGTCGATCTACATGCGACTGAGTTTTATTTTACCGGCGAAGAACATGATTTACAGGAAATTTTGGGCAATATCTTTGATAATGCCTGCAAATGGGCCAAACAGCAGGTGCACGTGACCACCCGCGCGCTGGATGGCAAGGCAGAGCGTTCGCGATGGGAATTGGTTTGCGAAGACGATGGCCCAGGGATCGCGCCGGCGCAGATCAATCATATTTTGCAGAGAGGTGTGCGCGGTGATGAAAGCGCACCGGGTTCAGGATTAGGCCTGGCTATTGTGAACGATTTAATCACTGTTTATGGGGGGCAAATACAAGTACAACGCTCTTCCTTGGGCGGTGCTTTAATTCGCCTACAGCTGGGTTAAAGGGCCAATCAACCCAGCTGCCTGCAATAGGACAATACCCGCAGCAACCAAGCACAATAAAGCAAAAGTAAGTTGAATGGTGCGTGCGGGCAAACGAGGCGCCAGGAGGCGTCCTAAAATCATGCCGCTGATAACAGCGCAGACAAAATACCAGCTGCCTGAGGGCAATGCCCGATTCTGCCAAAGGGCGACTGTGACCGCACTGCCTGACACCATGGCAATCACCATGAGTGAGGTTGCCACAATGCTGTGCAGGCTCAATGGGGTGTAACGCTGTAGCGCGGGGACCACTAAAAAGCCACCACCCACCCCAAGCAAACCGGTAAACATGCCAGTGACAGCACCGATACCGCCGATAGTCAGGATTGTGGGTGGGGTCCAGATAAATTTTCCGGTGCCTGTATTTAGACGGCAAGGTTTTGACATCTGCGATTTTTGAGCTGCCTGTCGAGCGCCTAAAAGACCCCGTAACATGCGCGTGGCGATCAAGACCATCAATGCACCAAAGCAAAACATCAGTAGTGTGTCGGATAGTTGGTGCGCCAGCGCAATGCCTATTGGAGCCGTCAATGCACCAGCGATGGCCATGAGGATTGCGGCCTTGTAGCGGACTTGGCGTTTTTGCAAACCATCGAGGGCACCCGTCACGGCTGCCAACCCAACTGCAATAAGCGCAATCGGAGCGGCCTGAGTCATGGGCCATTGCATGCCCAATACCAAAGCAGGCACCGCCAGGATTCCCCCGCCGGCGCCTGTCAGGCCTAGCACTAGGCCCACCAAGGCCCCCAAAATGGTGATGACAAGCATTCAAATTTATCCGTGTCTGCGGTGCATCCGGGAATGATGCACGTATCACCATCCATTATAAGCTAATAGCTGTTAATTATTTAAGGGGCTGTGCTGATGGGATTTGCTGATGAGCTCGGTGTATGAGTTTTGTGGTGGGTTTAGTCAATGGTTTCCAAAACCTCGGCCAGGGTATTAAAGATTTTGTCTATTTCCTCTTCGCTTACGATGAGTGGTGGGGAAATAGCGATGGTGTCAGCTGTATAGCGGATGAGCACACCACGGTCAAAGCATTTTTCAAAGGCTTCGGCAGCACGGGCGCCAGGGGCATCGGGGCGTGGGGTTAGTTCTATTCCTGCCACCAAACCAATATTACGAATGTCCATGACATGAGGGCTATTTTGTAGGGCATGTGCGGCCTCTTCCAGATAGGGTGATAGCTCGCGGGCACGCATAAATAGATCCTCGCGGGCATAAATGTCCAAGGTCGCTAAAATCGCCGCAGTCGCTAATGGGTGGGCCGAGTAGGTGTAGCCATGGAAAAACTCGATGCCACTGTGACTGCCCTGGACGATGGCATCATGTAGATCGCGATGCACCGCGACAGCACCGGCAGGAACCGCAGCGTTGCTGATGCCTTTGGCCAAGGTAATCAAATCTGGGGTGATGCCCAGCATCTCACTGGCTGTGTTGTATCCCAAACGACCAAAAGCCGTAATGACCTCGTCAAATATCAACAAAATACCGTGTTTAGCGGTGATCTCGCGTAAGCGCTCTAAATAGCCTTTGGGCGGCACGAGGACGCCAGTAGAGCCGGCCATAGGCTCGACGACGACAGCTGCAATGGTACTGGGGTCGTGCAAGGCGATGATGTTTTCTAACTCGTCCGCCAAATGTGCACCCCATTCGGGTTGGCCACGGCTAAAAGCGTTTTTTTGTAGGTTGTGCGTGTGGGGTAAATGGTCCACATGCGGCAACAACATACTTGAAAAATTGCGGCGATTGTTAGAGATGCCCCCAACCGAGATCCCACCAAAGCCAACACCATGATAGCCGCGTTCGCGACCAATCAGTCGAGTGCGCTGGGCGTCTCCGCGTGCTCGATGATAGGCAATGGCGATTTTCAGGGCAGTATCGATGGCTTCTGAGCCCGAATTAGTGAAAAAGATTCTATCCAAGCCTGCTGGCATGAGTTCGGATACGGCTTTGGCGGCACGAAAGGAATCTTCGTGACCGATTTGAAAGCTGGGCGCATAGTCCAAAGTGCGGGTTTGCTCGGCGATGGCTGTACTGATCTCGTCGCGGCCGTGGCCGGCATTAACACACCAAAGCCCCGATGTTGCATCCAGGATTTGCTGCCCATCTGCAGTGGTGTAGTACATACCTTTGGCGCCGACGAGTAACCGCGGGTCCTCTTTGAATTGTCTGTTGGCCGTAAAAGGCATCCATAGGTGAGATAAATCAGGTCGTTGGGTGCGACTCATGGTGTGCTCCTAAAATTATTTATAACTTGCGGGCAAGACAGCACTGGTTGTAGGGCTGTTTGTCAGTTGGGTTTGATTTGTTCTGAGTTTATTGTGCAGCCTTTGGGCATATATTATGAATACACAGTACACATAAAAAGATTAAACTGTATTGCTAATATATATAAAACTGTACTGGTGTTTTTTATGGAAATGCGATTATTTGAGCCCCAGCGTGCGACAGCACAGCATCCAGCCCCTACTTTGGTAGAGCAGGTTATAGCGGCATTACAGCGTGCGGTGCAGCAGCGCATTTTGCCGCCAGGCAGTCCTGTGCCCTCGATCCGTCGTTTTGCTCGCACCCATGCGATTAGTCCCTATACGGTCTCTCAGGCGTATGGTCGTTTAGTCGCCCAAGGGTGGTTGTTTTCCAGGCCTGGTTCAGGTTATTGGGTTGCACCACTGCCGCCTGGCACCCCTGCATTGAAAACTGCTGCTCAGACTCATTCGCCAGGGGCTGATTTACAGTCTTGGCAGCCCCCTAAAGTCGGCGAACGATGGCTTTTAGAGGATGTATTTGCGGATCATTCCATCCCTATTAAATCGGGCTGCGGTTGGCTGCCAACTGAATGGCTGCGGCGTTCAGGGCTGGATACAGCATTACGTAGTTTGACGCGAGTGCCGTTAGGCCAGCTCAGTGGTTATGGCCACCCTTATGGATATTTCCCATTGCGTGAGTTTTTGACGCAGCATTTGGCTCAGTATGGTTTACAGGTCAATACACAGCAGATATTGCTGACCCAAGGGGCCACACAAGCCTTGGATTTAGTGCTGGGTGCGCTATTGCAACCTGGTGATACAGTGCTGGTCGAGGTCCCGTGCTATGCCAATGTCCTATCCATGTTGCGTATGCATGGAATAAAAGTCGTTGGTGTGCCACGAGATGCCACAGGCTTTGATTTGCAGGTTTTAGAGGAACAATTAAAACAGCATCCAGCGCGGCTGTTTTTTACTAATCCTATCTTGCATAATCCAACGGGCAGTAGTTTGAGCTTTGAGCAGGCTTTTCAATTGTTGGGTTTATTGCAGCGTCACGGAGTACAAATCATCGAGGATGATGTGTCGCGTCTGTTAACTGCTGGCCAAGCGCCTGTGTTAGCCGCTATGGGTGGTGTCAATCAGGTCATTTATGTCGGTAGTTTCTCTAAAAGCATTGCCCCATCGACACGGGTCGGATATGTGGTGGGCAGTGCACCACTGATCGAGGCTTTGGCCAGTCGCAAGATGGCGCTGGGTTTGACTACCCCCGAGCTCATGGAACGGTTGGTGCATCAGGTGGTTAGTGGGGGGCGCTACCAACAACATGTAAACGGCATGCAAACAAAACTCATGCAGGCGCATCATCATTTTTATGAGCAATGCGAGGTATTAGACATGCAGGTGTGGGCGCAGCCCTATGCGGGGTTATTTGCCTGGGCGCGTTTGCCGGCCTCTGTGCGTACACGTACTGCTAGTACGGTGCAGTTAGCTCAACGCGCTTTACAGTCAGGGATATGGTTAGCCCCAGGTTCTTATTTTTACCCCCAAGGTGATGACCATGGCTGGATGCGATTCAATGTCGCTCATTCTCAGGCCCCCGAGCTTTGGGACTTTTTGGCCCAAGCCCAAGCACAGCTATAAAACAAATTTCACGTATGGTGTAAACAAAAAAAGGCCACACCATAGAGGTGTGGCCGAGGACGCTTTCTAGCCAAAACGTGAGTGTTTAAGGTTGTTATCCCATACCCACGCTTTTAATATAGGTCAAAACACTAAATAAGACTTTGATATGGCTCAAGTCAATGGCTTTTGGTGGCGATAGAGTCCCCAGATGAAGACCGTACCAAAAGAATAAACCATGATGCCGCTATTATGGGAAAGAAAAGCTTGGGTCAGCCCAAAATCAATAAAGCTAACTGCCAACAAGGTACCAGCAACTGCGGTTGCGCGCTGGCTCTGGCAGCGATGTTGTAATCCGGATGAGAACAGCTTAAAAGGCAAGGCATAGATGAAAAATAAGGCCAAGAAGCCCAAAATCCCATATTTGGCGGCGTAATTTAAAATTTCATTGTGTGGCTGGGTGAAATGTTCGATAGCGGGATGAGCGCGTCCTTGTCCCACTAAGTGCTGGATGCCATGATGGTAGCCCGAATCACCCCAACCCATGAGTGGGTGCTCTTGGATTAGTTGCCCGGCAGCACGCCACATCTCGAATCGCTGACCGATAGAGGTCACCGGATTATCTAAAAACCAATAGGCATAGATATCGCTATAGGCCTCATGGACGCGCTGTTGTACTCCGAGCTCGGGGGTTAGATAAACGGCGGCTGCGCCACCGATTAGGACCAATGCTAATAACCACTGTAATTTCTTATTGAGCTGATCTGAATACGCACGATAGAAAACCAAAATAACCAAGGGCAAACCTACCCAGCCCCCTCGGCTGCCCGATAGCAAAGAAGCCGTGATTCCTAAAAGAGCCCCAGCAGCCAAGAATAAGACCCACAACGGACGATGACGTACACGTTGGCGGGCCCACATCAAACCTGCCAAGCACCATAATCCTAGCAGCATGGATAGGTTGCCATATTGAATGGCATTGGTGTGTCCATCAGCGCGCTCTATATGCAAATAAAATTTTTGTTCAATCGCCCACAGCCCCGAACTAATCGCCCCAAAGGCCACACCTGCCCACCAGGCCTGGATGCAGGGGCGGAAACGAATCAGCAGGAACAGGCCGAATGGGGCCAGTAGAAATCGGACTGGTTTATCAAAGTAACGGCTAGATTCGCCGTGATATAGGACATTAATTACACCGACCAGTCCATAAAAGAGAAAAATAGCTAAAAGCCAGTAATCATCGCGTTGTAGCTGCCGTGTTAAAGCCGGCTGACAGAGCAGGCAGACCAGACCGCCACCCAGCAGTAGAGCTGATCCTACTGAATAACCGCTGGGCACAATCAGTGCTAAAGCACAAAAGAGAAAAACAGCCATTTGGCTGTAATAGGTGCCCGCACGGGCCATCCAGGCATTCATATCAGGGCATTCACAAATAAAATCCTGTCACGGAAAGAACTTTTAGCCAGGTGATTGATTATAAACGCATTTGGGTCAGAGATGGAGCGTATTTGGGATAACGGCGTATACTTAGCCATAAGATTGTGGGTATATAAATAAAAGAACTCATACCCCTTGACTATAAATTTCTCAATACATTTAACGTTAATGAGGTCACCATGCCACAACAGGTATTAATCCCCGAGCCTTTAACGGCAGATGCCTTTGCCCCTTTTGGGTTTTTGTTTGAACCTCAGCCACGGACCCCTGATTTTGAGGATAACGAACGTGGCACACGCAGTTGGGAGTTTCCTTTTCATGGGGATGCGTTGCGCATGTTTTTAATCGAAACCGAGCCCCGTCCCTTGGTCATTAACAAACTCGAAAAACACACCGATCTTAGCCAAGTGTTTATGCCTGCAGGTGGTGGTCCTGCTGTGCTGATTGTAGGGCGCGCTGCAGATGAGCAGTCATTACCAGACAAGGAAGGGTTACGTGCTTTCCTGCTGGATAGCAGTGTGGGCTACGGATTGCATGCGCATACATGGCATAGTCTGGACCGTATGCCGATACAAGACCAAACGACTCGCTGGGTTATGTTTACAGACCATAAAACCCACGATGATCTACCACTAGTCGCGCAGGGTACAGCACAATATACGCAAGAAATAAATACCGTAAAAGAGCTAGGGGTTGAATTAATAGTGCGTCCCTAATCCATGCGGTATCATTACTGTATGTAACAGGGATGATAGGCCCCGCCTAGATGGGAAACCATGGCATACAAGAGCAGCTCAATAAAATTCTGTTTCAACATATGGGCAACCTATATTAACTGCTTTGATGCTGGTACTGATGTTGTTGGGGACGAGCACATTGACCTATCGTGTGCGGCCCAATGACGTCGTTGCCCGATGAGGGGGTGATGAATAAATACGGCCTAGGCACTGGCTTTTAATTCTATGAGCTCGCCTTGGGCCTCTAATAGCCATGCTTGGGTGTGCGTCCATTGTTTGAGTAGCGCTTGGCTTTGTGCCTTGGGCATGACAGATAGCGTTGTTGAAAGCCCATCTGCCAGCATGGCATTAGGTGCCCTGACAGAAACACTGTGGTACTGGGCGGCACTTTGACCCGTGTGTGGATTCAGCAAATGATGAAAATCGGGCAGTTGGCCTGTTTGCGCGGCAGCAAAAAATGGGCTACCAAAACCCGACGAGGTAGCCAAAGCAGGGTTGGGTTTACCCAATTCGAGCGCCAATATATGTTGATCGGTGCTATCAGAACCACGCGGATCGGCCACAGCGGCCGTCCAAGCACGGCCATTAGAGCGACGTCCATTGGCGCGTATTTCACCTACATCAATCAAAATATCCTCAAACCCGTACTCAGCCAACAAATGAGCAATACGGTCAGTGATGTATCCTTGGGCAACTCCATTTAGGGTGATAGCCATTCCCGGACGCTGAAAGCCAATGCGATCACTATCTAGGGTGACTGCGGTGTGATCCACTTTGCTGAGCGCCTGTTCTAGGGCTTGCTCAGAGGGGCCGTCAGCCGCTGTCGCTGGGTCACGAAAGTGCGCAACATATAGCTCATATAGGGGCTGTATGGTTGGATCGAAATATCCTTTACTTTGTTGTGCTAGTTGCAAGGCAAACGCAACGACCTCTACCAATTCCTGGGCAGGGTGGATTAATTCACCCGTGGCGTTGAGCCGCTGCAAGTCAGAGTTGTCTTGGTACAGGCTAAAAATCTGTTCCAAGCGGGTGATCTCATTCACGCAGGCCGCGATGGCTTGTTGGGCCTGCTTGCGATCGGGGTGCACCAAGCGCATCGAAGCGGGCGCACCCAATGCGGTACCTCGCCAGTCACTGATGGGCAGTGCAGTGCTGGCCCAGGCCCAGCGGGGTACAGATGCAGCAGCACCAGCTGCGGCAGCAATGGTCAAAAAACGGCGACGAGATTGTATCGGCTGCACCATGATGGCCTCATTATGTGTTATTTCAAAAACTCTTTAACGACATGACCCGTGTAGCAGGTCATCTGGGGTCTGGGAGCATATGTTTGATTTGCGAAAGCAACATCAACCTTACAAGGGGGGCTAATGGGGCAATGGATCATCCATATCCATAAACATATCCATATCGTGATGGACGCCGCCCTCACTCAGCCCGCTGAAATACTCATCGGGGATTTCATCCAAACGAACGATCTCACCCCCATATTCGTTCACAAATGCCTCGGCGTCCTCAGCAAGAGAGAAAGGCACTGCTTCGGGCATACCCATACCGCCGCGTCTTTCGCTGCCAATGACAAACCAGGCATCCTGAGCATCGACCCATAAATCGCGAGGATTATCCCAATCGTTGCCTTGGCCCATGTCGTGCACGTAGGCAGCTGTGATATCGCGGGGCTCTTCGGGCAGGCGGGTAAATACAATGGTGTCATGCACCGAGGTAAACCAAATGGGGCGTTCGCGGCTAGCCAGATGGATTTGCCCTTTGGGCCCCTCGTGTTCGGGCAACAGCATGCCACAGTAATAACCTGTCGCATCATCGGGCGCCTGCAATGCGACGGGAGCCTCGAGCTCTGTGGTCTGCTCAGAACAAGCCATCAGCCCCAGTCCCAAAAAAAATGAAAAGCACAAAAATAAAAATCTTTTGATCATACCGCTCTCCGTCGAAACGCAATGATAGCCAAAACTAGTGGCACAACAATCCACGCAATGAGGGCCAGCAAAAAGGCACCATGGGGTAGGGCGCTGCTGTCTCCGGGGCCAGCCATGCCGCTATAAACCGAGACACTCTCGGTGGCCATCATGTTGAATAGTCGAAAAGCATCGGTGGGGTTCAGTAATAACAAAATGTCCAATGCTCGCTGGCCGATGGTTTGGCCTTGGTCGGCCACCAGCAGACCTAATACTGCCGTATCGTAAATGAGAACAAAAAACAGCCATACCCCTACGGCCAAGCCAGCAGCTGTGGCGCGCTCGCGCACCAGGGCGCTGGCCAAGCAGCCAATACTGATAAATGCAGCACCTAGTAATACCGAGGTCAGTAACAAATAGGCAAAAGAATCAATAGAGCTGGCTGTAAAATCACCCTGCAACCACAGAGCTGCCGCTGCACAGCCATATCCGATCAATGTAGCAATGGCCAGAATCGCGGTTTGGCCCAAGACCTTGCCCACAATGACTTGCCAGCGAGAAATAGGGTAGGACAGCAATAACATCAAAGTACCGCGTTCATGCTCGCCAACAATGGTGTCAAAAGAAAGTAACAGAGCAATCAAAGGCACTAGGAAAATAGTCAGACTAGCCAAACTGACCACAACGACGGCCAGTGCATCCACCTTGACAGAGCCTGTGGGCGCGCTACCCAGTAACACCAGCGATAGTGCTAGAGCACCTAATACCACCGTCGTCGCGATGACGAGGCGATTACGCAGACCGATGCGGATTTCTTGTAGAGCTAACAGCAGGATATTCATGCGGCCTCCTGATAACGCGAGATGAGTCGGTCATAAAGTTCGGGCAATCCTACATCGCGGATTTTGATATCCCAAATACAGTCATGCGCCAGCAAGGATTTCAATAAAGGCATTTTTTCTTGGGCCGGTAAAACGATTTCTAGATTGGTTTCCTCATTGCTATGAGCGTGGGCATGGGCCGGTAAGGCATTAACCACAGACTCTAAATGGCTGGGCTGCAGACGTAGCTGAAATTTGACCTCAGCTTGTGCATCTGTGCGCAGATCATCCAATACCCCATCTGCAATGAGGGCGCCACGGTGCATCACTGCTATACGATCAACGTGATGCTCTATTTCGGCTAATTGGTGGGTGGAGACCAGCACGGTGACCCCCGAATCGCGCATCCGATCAATTAGGGCAAAAACCTCTAACCGTGACGCCGGATCCAAGCCACTGGTAGGCTCATCTAAAAGCAGTAGGCGTGGCTCCCCAATCAGTGCTTGGGCAATCCCCAAACGCTGTCGCATGCCTTTTGAGTAAGTAGAAATACGGCGGTTGGCCGCATGGCTCAGCCCGACTTGTTCGAGCAGTTCGGCATTACGATCAGTAGACTGACGTTTCAGGCCACAGTAAAAGCGCATTAACTCGGTGGCGGTCATGGCACCATGAAAAGCCACATTCTCGGATAAAAAACCTAGATGTCGACGTACATCAGCACCCGCTTGGCCGCTGGGGTCCTCGCCCAAAGCGCGCACTTGACCGCTGCTGGATTTAATCAATCCCAGCATCAATTTGATCAAAGTAGTTTTACCCGCGCCATTGTGGCCTACCAAAGCGATGGCCTGACCCGCAGGCAAGCTTAGCGTCACATTTTTAGCGGCGTAAATCTTTCCATAGCGGCGCGTAACATTATCCCAATGGGCAATGGATTGCATTAGTGATCACTCCTTAAATCAATTGGGCCACGACGGGCAGACCATTTTTTAGTGGGTGCAGGCAGAATGGAAGGAGCCGGGATATCTTCGGGATGCATCAGTGGTGCACTGTCGATAACCCCACCTGGGTGGATTGCTGGGAAATGTGCCTGAGCCCAGCGAATGGCAGCGACTGCAGGGCTGTTTGTTAGGGCCTTTGCAGCCGGCAGCGTCCATAGAATTTCATCCATGACGTCATTTGGGCGATACGGACGATCAGCAATACCATCACCGTTCAGATCAAAGGCAGGATTGTCACTCCAGTAATTACCCCGACCTTCATGGGCAAAATCCACAAAACGCGTGCCCACATATTTCACTTGGGTTTGATTGTTCACAAAGGCATTGCCGCTCATCTCATTATCCGAAGAGCCCGCCGTAAAGTGTATGCCCACGGGGCAACGCTCAAACCAGTTGTCTTGTAATTCGTTGCCGTTGGCGTTGTAAACAAAGACACAGCGCTCGCCACCGTTACGTACGACATTGCCTGTGATAGACGAGTAGTTGGCAGCATTTAATAGCAAGCCCAGATCCCGGTCATCGTCCGAGATGTTGTCTTTAACTTCAATGTGATTGGAAAACATGATCGCCCACGCGCCATGATTGCCGCGCGAGTGATTACCAATCACCTGGCTAAATTGGGTGTACATATAGTGAATGGCATAGCGCAACCCCGTAAAACGGTTATGGGCAAAGATATTATCGTTGCTGGTTTTAACAAAAATGCCATCACGACCATGTTGGATGGTGTTGTCCAAAACTATGGCGCCTGGTGAATTCCAAATGGTGACGCCATTACCCGCCTCGGACAGGCGCATATCTTGGCGTCCAATGATGGTATTGCCTTTGACCAGGGCGTCATTTGCACCGTGTAAATACACCCCAAATAAATTGCCTTGGATGTGGTTATCTAGCAAGGTGGCGCGATGCGCTGTACGCCGCACCAAAATCGCCGAATCCATTTCGGGCAAAACAATACCTGAGCCCGTAATTTCTATACCTTCGATGAGCACATCATCAGCCGTGACGGTAATTACACTGCCGGTGCCATCGCCTTGGATGAGGGCGCCATTTTCGCCCAGATCGTCTTTTTCTATAAAATCAAAGCCCTCAGTCAGCAACGGGCTTTCATAGCTCATAATGTTTTCGCTTGTAAAGCTTTTCTGCAGGTCGCGGTGTGCCTGAACGTTATTTGCATCTACATCAGGACCTATCAGGCTTAATGATTTATCAATGGTAATCGGCCCTTTATAAACACCTACGGATAGCTGCAAAACATCGCCGGGTTGAGCTTGTTCAATCGCCTGTTGGATATCAGCGCCGGCAGATAACGAGATGGTTTCGGCCCAGCTGGCAGGAGCTATCGACGCCAGCAAACTGCTGCCGAACAATAGCGCTGGGGCCAGTATTTTGCTGGTCCAAATACCATGAATCATGAGGACTCCTCTAACCAATCAAATGGGACAGGGCCTGGCCCGAAAATGGGCCAGACCGTGGGTAAATGAGCCTTAGGCTGACTTGGGCTCAACAATCATGCGACCTTTCATTTCCATATGCAGTGCATGGCAGAACCACTGGCAGTAATACCAGTACACACCAGGACGATCTGCAACAAAGGTGACCGATGACGTTTGCTGGGGTGATACTTCCATAGCAACCCCGTAATTAACGATGGTAAAGCCGTGGGTGAGATCCTCTACAGTGTCACGGTTGGTGACGTAAACTGTGACCTCATCACCTTCTTGGACAGTAAAGTCTGTCATGCTAAAGGTGGGTGCCACGGTAAACATGTAGACACGGACTTTGTTGCCATCACGAATCACGGTGGATGCGTTGTCCAGATTGACACCATCAATCTCGGCTTGTTGACGCGCCTCTTCCCACATGGGGTCGTTGCGATCCCAAACGTTGACTGGTTTGACGATAGAGCGGTGGATGATGGTTGCATCGTGGGGCTCAGCAAAGGTCGAAGAGTCTTTGACCAAACGCATGGTATCCCCAGAGATATCAATGAGCTGGTCACACTCGGGCTTGAGGGGGCCCACATTCAAGAATCGGTCCTTGGAGAACTTATTCAATGAAATTAGCCATTTGCCATCGGCATCTTTGGTTTGACCCATCGATGTGTGGTTGTGCCCTGGCTGATACTGGACGTCCAGTTTTTGAATGATGGGGTCTACATCTTTGCCATCAAAAGCATCAATGGCTTTTTGGATATCCCATTTAACAATCTGGCTATCGATAAAGAGGGTGGTGTAGGCGTTGCCACGACCATCATAGGCTGTGTGCAGGGGGCCCAACCCAAGCTCAGGCTCGGCGACTACCGTACCGCGGGGCTCGATTTTGTCATCAAATAGGTCGTCAAAACGACGGACATCAAAGACAGTGACTGTGGGTGATAGCTTGCCGTTGGCAACCACGTGAATGCCATCGGGAGCAGTATTAATACCGTGCGGGCTGTTGGGCACAGGAACATAACGGGTGTAGGGGTTTTCACCACGCCCGTCAATAACTGGAACACCGCCCATGGTTTTGAAATCACCGTTTTTAACAGCCTCTTCGATACGCTCTAGATTAAAGATGACAATCCAGTCTTGTTCGGTCGAGGTCATCTCGGCTAGGGTAACCCCTTCGGCAGAGTTATAGCAGGTCGCAAAGGCGTATTTACCTTGGTAGTCAGCATCCACGTTATCCAGGTTGCCATCAACCATCACCTGCCAAGCCACTTCCATGGTCTCGCCATCCAGCGCTGTGAAAATACATCTATAGGTGTCAATGTCATGCGCTGTAGTGCCATCATTAGGGGTGGGAACGCGGTTTTCGCCATTACAAAATACATACCCGGTTTTGGGGTATTTTTGTACGCGCAGACCGTGCACGGTGTGCTGGTTAGGCAGCTCGATAATTTTATCGGGCTTCATCACATCGCAACGGATACGTGCTACGCGAGTATTGGCCTTGTCATTCATATACAGATAGCGACCATCGTAGGTGCCATCTGTAAAGGACATATGGGGGTGGTGCAGGTCACCATTAATATAGGTTTTCTCGCCAATGGACTCTAGATACTTTTTGGTCTCAGGGGTCAGCCCTTCGGTGAGGATCTTGAGGCTTTCGTTAGTCTGCCCCCAGCCTGTAGCGCCGCAATAGTTAAACACTGGGATACGCATCAGTTCGCGCATTGAGGGTAGGCCCACTATACGCAGTTCACCGCTCTGACCACCCGAGAAAAACACATAGTATTCATCTAAATCACCGGGGGGTACTTCGGCGGGGTTGGACTCGTTTTTAGATTGCGCGTGTGCAGCGGGGATCCCAACACCGGTACGGGCGCCCAATACACCGCCAACCGTCAAGCCAGCTGCACCTGCGGCAGCGCCGCCTAGCAGAGCACGACGGCCGGGAGCTTGTAGTTCCTGGGTTGTCTTTTCGTTTTTCATCATAAACTCCTTAATACAGTTAAAGGACGTATGTCTAGTTCAAGGTTGTGGGTTTCACCGTTCGGCTAGGGACCTCGCGAGGCCGTACCGTTGGCATTTTTTTGGCGGCGGCCGCCCTTTTTTCCCGGTGGATGCGTTTCTTGATCATCACTGGACACTTGCGGTCGTGGTGGTATAGCACCTGACAGTGCAAGCAAGAAATGCACTCATTGGGGTTAATGTGTCCTTCGGGGTGAATAGCTTCGACGGGACACTCGTTGAAGCAGTGCATGCATGGATTACCGCATTCGCGGTAGCGCTTTAACCAATCAAACATGCGTAACCGTGCAGGGATGGCCAGTGCTGCACCCAGTGGGCAGAGATAGCGGCAGAAAAAACGCTCGATAAAGAGGCTGGCAGCTACCAACAACACAGCGAACAACACAAACCACCACTCACGCATAAAGCGCAGAACAATCGCTGTCTTAAAGGGTTCAACCTCGGCAAAAACTTCGGCCAAAGCCAATGAGCCCAAAGAGATGGCGAAAAGAGCTAAAAATATGAGGTATTTAATCGCCCACAAACGCTCATGCAGTCCCCAGGGCACTTTGATCTGGGGGATCTTGAGTGCTTTGGCAATTTTGTTGGTCAGCTCTTGCAAAGCGCCAAAGGGGCACAGCCAGCCGCAAAATGCACCGCGGCCCCAGAAGATCAGCGCAATAGCAATGGCGCACCACAGCATGAAAATCAGTGGGTCAATGAGAAAGGCCTCCCAGGAAAAGCCCTCGCGTAATGCGGTTGTAAAGGTCAGCACGTTGACCACCGAGGGTTGGGCCGTCATAATCCAGCCCAGCCAAATCAGAGTAATGGTCAGGTACACCGTCCGGATACGATCGTAGGTGCGCTCGTATTTAACGATTCGATCTTGGAAAAAGAAGATCCCAGTCAATGTCAGCAGCATGAACCCTAATCCAGCAATGGCTGCAGTCTTACTCTTCCATATGCGCACCCACAGTGGGGTACCTTCCATTTGACCCAAGGCCGAGAACTCAAAGTCACTGCTCATAGAATTTTGGATGGCTGACTCGACACTACTAGAGCCCCCCGTCGCGACTGCATCGTTTTGGCCGCCGGACTTGGATTGAGTCGACTTACCTGTGTCAGAACCCTCACGGCTAGCATCGGCACTACGAATAACTTTGGTGTACTCTTTGGGCAGCTTGTAATTAAGCGCAAAGGGCAAAAATGTTTTGTCCAAAGCACCGATCGAGCGCTGTACCAATAACTGCAATGTCCAGGGGTCAGCCGGATCAAAATTAGTTTCCTCATCGAGTACAAATACCCCGATCTCTTGGATATGGGGGGCGCCTTCGGCCTCGATATCGCCGATACGATGGTGTTGAAAATCACGGAAACGTACGGTTTCTACCCCTTGGATGAGCTCGATGCGGTCAAAAATACCGCCTCGTACGTAGCCTGACCCTTTGAATGAGTAGGGTCCACGGCCGGCAACCAAAATAGCTTGTTGACCAGGGTCCAAATTCTTTGCAATAGATTCGTACTCGGCATCTCCGAGCAGGCTACGACCTATATTTGGCTGTGATACCAGAGCTGTCCAGAGTTCTATAAATACGTCATCTGGCTCACCGGGTTCGGGGCGCTTAATAGCGGCCTCATTGCCGGTTTCTTCGAATGCATCGTTGACCTGACCCACTGTCAGCACACGATTGGCCACGGCACCGCTAGCCAGTAAATCTTCCCAAGATTCGATTTGGCCGGCTTCAGGATCCATCGCACGCTCTTCACCGCGACGCTCCCCTGTATCTACCAAACCCAATGCCTGCACGACGCGTGCGGTAGAACGCACCACACTCTCGCCCATCACCAGCACAGTGACCGTAGCACTACTGACAATATCCGTATCGGGCAGACCCTCGCCTGCCATCATAGATTTGACGGGGTTATAACCGATAAAAGGGTCCATATAATCGATGACGCGCTGCTCGGGGATCCCGATCAGCACAATGGGCTCACTGTGAAAGACTAAATCCAGA
>DATGSS010000030.1:0-13902 GCA_035302345.1 Paenalcaligenes sp.
TGGTGCTGCATAACCAAAACCCATGGCTGCACCCGCAATTAAACCAAAACCAATGACCAAACCTGTCACATCAAGGAAAAGCCCAGCCACTACCATGCCAACACCAATCATGACCCCTGACAAAAGCAGTAATAGCCTGGGCCCTAATCGGTCTAACATGATTCCAGCCGGAACCATAAAGAGCGCAAAGACAATAACAGCGACACTATAAGGAATAGATGTCTCGGTCGCTGTAAAGCCTAGATTATCTTGAAGCGCTTTGGAAAAAACACTCCACGCATAGAGCACTCCTAAACATAGGTTAATAACGGTGCCCGATATGGCCACCATCCACGCTCGCGAATCGTTCTGTTGTATGCTATTCACCAAACCACGCCTCCTCAGAAAATAGGGGGTACAGTCCTGTACGCCTTGTTCTTACTATCCATGAAATAAAAGTGATACAGCGCAGTACTTTGTGGGTGGAGCTCACCTGTTAGGGAACCCCACCCACTGCTCATGGGTGTACCAATTAAAGCTTTTTATTGTTTATGAACTAAAACGCTCTAGAAGTACTTGTCATAAGAAGCGATGTTCCAAATGCGCTCCTTTGCTCTTTCCTCGTCGACCGGTTTTGCGTGATCCTCCAGGATCTTTTCGGCAACCTCCAGTTCTTTTTGAGCCTCGGCCTTGTCCTGATACATATACTCATCAGAGGTTTCTTCGTAGGCTGAAGCTACCTTGGCCTTAAGGTTCTCAACGACCAGCTCTTGTTCTTCTTTGATTGCTGTGCGCGCCTGATCGATCCAAGCAGGACGTACTTTCTGGTTAAGATCTGCACTGTGTGCGTACTCTTCGTAGGTACCCTTGTATATCGAGTCACCATTTCTGCGTACATCCAAGATGCACGCGTACAGATCATCAGGTGTGAGTGTATCGGGATCCAGTGGTGTCTCGCGCTTGCGCCCACCAAGGCTCTTGTGCGTCAGATAGAACGGGAACATCGATGCGATAATCTTGCCGGCTGGGGTGACTGACTCGCCCTCGGGGTTTAGACCCTTGGGCTGGACCCCTTGAATTGCGATACGCCCTGATTCGGGACGTGCAATTTCTTTGGGTGGCAAGAATCCGTGGCGGAGCATTTCACGAATACCAGAGCCAGAGATGCGTACACGGGTGCTGTCATCATGTGGGCAGGACTGATCTGTCGTGGGCTGGTTGCAGCGCACACAGAAGAAAACCTCGTTAAAGGTGCGAATATCAATGCCTAACTCTTCGGGGGTAAACTCTTCGAAAATACCTTGTGCGGCATAGATATCATAAAACCCACCGACCCCGGCGTAGTCGCGCCCGACAATCTTGTGTGTGCAACCCAAATTTTTGAGAATTAATGCGTGTAACACAGCCTCGCGGGGTCCCGCAAAGACATAAGTCACGCGTAAGGGATACAGAATGGTTCTCTCTTGGGGGTAATACTGCTTGAGTACACTGCGATATGCCAGCAGGCGGAACTCGTGGCGAGTATATTCGCGCTTGGCCATTTCTACCAAGGGCAGCACTAACAAACCATCAACCTCTTCGAGTAGGTTTTTATGCATGTATTCGTGCCCACGGTGGAGCGGGTTGGCACCTGTTACGAAACCTGCGACAGACTTGAACTTTTTCTCTTCGTAGAAAAGCTTCCAAGTGTCTTTAGGCTCGAGGCGGATATCCTCAAATGGCCCCCAATCAGGACGATTTAAGAGAGTGATTTTGCCGCCAATAGCAACATCGCCCATGCGGCGGTAGATAGCGTCTACACCTGGGTGGGTACGGTCAGTAGTACCAAATACGTGTTGGGCACGATGGTCACGATCGTATTTGAATAAATCCTCGACCGCCAACAACGCGACGACCATACCGTCACTATCAATGAGTGCAACCTCGTCACCTACTGAGAGGTTTGCAACGACCTCTTCGTTTCGTTTCCCTGTGGGGGCAAAACTCAAAGGAACAGGCCAGGGTAATCCATTGGTCAACCGCCCTGTTTCAAGGGAAGACAAATACTCTTCTTCGACCATGAGGCCCTCGTGCGGTGACATCACACCGGTGGCGATCAACTCTAACGTAATGGCGGCCTCGAGATCGACCATAATCTTTGGCAGGTTTTCTGCTCTTTTTAAACCTTCTTCGCGCTCTTTCCCAGTGGCCACGCGATCGATCAATCTACCGCCATGGGGTTGCTGGGGATAATTGGCAAAAGCTGCCTCATCTAGCACTAAATCTTTAATAGTCATGCTTTGTCTCCTTAGGTTTTTTTGTACTTACTATGAAGCGTCTACAAATCATTTTTGTACGCGTATTGGTCGCGCTTATCAGGGCGTATTTTTGTAGACGCTGCCCCAACCCAAGGCTGGGGATACTACTCACGTACTGATTTTATTATTGGTGTCCGTGATAAATCACTGCTTTGCTGCCCTGCTAAATTTAGTAAAACAAAGTCCATAATGATTGCCAATGCGGCTTTAGTATGAAAGAGCTCCTAATTCGGCTTTTGCGCATATAGCAATCATTTTGAAAAGAAGACTGAAAAGTGCATGATTTGAGATTTTAAACCTGATTATCACTGAAGCATCACTGCTTCTTTGCTAACATCTCTCTTTAACCTTTCTGAGCCGACCTATTCTAGGGGCTTAAAAAAATCTGCTGTTTTCTGGCTTTTTGCACTGCATTTCAAATTTTATGGACAAACGTGTTTATCTTTTGGCCGCCATCGCATTTGCTGTTGGCATGGTGGAATTATTGATTGGTGGTATTTTGGATCTGGTGGCCCAGGACTTGGCTGTGAGCCTAGGTAGTGCAGGCCTTTTAATTACCGTTTTTGCATTAGTCTTTAGTATCAGCGGTCCGGTATTACTTTTTTTAACCCGCGCAATCGCTCCTAAAACCGTCATTTTGGTGGCTTTTGTAGTATTTGCTGTGGGCGATCTGCTCACTATTTTCGGCCATAGTTACGGTGTCCTAGTGCTGTCACGCATTCTGTTGGCTGCTAGTGGCGCTTTACTAACGGTACTGAGTCTGGCGCTGGCTTCGCGTATTTGCACGCCCGAGCAGCGTGGTCGTGCTATCGGCTTAGTGGTTATGGGCATCAGTGCCTCGCTAGTTTTGGGGCTGCCCATTGGGGTGAGTTTGGGGCATCTATTGGGCTGGCGCAGTCCTTTTGTACTTAACCTAGCACTGGTCGCCATACTATTTGGGTTGGTCATAGTCTTTTTAGGGCAAATCTCTATAGAACAACGCCCCACCCCATTGACCAAGGTCTGGAATAGCCTCAAAGAGCGCCCGGTGACCTTGGCGCATTTCACAACATTTTTCTTTTTAGCGGGACACTTTAGTCTGTATGGATACCTGACCCCCTTTGTTACCAGCCAATTGGGATTTAGCGGTGGTTTACTCACTGCTGTTTACTTCATATATGGAATTGCAGCTGTGACCGGCGGTGGGCTGGCCGGCTTTTTCTCGGACTCATTTACCCCGCGTCGCACCTTATTGACAGGCACAGGGCTGCTCTTGCTGTGCCTCTTGATCATGCCATTTTCAACCCAAAGCTTGTTTGTATTCTGGCCAGTCCTCATTATTTGGGGGGTGCTTAGCTGGTCTATCACCCCTCCGATCCAAAGCCATTTAGTCCTAATAGCACCCGAGACTGCAGATATCCATCAGAGCTTAAATGTCACCGCATTACATCTGGGGATTGCATTTGGCACGTTAGCGGGTGGAATTGTGATTGATCAATGGGCAGTTTCCTATAATGCTTTCTTGGGTGCGGCCCTGCTTGTACCCGCATTGCTAGCGGCTAATTATAGTACCGCTAGCCAACAAAGAATCGCAGCTTAACTAACTGGCACGTAGTCGCGGCATAACCTGCATGTAAACTAACGAGGCCAAAAGCTCAACCAGAGTCTGCGTGATAATTAGCACGGGCAACAGGGGTTGTGCCGCCGGAATAGCCAACGCCAAGGGCAAAATGACCAACGAGTTTCGGGTACCTGCACTGAACGCGACAGCACGAGCTGCTGCGCTAGAAAGCCGTGCCCAACGCGCAGCCCACCACCCTATTATTGGAGCTAGCACTGCAAACAAAACATAAATTGGGGCTACATGCATGGCCTGTGATTTAGCGTGTGCCAATTGAGGCGCGACTGCACCCACCACCACAAACAAAACGACCGCAGTAGCAGGCACAGGCAGTATATCCAGCGTGTTCATCAGCTGCCGAGCCCGCATAAAGTATCTACTACAGTATTGCAGCAATGCAGCCAACAATAGAGGGATTAAAATAAGCGCTATAAATGCCTCTATAAAAGGGCGCATATGCAGCAGCTCTACCGCTGTTTCACCCAAAAGAATTTTTAAATAGATGGGCAGCAGTAGCATCTGCAATACCAATAACAAAGGCGTTGCCGCTAACAATAATGGCGCATCGGCGCGCCCTACATGGGCAAAAGTAATTACATAATCAATACATGGAGTTAATAAAACCAAAAACACGGCCAGACGAACAATAGGATCTGGTGATAGCAACGGCTGTACGATCAAAACCAGCAAAGGCACCAAAATAAAATTCACGGCCATCAAAGTGCATAAAAAACGCAGCTGCCTAAATACGCGACCTAATTGAAGCACAGGCACCTGCAAAAAAGTCGCAAATAGCATTAAAGCCAGACTTGGTGTAATAAATTTTGGCAGCACCCCTGCGGGAAAAACCAAACGCGCACCCAACAAGCCAAATAAAACAGCAGCAAAATAAACACCTATTTGACAGCGCTCTAGCCAAGACCCTATCGCTGGTATCATTTTAAGTATTTGCTCCAGGCCTATGCGCTCAATTGTGCCACGGTAGGAGTAATCAAAGGCAATAGCATGGCCTCGCGCAGACGGCGCCGCGTTGCTTCGCGCTTGCCTTTGACATAAGCAGCGCCCCCTGCACACTTGAGCTCTAGCATCGCGCACTGCATACAAAGATCTGCCAGATGCAGACGCAGCTCAAACAATTCCTGAGCCGAGTCAAACCATTTGTTTTGCACGACCCCATCAACCAAGCGCTGTGCGGTTTGCAACAATTGCGTTTGTAAATCCCGGGCTTGCTGCATGAATCTTTGATGCTGCTGACTGTGATGCATAACCTGTTCAATGCAGGCAAGCCCCACACCCACAGACATAGCGCACTGCTGGGCCAAGAAACCCGGCCGAAACAACCGCATAAAACTAAAAGCACAATCAGCAAAACGATGCTCTGCGGATACGCGTACCTGCCTAAGATTAATAGCCGTAGTGGCACTGCTTTGGATGCTGTACAAAGATAAATCCTCATTGCGCAACACACCATCAGCTTTATCTGGTAGTAGAAATACGCCCGCTTGCTCCGCATCGGTTTTGGCGGCTAGGGCCACAATAAAGTTTTCCTGTTGAGCATTGCTAACCCAAGGTAATTGACCGTTGAGCTCCCACCCTGTCTGAAAGGACTGTGCACTGACCTGCAAGGGCTCAAGCCCACCACCAAATTTAATTAAATTTGACAGACCTGGCGCCCCTGCCACTCGGCCATCAAGCAGCAACGGCAGTAGCGTCTGCGTGAGCGGATGTTCGGGCTGTTGAGCTAATAGACCAATCACCCCACGTTGCGCCCAGAGTATAAAAGCGGCATTTAAGGAATATTTGGCTACTGTCACAAGCGCGGCAAAAGCATCGTGGAAAGTACTTTGGGACACCCCTCCTAAGTATTCAGATACCCCTAAGCCAAATAATGATTCTGGCACCATACGTTGTAGCACTTGCTGGGCATAGCCAGACTGTTGATCCATCACCTCGGCATGTTCAATTAGCCATTGTTTTAATTTATTGTCCAAGGAATATTCAAACATGTATTTTGCGGCTCCTAGGCGAGTTTATTGACCCCCTACTCCTATAGTGGGTTTAGGTATTTATCTGTTATATGAACGCCTCTGACTCACAGATATAAGCGTTATGTGTAATTACGGATAATAAGCTCTGTCACGGGCCCGCGTCCACGCCCATTTGCATTGATGGCGCGCGTCGCTTGCACTTGGCAAATATTAAATTCTTTATATAGCTGAAACACTAACTCAGCCGATGAATTAGACTGCATAAAATAAACACCACGTGCATTTAATTTTCGACAAAAATCGCGCAAACGATATTGCATCTGCAAATCAAAACCTGACTGGGTATACCCCGTAAAATTAGATGATGCGCTCAAAGGGATATAAGGAGGATCCAAATAAACCAAGTCACCGGGCTGTAATAGTGGAGAGATTTCAGCAAAATCCCCCCAGCTAATGCGAGCGTTTTGCAAGGCCTTAGCACAAGCAAATATATTTTCAGTATCGGTGATATTGGGAGCCTTGTAATAACCAAAGGGCACATTGTGTTGGTTATTTTTATTCACTCGATAAAGTCCATTAAAACCGGTTTTATTTAAATAAATAAATCGTGCCGCACGTTGTACTGCCGAACGCTGACTAAAACTAATGCATCGATCCCAGGCCCGCACCTGATAATAAAAATCCTCATCGTTACGAAATTCAGCCAAGCAATTGATCAGCTCGGATGGATAGTCGCGCACTATTTTGTAGGTATTGATTAGTTCTTGGTTGAAATCATTAATACAGGCTTTCAATTGCGATTGCTGGGCGCGTTGATGTTGCAGTCGCCAAAACAACGCCCCACCCCCCACAAAGGGCTCGTAGTACGCGCCAAACTGATCAGGCAGCCGTGCCCATAACTCAGCCAACAATTGGCGCTTGCCCCCTACCCACTTCACAAAAGGTTTGGGTTGAGGTAATGACATTGAATGATGGGCGCATTGTGCTTGTATATCTTGCTCTAGCATGGCTTTAATTGTATTTAACCAAAATCATAAAACCTCTTGACCAATACGTTCTACGGCTAAGCATGACAAATCCAAATAAATGATGTTTAATTAGCGAGCTGCAAAAATAAGGTTGAACATGAGCGCTTTTTTCATTTCAACAGGTATTGTATCGCTGGCCGAAATAGGTGATAAAACTCAATTACTGGCCCTGATCTTAGCAGCTCGCTGGCGCCGCCCGCTGACTATTATAAGTGCAATATTCTTAGCTACCCTGGTTAACCACGGGCTGGCTGGCGGTTTAGGTTTGTGGATTAGCCATTTATTGACCCCAACAACACTATCGGGGATTTTGGGCATTGGCTTTTTATTAATGGCTGTTTGGATGCTCATCCCCGATAAGATAGAGGATGGTGTCGACAGTCCGGTAAAAAGCATTCATGGAGTTTTCTGGGTTTCTTTTATAACCTTTTTTGTGGCTGAAATCGGCGATAAAACGCAGGTGGCTACCTTGGGCTTGGTCGCTGAATACCAGCAATACTGGGCCGTCGTCTTGGGGACCACCTTGGGTATGCTAATCGTTAATGCGCCTACTGTATTTATAGGCAACAAATTTGCCCAACGCGTACCCATCGCATGGCTGCATCGACTGTCTGCATTAGTTTTCCTGGTATTAGCTATTTTTGCTCTGATCCGTGCTATTACGTATTAAATGATGTAGCTGCTCGAGATCATACGCATCGCCTTTAGGCCAAAAACACCACCACAGGGCTGACACTGCCACGGGCAAAAATATAGCTAATAGAAATGACTCCAACAGATAGGTAGCCTCCTGACGTAGGGCTGGGAAATAAAACAGACCCGCAACTAAGCCAATCAGGGTGCTTAGGCTTGCTATAGCACCATGATACTGCCGACTAAACAAGCCTATAAATACTGGAAAGGCAGCAGCGCAGCACAGCAAGTCAGCCAATAGAAACAGATACAGCACGCTATAACCCTGAGCCGCAAAAACCCATACCAATGCTGCAAAAGGAATAATCAAAGCACGCGACCAACGCAGCAGGAACGATGCGGGGGCTTGTGGCCATAAACGCCGCAAATCTACGGCAATCAAACTAGAAACCGCATTAATTGCTGTATCTGCGCTGCTCATCACTAAAGCCATCACTCTGACGACGTGCATAGAAAAAGCTCACCAACGCAAAAAAGATGGCAAAAAGAACTAGGAAAAAGATGATTGTAAAGGTGACCATCCCATGCCCTGTAGTAGAAGTCATCTAGGGAGATGCAGGACATGGATGTCTCGACATGAGTAGCGCAAAAATTCATATACGCCAGCATTACCCGGTTCAGGTTCTACGGGTGTCTCAGCCCTGCGACGAACCTACGATCGACAGGACACCCCGTGTTGCAAACGTCTTTATTACAAACAAGGTTTTATCCAGATGGTTATTTCGATAAGCACTAAGCAAAGCAGTTATAATTAGTAGCTCACCGCTCTTATATTGGTTAAACAGGTACCTATCATGAGTACAACAAGCCTAATACGCTATTGGCTGTTCATGCTGTTGTTTTTAATCATGCCAATCCAAGGACACACTACTCAGAAGATCACCATGAATTATTTATCTCACACCACCCCTTTTCAGGCTGTTGAGCTGAACACAATTAGTGCCGTCGGGCAACCGACCCTCGTCAAACTTTGGGCTAGCTGGTGCCCCCAATGCCTCCAAGAGCTACGTAGCACAGAGCAGTTGGCCAACGATCCCGAGTTACAAGGCATCAACATCCTCACACTGGCATCACCGGGACAGCTCAATGAATTGCCCTTAGATGAATTTGAAACCTGGTTTACCGGGCTAAAAGACTATCGTCAGTTGCCTCTGCTGCTTGACCCAAAAGGGCAATGGGTACAAGAGCTAGGCATACGCGCTTATCCGAGCTGGGTTTTATTTGATGAACAAGGTGATTTTGTCCGACTCATCCCTGGTAGCCTAAACAAAGCACAAATACTGGCTTTGAAAGACAATCCCCAGGCTGACTTACACGCCAGCCCAACCACCCCAGTAGACAAAGCCCAAACAGCACAAACTGCCCTACGTGAAATATATTTTGCTGGTGGTTGCTTTTGGGGTGTAGAAGCCTATTTCGAGCGCTTGCCCGGGGTCATCAACGTTCTCTCCGGCTATGCCAATGGCCGTACTGAACACCCCACCTACCAACAAGTTATTTATGCTGATACCGGACACGCCGAAACCATCCAAGTACGTTATGACCCCAGCCAAATCAGCATGGATGATTTGTTATGGCATTTTTTCCGCATCATCGATCCGACCACACTCAACCGTCAGGGTAATGACGTTGGCACCCAATACCGCAGCGGCATTTACACCACTGATGCTAACGATAGAGCTCACGTCGCCTATGCACTCAGCCTGCTGCAACAACAGTACGATACGCCCATTGTCATAGAAAACGAGCCTTTAGAGCATTTTTATCTCGCAGAGGAATATCATCAAGACTACCTAGAGAAAAATCCAGGTGCGTACTGTCATGTAGACCTCAATTTACTCAACGAGCCGTTACGCAAACCTACCCCCACATATGAAAAGCCTAGCGATGAGCTTTTACAGGAAAAGCTCAGTGAAATGCAGTACTACGTGACTCAAAAAGACGGCACAGAACGCCCCTTTAGTCACCCTTATGATGAACTGTATGAACCTGGTCTATACGTCGATGTAATTAGCGGCGAACCTTTATTTAGTTCAGCAGATAAATATGACAGCGGCTGCGGCTGGCCCAGCTTTGTCAAACCTATCTACCCGGCAGCTGTCACTGAGCACCAGGACAACAGTTTTAATATGGTCCGTACGGAAGTACGCAGTCAGCATGCCGATTCGCACCTAGGTCACGTCTTTCCAGATGGGCCACGCGAACGCGGAGGGTTGCGCTATTGCATCAACGGCGCGGCATTAGAGTTTATCCCTCTGGACGAAATGAAATCCCGTCAATATGACGCCTGGATCCCATTAGTCAGATAAATACATTTAGATAAACCCAAACCTAGGGCGGTGAAGTAATCCTTCATCGCCTTTTTTAGCGACGCTTTAAAACAAAGAGTGTCTATTTAAAAAAAATTTAAAATTTATGTTGACTTATAGAACGTATTGAATAGCCTAATAGCAATGTAAATAACCATTAGTAAATATTTATATAAATTAATTGAAAAACCAACAAACAAAATGACATGAAAAATATAATATCTACACTTACACTGTGAATACACATACCACTTAATTAACGGAGGTAGATATGAAATTCAGTGCAAAAAAACTTGTGGCGCTATGCTTGAGTGCTCTATTTGTCTTTGCAGTTGCAGGCTGTGATGCCGATGGGCCCGAAGGCGGCGGACAGGCTCCTGCACAAGGCGCACCTCAGTAAATAGTGCCAACACCAGCTTCACTGACTGGTTGTTTCTGCACGGCCTGTTGTTGCAGCTAGCTGCAACAACAGGCCGTGCAGCTTAACCTTTGTAAGTCCACCCCCACCCCTAACCTCTAAATCCACATCCTGCCCATTTCGTTCTAACGCCCAGATCTAGGGCTCGCTCTTGATCACATCAGAGTGCATCTGAACACATCCAGCTTCCCACCAAACGCATTAACAAATTCGCTGTACCTACCGTTATTAATATTAAATTTGCAGCCAATCATTTGATTTACACTCGATCAAAAGAAACAAGAAGTTAATAAATCAAGTTTAAATATAAAACTCCCGCCTAAAGTAGCATTGCAATTAAATTCATAATAGGTAATTAAGTAATTAATAGATTAATAAGAACTGAGTCTATCATGACTTAAAACAATAAAAAAACAGATAACAACAGAATTAAAAATATTCTTTGCCATTTTTTACTGGTATTTACCACTTGTCAAGGCAAGTAATATGGCCTACAACATGTACAAAAGAAAGGATCAGTGCATAGGCTCGGGGTGTTTTTTATGCTCCCACACATAGTTCTCTGCCCGACACGCCCTCATCCTCATTAATCAGTCATTAACGTAATAATACTTTTCGCTATAAAAAGGAGACGTACAATGCTAGCCAGCTCTCTTTTACGGTGGTTTTCTGCTCTTTTCCTTGGACTCAGCTTGGTCGCCTGTGCTCAGCTCGGCCTAAAACCCAATGACACCATTATCCTGGACAGCGACGTCCTTTTTGATTTTGGTCAGGCAGAGCTCAAACCCGAGGGCAAACGTCAAATCGAACAATACGTGCCACTTATCAAGGCGCGCGGCAAAACCTGGATCGAGGTTGTCGGCCATACAGATCGTATTGGCAGCAAATCCACTAACGATCGCCTCTCAATGGAGCGCGCAGAATCCGTCCGTCAAATTCTGATTGCCAACGGCCTTAACCCCGATCGAATTCGGGCACGTGGATTAGGCTCTAGAAGCCCCAAAGTCGAGTGCCCAGATCAGGCCCGTGATGCACTGATCGAGTGTCTGGCTCCCAACCGTCGCGTTGTCATCGACGTACGCAATGATGCTTGGTAAGCTCAACGCTCACGGCATACACTAATCCGCACAGGCGCTGTTTGTTCAGCGCCTTTTTTTGTTTTTATAATAGTGCGATGCAGCATAAAACCGCCCTAATACGGGCCATCAAAGACCTGTGATTACAATATAGGTATACTATCTACAAGCCTATCCACGGGCAGATGCTTTGCTGTTCATCGCCCATAACCATCAGCCAGGGGGCTTTCGCCTAATTAAAACCATGATGCAAGAACTGCTTATCGCTGACGATCACCCGCTATTTCGCGAGGCGCTCAAGGGTTTTATCAGTAAATACTATCCGGATACTCGTATCCACGAAGCCGAACGTGCCAGCGATTTGTACGAACTGGTTGAGGCTCACCCTGATGCTGATTTACTGCTGCTGGATCTAAATATGCCTGACACAGTGGGATTTAATGCGCTAATTTATTTGCGCAATGAATACCCCGCGCTGCCCGTCGCCATCATATCCGCACACGAAACACCCCAATTAATGCGACGTGCACTCGAGCACGGAGCAGTAGGCTTTATCCCTAAATCATCGCCACAGGAAGAGCTAAAAACAGCCATCGAAAGCATCCTGCAGGGTATGCCTTGGGCACCAGCAGCAGCCCAAGAGGCCCCAGCCATTAGCGAAGAAGAACGCAATGCAGCCAATGCACTGCGCACGCTGACACCACAACAATTGCGGGTGTTGCAAATGGTTTGCACAGGACTTTTAAATAAACAAATAGCCTACGAATTAGATGTCTCTGAGGCTACCGTCAAAACACATATGACTGCAATTTTGCGCAAGCTAGGTGCGAATAATCGTACCCAGGCAGTCCTCATCGCTAATCAATTGCAACTAAACCCTAGCGAATTAGATTTTGAGGTTTGATACCTCGCGGCAGCCCCTGCAGCACTCGTGGTGCATTAGTGCTTATACTGCGCAGCCAGAAAAGAACGCAAGGACGCCGGTCTAACCGGCTTAGTCAACACCAGATACCCCCGTTCTCGAGCATCTCTTTTTACCTCATCGCTGCCATCAGCAGTAAATAATGCGCCATGAATATGCTTGGCATCGCGACGCAACAAATCCAAACCATCTAAACCATTCAAACGGTCATGCAAATGATAATCGACCAACAGCACGTGCGGTTGTTGATTCATTTTCCCTAAGGCCTCATCAACAGTAGTTGCTGTAATTACCTCTACCCCCCACTGCGATAATAGTGTTTTAACTCCAGACAAAATCTCGACATCATTATCCAGGCACAACACCTTTAGGCCTTCTAATTGGCTGTTTAAATCACGTTGAGCCACGGTCGGCCCAACATCGGCAGGCAAACTCATTTTTTCTGTAGCTAATGGCACGCGTATACTAAACATGCTGCCCTTGCCTACCTCTGAGCTGGCTGATAATCGATGATCTAACAAAGTAGAAATACGCTGACAAATAGACAGCCCTAGGCCCAGTCCTCGCTCACCCCACATCTGGCGTTGCTCATAGCGGCGAAATTCATCAAAGATTTGCTCTAAATGGTGTTTAGGTATGCCTTGGCCGGTGTCCCAGACCTGAAATTCGGCCTTTTTACCTGCCCGCACACGCACCCCAATCACAATACGCCCTTGCGCGGTATAACGCAGCGCATTAGAGATAAAGTTTTGGAGCACTCGACGCAATAGCCGCTTATCGCTATACACCAATACATCGCGACTATAGATTTTTAGCTGTAAATTACGACGTCGTGCAATTGGAACGTATTGGTCTTTAATTTTTTTCAAAAAAGGAGCAACCTCGAACACCTTTTTATCGGGCTGTAACGCACCTGTGTCCAACTGGGAAATATCCAATAGCCCATCTAAGAGTTCCTCGGCGGCACGCAATGACGTATCCACCCGTTCTGATAAACGGCGCATTTCGTTAATCTCGGCGGCCCCATACAAGGCAGCAGCGAATAACCGCGCGGCATTAATAGGCTGCAACACATCATGACTAACCGCAGTTAAAAACAACGTACGTGATTCCTGCGCTTGTCGTGCTTCTTTGGTACGCGCTGCAACACGTTGTTCGAGGGTTTCATTGATTTCGAGAAGCTCGGACTCGACCCTTTGAAACTCGGTAATGTCATTATAACTTGTGACATACCCACCCCCAGGTAAGGGCCGACCACGCAACTCTATGACTTGCGTATTTTGGTTCAGGGTACGTTGAAACACATGCGATGTTCCCGCCCGCATATAGTTGATACGCTTTTGAACTGCCTCTTCGATATCATCAGGACCTGCATAAGGTATTTTCCCTCGTTGCGCATTAAACCGAATCAAATCGGCCACATGCCTGCCCACATACAGCATCCCGGGGGGATAATTAAACATCTGTTGATAACGCTGATTCCAAGCCACAAGACGCATATCGGCATCGACCACGCTGACGCCCTGATCTAGGTTATCCAAAGTGGCTAAAAGTATCTCGCGATTAAAGCGCAATTCAGGCCCGGCCTGATC
>DATGSS010000031.1:0-9078 GCA_035302345.1 Paenalcaligenes sp.
CAACAACAGCAGACGGCACCCGCCGAGCAATCGTCAAACGGCCAGTCCCAAACACGTCAGAGCGCATCACACCGCGACACGCAACAACGTCAGGACAGCCAAGAACAGCATGCCAGCAGGCATGAGGGCGAGCAACGCAGCACACAAAAGGGGCAAAACAGACAGCAATCCGCCCAACCCAGCAGCCCTAGCGTTACTGCAGAGCCGACCCACACAGGCAAAGGTGATACCTTGCCCGCTCAGGTCCCGGCAACGCAATGGACTTCACAGGCACTGCAGGACCAAGCGTCTAGCACTTTAACTATGGTCGAAACACGCCCTGAACAAGCCGCTGCAGCTCAGTCTGCTGCCGCACAGGCGCAGGCTAACGGCCAAAGTGAACAGCGTCCCAGCACACAGCGATGGGCAACCCCTGTAGTCATTGACGAAGGACCGTTGGTACAAGTAGAAACCCAGTCCACCCAAGTCGAAAGCAAGGATCAGAGCGTAAAAACTCAAGACCAAAGCCAGGAACTGGCGGAAACGACTGAGTCAAAGCCGGTGGAAACTCAAACAGTGCAAACCCAGACTGACGAGGCACCAGCACAGATGGTCGAAACACAGCAGGTCAGCACTAGCGCTACAAATGTCGCATATAGCACCGATGCCGCAGATGATGCAAATGATGCAGATATCAAAGAGAGCGCGGATGCTACTGATGACACCGATGACGCGACAGACATCGCTACAGCAGACACGCAGCCAAAACCTTCAGTGCGCAAGCCCTTACTCGATGAGCAACAGCAACAAGCATTCGAGGCTGCGGGGTTACAGTGGGTACAAACACGTTCAGACTACAGTTACGAGGCTTTCCATCTCGCCTATTTTCAGCGCACCGAGGTCTTAGGCCGTCGATTGCCTGCTATAGAAATAGTGCATGATGAGCGTCTCGAGCAGGTAGAAACGACAGAAACTACGAGCGCGACCTCGTAAGCCAGTCACTTACCTCTGCTAAAGGCAATAAAAAACGGTTTGAAGGAATATCCTTCAAACCGTTTTTTGTAGGTCGTGCCTAATTATTAAATAACAGAGGCGTGGCTATTGCCTCTTTGGGCTTATTTGTCGGTGTCCTCGGCGGCAGTCTCGGTCCCATCTGGGTTATCAGAATCTGCATCAGGCACTGGCTGTACTACTACTGCATCAGCTGGTTGCTGTGTCAATATTGCGATTAGCTGGGCAATCTCAGTGCGCATTTGGCGCCTATCGACCACCATATCCAAGGCGCCTTTATCTAATAAGAACTCAGCCCGCTGAAACCCTTCGGGCAATGTCTCGCGGACAGTTTGCTCGATCACCCGTGGCCCAGCAAAACCAATCAATGCATTAGGCTCTGCAATTACGACATCACCCATAAAAGCAAAGCTAGCTGATACCCCACCCATGGTGGGATCGGTTAACACACTAATAAATGGTAGGCCCGCCTCTGAAAGCTTGACCAACATGGCATTGGTCTTGGCCATTTGAAATAGAGAATACAGGCTTTCTTGCATCCGCGCCCCACCGGAGGCTGCAACGCATACAAATGCACTGCGCGAATCAATGGCCGCCTGCACCCCACGCACAAAACGCTCGCCAACTACCGACCCCATGGAACCACCCATGAACTCGAACTCGAAACAAGCCAACACCGCAGGCATCGCACAGACACTGCCCTGAACAACGATTAATGCCTCGTTCTCTTGGGTGCTGCGTGTGGCCTGATTAATACGGTCGGTGTATTTTTTAGAGTCTCTGAACCGCAAAGGATCAGTAGAGCGTAGATTGGCACCAATTTCTTGGCGACCTTCGGCATCGAGTAAACTATCGATCCGCTCACGTGCCGTCAAACGCATATGGTGATCGCATTTGGGGCAGACATTTTGAGTGGCCTGTAAATCCTCTTTGTAGAGCACTGCCTCACAAGCCGGGCACTTGACCCATAACCCTTCGGGGACGCGCTTGTTTCCGGAAGTACGCCCCATACGGGGTGGGAGTATTTTTTGGATCCAACTCATGCTGTTATCCTGTCCTTTGAATTCTTGAAGTGTGTTGTCACCCAATCATTTCACCAAGGCTTGGTGCACTGTCGAGAGCCATTTTGCGGCCGCATCGACAGCGGATTCGGGATTATTGTCGGCCTGCATTGCGGCCTCCATGGTTTGGATGAGCTTGCTGCCGATCACCACTGCATCGGCGTGCTCGGCAATACGACGCGCGCTTTCGGGACTGCGGATCCCAAAGCCGACCCCAACCGGAGTATTCAGATAGCGGCGTATACGCGACAGCTGGCGAACGACATCATCAATATCGATACTGTCCGCACCTGTCACCCCTTTTAAGGACACATAGTATACGTAACCGCGTGCCAATTGGGCGATCTTTTGTATCCGATCATCCGTTGATGTGGGGGCCAGCAAAAATATAGGATCGATAGACTGCGCCATTAGGGCTTGGGCAAATTCCTGAGCCTCTTCGGGGGGGTAGTCAACTGTCAATACCCCATCGACACCAGCAGCCGCAGCCTGATTGACGAATTCTTGTTGTCCCATGGCTTCTATGGGATTAGCATACCCCATCAACACTGTGGGGGTGTCTGGATCGGTTTGGCGAAACTCGCTGACCATCTCGAGTACTCGGCCCAGGCTCATGCCCTTGGACAGGGCTCTTTCGGCGGCCCGTTGAATCACGGGGCCATCTGCCATGGGATCAGAGAAAGGCACCCCTAACTCGATAATATCAGCTCCAGATCTTACCAAGGCATGCATGAGCGATACAGTGACCTTGGGATCGGGATCACCCGCTGTGATATAGGGCACCAAAGCAGCACGCCCATCGAGTCGGCTAAAGGTATTTTGCAGTCGTTGATTGGATTGTGTTGTCATTCTTGTCCCACCCTTAAAGCTCGATGCCGCTGTATTCGGCGACGGTGTGCATGTCTTTATCACCACGCCCAGAAAGATTAACCAAAATAACCTGATCAGGACTCATTTCTGGTGCGACGCGCGCTGCGTAGGCCAGCGCATGAGAGGACTCTAGGGCTGGCATGATGCCTTCGAAACGGCAGCACTCGTGGAATGCCTCTAAAGCCTCGGAGTCTGTGACGGTATCGTAACGAACCCGACCAATATCCTTGAGCCACGCGTGCTCGGGCCCAACGCCAGGATAATCCAACCCAGCAGAAATGGAATGAGTGGGTTGCACTTGGCCATCAGCTGTTTGCAAAATCAATGTCCGATTACCATGTAACACGCCTGAACGCCCGCGGGTAATAGAGGCAGAGTGCTCGTTAGAATCAAGACCACGTCCGGCAGCCTCGATACCGACCAAATCAACATCCTCGTGCTCAATATAGGGGTAAAAAATACCCATCGCATTTGAACCGCCCCCGACCGACGCCACGATCATGTCAGGCTGACGTCCGGTTTCCACGGGCATTTGCTCGAGGCATTCGGTACCAATCACAGACTGAAAGTCGCGGACCATCGCAGGATAAGGATGCGGGCCGGCCACGGTACCAATGATGTAGTAAGTGTTTTCCACATTTGTAACCCAATCACGCATGGCCTCGTTGAGGGCGTCTTTGAGGGTGCGCGAACCCGAATCTACTGATACGACCTGGGCACCCAATAGCTTCATGCGATAGACATTTGAGGCCTGTCGGCGAATGTCTTCAGAGCCCATGTACACAACGCACTCTAACCCATAACGCGCTGCCACAGTGGCCGTGGCCACACCGTGCTGTCCCGCACCGGTTTCGGCAATGATGCGTGTTTTACCCATGCGACGGGCCAACAAAATCTGCCCGATGCAGTTATTGATTTTATGGGCGCCAGTATGATTGAGGTCTTCGCGCTTGAGCCAAATCTGTGCACCACCCAATTGCTCGGACCAACGTCGTGCAAAATAAACGGGCGAAGGACGACCCACAAAATGATTCAACTCATTTTGGTACTCGGCAATAAACTCCGGATCGTGTAAGTACTTTTCATACGCCTGCTGTAATTCATCAAGCGCATGAACCAATGTTTCGGCCACAAAAGACCCCCCGTAGGGGCCGAAATGACCATGTGCATCTGGATACTGGTATGAACTCAAGACACTATCCCTTTTGGGCTAAAGTCAGGCGCGCAAGAAATAATCAAAAGACCTTTCGCACCGACAATTTAAAAATAATACTCTCGAAACTAAAACCGCTCGAAAACTACTGGTTAAATCCCGACATTTTAGCAGTAAATCAAGCTAGCGTCGCTGCGCTTGCACACCAGGTATTTCTTCGAGGGCAGTCAACAGTTTTTGGATCTCGCTGCCATTTTTAACCTCGGCCGTAAATACGATGTGAGTCAGGGCACGACGGCTTTGCGTATTGACCCCTACGACATTGATTCGCAAGCGTGAAAAGACCTCGGTAATATCGCGCAGCAAATGGGCGCGCTCAGGCGCGTATACGTGGATATCCACAGGGTAAACGCTATCACTCACATTTTCACCCCAGGTCACCTCGATGGCGCGCTCGGGTTGTTGGGCAATCAGCCCCTTGAATGAAGGACAGCTACTGCGATGAATGGACACACCGCGGCCTTTGGTAATAAACCCGGCAATCTTATCAGGCGGAGCGGGTCGACAACAACGAGCTAACTGAGTAAGTAGGGAATCAACCCCTACTACCAACACCCCACTGCGGCCTGTGCGTGTCACACTAGAACGACCGGCATCTGCCACATGGGGTGTATCGTGATCTTTTTCCTCGGGTTGGGGTTTAAAGGCCTGCTCGATGTGGCGCAAACTGTATTCATCTTTGGCCACTGCCACGTACAAGTCATCAGCCTTGGCAAACCCTAACTGATGGGCTAGCTGCTCTAAATTTACAGCTGTACGCCCCAGACGTTGCAGCTCTTTTTCCACTAAATGCTGCCCCTGACTGATCCGTTCTTGTAATTCAATAGCATTAAACCATGAGCGTACTTTGGCTCGCGAGCGTCCACTCGCAAGAAACCCCAAATTGGGATTTAACCAATCACGTGAAGGCCCCCCTGATTTAGCAGCGATAATCTCTACGGTTTGACCGGTTTCCAGCTGCGTGCTTAGCGGCACCATCTGACCATCTACACGAGCACCGCGGCAGCGATGACCCAAATCAGTATGCAGGGAATAAGCAAAATCGATGGGTGTCGCACCATCAGGTAACTCGATGACTCGGGCCTGCGGGGTCAACACATAAATACGTTCGGGGCGCTTGCGCGTGGGTTCTTTTTGCGCAGCCTGCGAATCACCTGGTACAGCCTTGGGAGCGGTGCTATCCCAGGCCAAAAGCTGGCGCATCCAAGCGATTTTCTGTTCATCGTCACTGGCCGCTACCTCGCCCCCACGCGGCCCGGCTTCTTTGTAGCGCCAATGCGCGGCCATCCCGTATTCGGCAAAGTGGTGCATTTCCCGAGTCCGGATTTGCACCTCGAAACTACGCCCCTGCTCGTCAGCCACGACCGTATGCAAAGAACGATAACCGTTGGGTTTAGGCCGTGAAATATAATCATCAAACTCATCGGGCAAGGGAGTCCACATCGCATGGATTAACGCCAAACCGGTGTAACAGCTGCGTTCATCGTCAACGATCACCCGCAAAGCACGCAAATCATACAGCTGATTAAACTCAAGCTGCTTATTGCGCATTTTGTTCCAAATACTATAGATGTGCTTGGGACGGCCCGTTACCTGGGCCTGAATACCCGCCTGCTCTAAGGCCGTTGACAGCTTGTTCACCACCTGTTTGATAAAGGCCTCGCGCTCGACACGACGTTCTTCTAGTTTGCGGGCAATATCCTTATAAACGTCGGGCTCTAAAAAGCGGAATGCCAGGTCCTCCATCTCCCACTTGATTTGCCAGATTCCCAAACGATTGGCCAATGGCGTGTATAACTCCATGGTTTCGCGTGCAAAATCTAGTGGACAGGGCTGTTTGCTCTGGGCGAACCAACGCAACGACTGTAAACGCGACGCCAAACGAATCAAAACAATGCGCAAGTCTACCGCCATCGCCAGCAACATTTTTCTCTTCATTTCGCGCTGATCAGTTAAAGCGCGTGTGTCGTGGTCTTGGGCAGTAATCTTTGCGATGCGGTACAAAGACCGTGTCCCCTGTACCAGGGTATTGACCTGTGTACCAAAAGCAGCCTGCAGCTTTTCGCGCTGGGCAATCTCGCCGACCTCTTCGGGCATATATGCCAACAGCGCCGCCGCTTGCGTAGGGACATCAGCCCCCAACTGCTGCAATATATGAATCATGGCTGCACAATGCGTATCAATACGCTCGCCAGTACGCGCCCGAACATCGGTCAGCCAGGGCTTGGCGTACTGTACTGCTTGTGCAAATAAATCACGCTGTGATTCCGGTTGATGCGCACTCACCTCTTGTAGCCACTGAGCGGTAAAGGGAGTGTCCTGATCATCCCGCGTTGGTGTTGAAGTGGATATGGTGGGTGACATATTCAATCATCTATGGTGTATTAGAGATAGATAAATTCAAGTTGGACGCTCTTATTGTATTGTGCCTGCTTTATTCTTGGGGCAATAGCTTATGACAAAACAGACATTGCAAATTATTTGGCATTCACGCACAGGTGCCAGCCAGCAACTGGCCAATGCTGCCCAACAAGGTGCCCACGACGCGTTTCAGGCATTAGAGGTCACAGACACACACCAGGTGCGCAGCACAGTGGCCACTGCAGTCAGTTTAGACCAATTATTGCATGCCCAAGCATTTATTTTCTGCGCACCAGAAAACCTGGCCAGCCTGAGCGGCGAGATGAAAGCTTTTTTTGACCGCTTTTATTATGCAGCGGTTGACCAGCTCAATGGTCGGCCCTACAGCACCATCATCAGTGCTGGCAGTGATGGCCAGCAGGCACTGCAACAGCTGCAACGCATCTGTACCGGATGGCGCCTGGACGAGGCTTTTCCGCCTTATGTGTGTATGCTAGGGGCACAAACAGCCGAGCAAATATGGGCCCCAAAAGAGCTCGACCAAGACCAACGCGCCCCCGCTTACGAATTGGGGGCTAATCTGGCTGCACTCATTGCACTTTAATGGGCAGGCGCGGCCCCTAATCGATACCCGGGATACCTAGGATACCTGGTCTAGTGGCTGGACTCTGACCCGGTCTGGGCATCATCGTCTGTTTCAGGGATTTGAAATACCTTGCGCAAATAAGACAAATACGCCGGGTCATCACACATGGTCTTTTCGGGTGTATCCGAAATCTTGGCTACTGGTTGACCGTTACAGCGCACCATCTTGATCACTACTTGCAATGGCGTATGACCAAAATCATTAGTTAAGTTAGTGCCAATCCCAAAGGACACCTTGCAGCGATTAGCAAAATAATGCGCCAATTCGATGGCCTTGGGAATATCCAAAGCATCAGAAAAAATTAGTGTCTTGGTGCGCGGGTCGACGCGGTTCTTTTCATAATGCGCGAGCAAGCGATCTCCCCAAACGAAAGGGTCACCCGAGTCATGGCGCGCCCCATCAAAGAGTTTGCAGAAATACATATCAAAGTCACGCAAAAACGCATCCATGCCATATACATCAGACAAGGCAATGCCCAAATCACCCCGATATTCACGGGCCCACATCTCAAGGGCAAACACCTGTGAATCACGCAAACGCGGGCCTAGCGCCTGACACGCCTGCAAATACTCGTGCGCCATCGTCCCCAGAGGCAGCACATCATGCTTTTTAGCCATCCAGACATTGCTAGAGCCCGCAAAATGGATCCCCATCTGGTCTTTCATAGTGGCCACTACCTCGTCATGCCACTTTTTAGAAAAGCGGCGCCGTGTGCCGTACTCTGCCACGCGAAAATCCGCCAGCGAAGGATCACCCGTCACTAACTGCATTTTGGCACGCAATCGAGAGCGGCCTTCTTCTAATGGGGGGTGGGGCTTGGTGTTGCGAAAATAAACCTCGTTTACAATCGCCAAAACTGGAATTTCAAACAAAATAGTGTGTAACCAAGGCCCCTCGATTTCAATACTGATCCCCCCCTGCTCGCCTGCTTCGATGTGAATACAGCGCTCGGGCAGTTGAAATAAACGTAAAAAATCGATAAAGTCACTTTTCATGAATCTCAACCCGGCCAGATAGGCGAGCTCATCCTCAGTGAACTTGAGCTGGCATAATTCGTGTACTTCCTGGCGGATTTCATCCAAATAAGGACTTAAATCTACGTTTGGTGTGCGGCACTGAAAGCGATACTGCACCTGCGCAGTTGGAAAATGATGCAATACAACCTGCATCATCGTGAATTTATACAAATCAGTGTCTAGCAAGGAGGTAATAATCATATTTTCCTGTAGGTTTAATGGTCTTATTCTTATAATTGACATATTTTCGCTAAAATAGCCTTTCCTGCATACTATTGTATCTTTTTCTAAAGCCTATTTTAGTTTCACCCGTATTTTTATACGGAGATTTATTTTCCGGAGCAAGCCAATATGACACATGTCGTCACCGAAAACTGCATTAAATGTAAATACACCGACTGCGTCGATGTCTGCCCCGTTGACTGCTTCCGTGAAGGGCCTAATTTTCTGGTTATTGACCCCGACGAATGCATTGACTGTGCAGTATGTATCCCCGAGTGTCCTGCCAACGCAATTTATGCCGAAGAGGACGTACCCGAGGATCAACTCCATTTCATTGATTTAAATGCTGAGTTATCGCCAGTATTTGGTATGATTAACCGCTCTAAAGGGCCTTTGCCCGATGCCGAAGAATGGAATGGCAAGCCTGATAAATTGCAGTATCTCGAGCGCTAATTTTTTACACTTTACTGATAGTGCTGCTGTCAAATTACCTTTTGTAGGGCCTTGGTTTAGCTCATAACCAGGCCCTGTTTTATGTGCTTTTCCAATGCGTGCAGTCTTTCAACCCTATAAACCCTATAGAAAAAGTGTAGACAAATTAATTCAACTTATATAAAAGATAAGTTTTACGTATAACAACAAGCCCTAACAAAAATATAAATGGCAACCACTACACGGACTTTTCTATGCTTTATGACC
>DATGSS010000032.1:0-13239 GCA_035302345.1 Paenalcaligenes sp.
GACTCACCCCTAGGCTGTCTTCGAGTTGTTTGATAGCAGTACTCAGTGGTGGCTGAGAAATGTGCAAGCGTTCGGCAGCCCGACTAAAGTTGAGCTCTTCGGCAACGGCTTTGAAATAACGAAGCAAACGCGCGTCTAGATCTATAGGCATAGAGTATAAATCGCAAGGTAAATAGTATTGGAGTGTATTGATTGCCTATAATATCATGGTTTTGTGACCACTATATTTAAGGAGGTAGCAATGACACTGGCACAAAAACTCAGTACAGAGCAGGCGGATACTGTTGCCGAAGCACCTTTAATCCCCGACTCCCGTGGGATTAATTTGTTTTCTGCTGATCCCTACCTGGATGATCTACTCAAGGTGTATCTCCCGTCCGATTTGTATGAGCATTTGCGCCCTCATTTCCAAAAATTGGGTGCAGAGGCTGGTGACGAGCTCGATGAGGCCGCTATGGTTGCGGATCAAAATCCACCGGTATTGTCCGTACGCAATCGCGCAGGGCAGGATGAAAATAAAATCCATAAGCATCCGGCCTACGTTGCCCTGGAGAAAAAAGCTTATCAAGATTACGGTTTAGCAGCCATGTCGCACCGTGGCGGAGTACTCGGTTGGTCAGAGCCAATGCCCCCGGCTGCGAAATATGCTCTGAGCTATCTCTTTGTACAGGCAGAGTTTGGTTTGTGTTGTCCGGTAAGTATGACAGACTCCTTAGCGCGTACTTTACGGAAGTTTGGTGATAAAGAGTTAGTTGCTAAAGTTTTACCTCAGGTCAGTTCATTGGATTTTGATGAGCTCAAGCAAGGGGCCATGTTCATGACCGAAGAAGGCGCCGGTTCTGATGTCAGCGCAACTGAAACTATCGCTGAAGAACAAGCTGATGGCTCGTGGCTTTTAACTGGTGATAAGTGGTTTTGTTCCAACCCCGATGCGGGTTTTGCCATGGTTTTGGCACGTAGTGAGGATCAACCTGGTCTACGCGGGATTTCGTTGTTTTTGCTACCACGCGAACGAGACGATGGTACGCCGAATAATTACCGCATTTTGCGTTTAAAAGATAAATTGGGTACGCGCTCTATGGCCAGCGGCGAGATTCGATTGGAAGGTGCTGTTGCATGGCTCGTGGGTGATCGGGGACGCGGTTTTAACCACATGACCGATATGATCAATAACTCGCGTTTGTCCAATGGAATGCGTGCTGCAGGATTGATGCGTCGTGCATTGACTGAATCAGTATTCTTTTCCAATAACCGTAAAGCTTTTGGTCAATACTTAGTAGAGCTGCCCTTGATGCAACGCCAACTTCTAAAAATGGCAGTGACAACTGAACAGTCACGCGCCATTATGTTTCAAACAGCTCGTGCCTTGGAGTTAGCTGATAGCGGCGACGAGGTCGGTAAAAAGCTACTACGTATTTTGACCCCGTTAATTAAATTCCGTGCATGCCGTGATGCCCGCCAGGTGACCGGCGATGCTATGGAAGTTCGCGGCGGATGCGGCTACATTGAAGAGTGGATAGAGCCGCGTTTAGTGCGCGATGCTCATTTGGGCTCTATCTGGGAAGGAACCAGCAATATAGTGGCTTTGGATGTCATCCGTGCAATGGATCGTAATGGCTGTCTTGAGCCGCTTAAGGCGCATGTAGAGCAGTTACTCCATGAGGGTGTCCCTGTCAGTGATGCGCTGGCTAATTTACAAAGGGAAAGCTTAGACAAGGTATGGGCGTTGGCTGAGTTGGCAGTGCGTGAAAATCGCAGTGATTTGGCACGCCAACTGGGCAGTGCTCTATATAACGCCGTGACCATGGCCACTTTGCGTTGGGAAGCCAAGCACGAGGGGTTGGAAACACGTGCGGAGCTTGCGGATTTGGTCTTGCAGCATAAATTAGCGCCTTGGGACCCTTGCGTTGATAGTCAGGCAGCGCAAGTCACCGAGGAATTGAAAAATAAATTATTTACTCAAGTTGGGTTATCTGCAGAGTAGTATTAAAAGAAAACCTAAAACGCTTTAGAGCCGCTGGTAATAGGAATCAGTGGCTCTACCTAGAATTAGTTTAACCACACAATAAATTAATTAGACAGGGGACACTCATGCGAAAATTTTTTGGTGCTTTCTGCTTCGCAACGTTAGCAGCGGTTGCTGCACCGGCATTGGCTGCTACCGACTATCCAAATGAAACCGTCAAAATGGTTGTGCCGTTTCCACCAGGGGGGCCTACGGATGGCATGGCGCGTTTAATTGCTAAATATCTGGGTGAGCACTTAGACACGCCGGTGATCGTAGAAAACAAGGGTGGGGCTGGAGGTAATATAGGCTCGCAATATGTGGCAGGCGCTAAACCTGATGGCTACACGTTATTGTTTGGCACATCTGGGCCATTGGCTATTAATGTAAGTCTGTATCAAGATATCACCTATGATCCACGTACAAGCTTTGATCCCATTGCACGTATTGGGCATTTACCTAATATTTTGGTAATAAACCCTGAGCTACCCGCAGACAATTTATCTGAATTAATTGATTACGCTAAAAATAATCCAGGTACATTAACTTATGGATCTTCTGGCAATGGCGCCTCCTCACATTTAGCAGGCGTAATGTTTAATCGCATTGCTGGTACCGATGTATTACATATTCCTTATCGTGGTACCGGCCCAGCATTGGTGGATCTCATCGCAGGTCAGACAGATATGACTTTCACCGATGTGATGACGGCCATTCCACATATAGAAGAAGGGCGCCTCAAGGCGATTGGCGTAACAACGGATAAACGGTCGGACTCTTTGCCTGATACGCCGACGCTAGAGGAGCAGGGGTTAGAGGATTACGATGTTAGCGTGTTCTTTGGTGTGGTAGGGCCTAAGGGCATGGACCCAGAAGTAGTAGAAAAACTAAATATCGCCTTAGTTGATGTGCTTAATGAGGATGAGGTACGCAACCTTTTAACCGCACAGGGAATTGTTCAAGCAGAGGATCATAGTCCGCAAGCACTAAAAGCCTTTATTGATACAGAGGTTGAAAAATGGGCTGAAATTATCAAGTCCGAAAATGTGGTGTTAGATTAATCCGGGAAAATTATGCTGTCTGAAAATATGAATACAGGAGCCTTGCACGGCATTCGTGTGGTTGATTTATCCCGGGTGCTGGGCGGGCCTTATTGTACCCAAATTCTTGGTGATCATGGCGCAGATGTGCTGAAGGTAGAGCCACCATTTGGGGATGAAACACGCGCTTGGGGTCCCCCTTTTGTAGGCGAGGTATCAAGCTACTTTAACGGTGTTAATCGCAATAAAAAAGGAGTGTCGGTAGACTTATCCGCAGCCGAGGGGCAGGAGTACCTCCGAGAGCTGCTGCGCGATGCAGATGTGTTGGTTGAAAACTTCAAGCCCGGGACCCTAGAGAAATGGGGGTTCACTGTCGAGTATTTACAAGAGCACTATCCTCAGTTAGTGCATTGTCGGGTGACGGGGTTTGGTGCAGATGGCCCTTTAGGCGGGCTACCAGGTTATGATGCCTGTGCCCAAGCTCTATGTGGTTTAATGAGCGTAAATGGCGAAGCTGATGGTGATGCTACGCGCGTGGGGCTCCCGGTGGTTGACATGGTTACTGGGTTGAATGCAGCGGTCGGCATTTTGTTAGCGTTACAAGAGCGTAATCAAAGTGGGCGTGGACAATTCCTAGATATCACATTGTTTGATTGTGCTCTATCTTTGCTCCATCCACATGCTGCTAATTTTTTTGGTAATGGCAAAACACCTCAACGCAGTGGGAATGCACATCCTAATATAGCCCCATACGAGACTATACACACGCAAGCTGGAGATATATTTTTGGCAGTGGGCAATGACCGTCAATTTACGCAATTGACCGAGTTGCTAGAAATCCCCGAGGTGGCAAACGAAACTCGTTTTAAGACGAACAAAGATCGTTTAAATAATAGAGATGCGCTGCACGAAGTGTTGTCCCAGGCCCTAGAAGGTCACGACGCTAATGTGATAGCTGAGACACTGTTACGCTCCGGCGTACCAGCAGCCCCTGTGCTTAATGTCAAAGAATCATTACAGCATCCACACACCAAACACCGCCAGATGATTTATACGCAGGGTGAGTATCAGGGCATAGCATCGCCCATTAAACTCTCAAGAACCCCGGCTAAGCTGCGGTATACGCCGCCACCGTTGAGCGCGCCCGAGGTACGTGTCAGTTGGGATCAGTTTAAAAATAATTGATTTTGGACTAAATCACTAATTTAACGTTCGATCATTATTCTCTAAAGGATGTAATCGGTATTCCAGCAGGAGTCTGATTGCATCCTTTTTTTGCGGTTATTATAAATAAATCTAATTAACGCAAATTAACAATACAGTGCGTTTGCACAGATTTGAATCGGTTAATATCGACTCGCCCTATCAGGTCTATACAGGCAAATGGGCCCCGATTAAGTTCTGCTGGAATACTACTAATCACAAGGAGTAGGTTTGACAAATAGTACTGTTGTTGGTTTCTCTGGATTACGTGGTGGAGTGGGAACCACCAGTATGACAGCTTTGCTTGCTGCTGCTTTACATGATTCGGGTCAGTCAGTGTTGGTCGTTGATTTGAATGACTCTGATTTGTTGCGACTACACTTTAATGTTCCTTATGCAGATGCACAGGGGTGGGCTGCTGTTTTCTGGGATGGTGGGCACTGGGAAAGTCAGATACGGCAGATACAAGAGGGCCTGTATGTTTTGCCTTTTGGGCGTAATGCTACGCGTCCTGCGCGTGTTAATGCACAAGTGACCGGCTCTATGTTTGAGATGGTGCTTGATACCTTACAAAGCGGCCGAAATAGCATCCAACCCGATTGGGTTATCTTTGATCTGCCCAGCCAATCTGCCACTACCCGTGGGCTGCAAGAGCAGTGCGATCTTCACTTTTTAGTTTGTGAGCCCGACTATGCGGCACACGTCCTTTTGGATCAGTACGAGCTCATGCCACAAACCCATCTTTTATTAAATAAATTGACCCCTAAAGAGCCTCTGGGTAGCGCTATTGTTATGGATTGGAAAGAACGTTATGCCGAGCGTGTTGTGCCCGTGAGTTTTACTTGGGATGCGCATATATCTGAGAGCTTGGCGCATAAATGCACCGTGTTGATGCATGCCCCAGAAAGCATTACTACTCAAAAGGCATATGAGTTTGCTCATTGGTGTTTGAGTTATCCCGAGAAAGACTAGGGGTATGGCAGTCGATTCATGGATTGTTGTTATACTTTTTGCTCAATGGTGGTTATTTAATTCATCATTAGGTTTGCTTATCACAACGACGAATATGAGGAAGCCATGCTGGAAAAAGTATTTCGTAGAAATAAACAGAAAACCGATACCATGCAATTAATTGGTTTGCAGGGTGAGGAAAGCGTGCAGCAACTAGAGCAGGCACTGTCTAGCATAGACGGAGTCTCTGAGGTGGCTGTATCTTTAGATGATGAAAAAATTAAAGTGACATATAACTCTGCACAGACCAATTTGCCAACCCTACAATCCGCTATTAAAAGTACTGGATTAGAGGCGCTAAAACCTGTCCATGGCGAGGATGGTAACTGCTGCGGAGGCTGCACCTAAGCGTTTCCATATTAGAAAGGAATTCGCCTGCGCATGATGTTAATTCGTTAAATTCATGCACAGGCGACTAATATAAGATCAAGCTGATACCTCGACTCTGGAGCAGAGTTGCGCTTTCAGTCCGTGTTTTCGGGATAGCTGCGAGATAAAGTTGTAAATGACGTGGGGAAAGACAAAAGAAGAACGTAGCTAGTAAATTGGCGTAGTGAAACCATCTAAAGCCATATCGTAAGGTAATCCCCCCACAAATCCGTAGCGTCTGGAGTAGAATTTTCTCTAAAGGAAATTCTATGCGTAAATCGAGATATACCACAGCCTTCCAGTACTGCTCCTCATACACAATTAAACTAATATTAAGCCGATTACCTTTATCGCCTGCACGGGCGTGGGCGATTTCGTGTAAGCGCAATGTCTTAACCTGGTTCATGACTTTCCCTAAATAAAGTAATAACAGCTTTGAACTTTTTCACGGACGACTAAATAAGATAGTGTGTGGATGCGATTAATAATATGCGTGCGAACGCCACCCCCGCCGGCGGGCCCAGTGCAATATAGCGAGGTCACCTCTTGTAATGCCTTTTCTACTTGGTCTTTTTTAAGAGAACTGGCCGCCATTCGTAATCGAACCTCTGGCGCGCAGGTAGTATCGTACTGTTTGGACAAATCACCAGCTTGATTATCAAATGCGCTACTTAGACCGATAAGATCAAAACGTGTTTGTACATTAATTGCACGAATAGTTAGCCTTTCTTTGATGATCTCGGCAGCTAAACGGGCTCTTTGCACAGCATTTGGCCCTGCATAAGAAATTTCGCCCTCGCCAAGCCAGTCGCCCACAAAGCCAGCAGTTACCTTGAGTTGTGAGGGGCGGGGACGACCCCTTGCACCTTGAACTAAAATACGATCGGGGCCCACCACCGACAGCTCTACCTGACTAATATCTAGGATGACATCAGGGGTAATGTAGCTTTCAGGGTCATGCACCTCGTACAGCATTTGCTCTTTAATTGTTTGAGCAGACACGGTGCCTCCTGTCCCAATCGGCTTAGTAATGACAAAAGAGCCATCATCGTTTATTTCAGCAAAGGGAAACCCTACTCGAGCTAAATTAGGTACATCTTTAACCCCTGGGTCGGAAAAATATCCTCCGGTGACCTGTGCGCCGCACTCTAACAAATGTCCAGCCAAAGTCAGTTGCGCAATGATGTCCCAATCATCCCAAGCCCATTGGTAATGGGCCATAACAGGCCCCAACACCAATGCTGGGTCGGCCACCCGGCCGGCCACAACCACATCTGCACCCGCAAGCAAAGCATCAGCAATAGAGCGTGCGCCTAAATAGACATTGGCGGAAATAAGTTTCTGTTTGTCTATATCAATGCTGCTGTCACCCTCCCAAATTGGGGTGTTTTCAATATCTAATGAAGAGGTAATATCATCACCCTCGATGACAGCAATCTTTATTTGTCTAAGTCCAAGCTGGCGAGCAATGTTTTTTATTAATTTTGCTGCGGCAGGAGGGTTGGCTGCACCAAAATTACCAATGATTGGAATCTTGTACTGTACGCAGTCAGATAAAACTGGCGTAATGAGCTCTGCAAGTAAGGGCTCATAGCCAAGATCTGGATTCGTTTGTTTTCTAACCTGCCCCAGGGCCAACGTGCGCTCGCCAAGCGTTTCAAAAAATAACGCGGCTGGCTAGCCTGCCTGAACTAAGGACTGCATTACCGGGATCGCGGCATCGACACGATCACCCGAAAAACCTGCCCCGCAACCGATTAAAAACAAATGACACTCCTAGATAATTTGTATTTAAAGGATTATTGTGGCAGTTAGGTCTATTGTTAACAACTAGGGTATCCCATAGTCAATTAGGCTTATTTCGCTAGGTGCCTCTTTGGTTTTTTTAATGAACTCCAGACACAAGAACAGCTCTTACAAAGAAAGCGATATCAATATATTACACATTCATCTTGCGTAGGTATGAAGAATTTAAAGCGCTCTATAGGGGTTATTATGCATGGCAAAAAAACTAAATAACCTGCATCCTTTAGGGCACTAGAAATAGAACTAGCGTTGATGTATAGTGAGTTTGCTGCATTCGGTGCGGGTTGCGAAACAAAACAGTGTATGTCGAACTTTAACTAGCTCGTCAATGCACTGGTAAATTATAAACATCAACGATCCGCGTTTCGCGTTATCCGCTTAATAATCGCTAAGCAGCTGCAACAATTTATCTTTGGGTTGGGGGGAATTCATTGTAGTATGACATGCAAAGAATCGGCGGGCCATTCATAAAAATAAATCTTAAGTTGAATGCCTGCCGCCTCTATCAAAATAGTAAGAACCTACCTAAGGATAGTTTCTTTTTACATTGTAAAGTGAGGCAGACATATGAAGATACTTAAACATATCGGGGTCGCTGTTTCTACGGCTTTTCTGATGGCATCCAACGGTGCGATGGCACAAACCGAATCGCTATCTATCGCAACGGGCGGAACCGGCGGGGTTTATTACCCTCTTGGTGGTGCCTTTGCCGAGATCATCGGTAAAAATTTAGATGGCTATACCGCGGTTGCCGAAGTCACCGGCGCATCGGTGGAAAACATGGCTTTAATTCATCGTGGGGACAGCTCTATGGCATTGGTATTAGCCGACACCGCGTATCAGGCTTACCATGGGGAAGGGCAATTCGAAGGGCGCCAGGTTGAAAATACGCGCGCATTGGCCTCTATTTACCCTAATGTCATTCAAATCGTGACGTTAAAAGATAGCGGTATTAATTCCTTGCAAGACCTTAAGGGCAAAAGTGTCTCGGTCGGTGCACCTGGCAGTGGTACTGAAGTTAATTCACGTATCGTACTTTCAGAGAATGGGATTACTCCCGATGTTTTCGATGTTCAGCGCCTTAACTTTAACGAAACCGCCGATGCTTTACGCGATGGCGATGCCGATGTCGGTTTCTGGAGTGTTGCTCCACCAAACAGCTCTATCATGAGCCTGGCAGCAACCCGTGATATCCGTGTGCTGTCCTTAACCGAGGAAGAGCGCGCAGCAGCGATCAAAGCCGAGCCCGTGTTTGCATCGTTCACGTTGCCGGCCGGTACGTACGAAGGCGTTGATGAGGATGTTCAAACACTTGGTATTCCTTCTGTGCTGATCGTTAACTCCGATATGCCTGACGATCTAGCTTACGATCTTACCAAGCTGTTATTCGATAAAAAGGCCGAGCTAATTGCTGCGCACCCCGCAGCAGAAAACTTAACGGTTGAGTTTACTTTGGGTTCAACCCCTGTACCGTTACACCCGGGTTCAATTCGCTACTTTGAAGAAATTGGCGAAGAAGTTCCCGATAGGCTGAAGCCGTAACCGCAAACCTTTAGGTAATGCATTATGTTTAGTCAAAACAGGACAGCCTTATTATGGGCTGCCCTGTTGCTGCTTGGTGTTCTGTCCCCTTTGCTGCATGCTGATAATAGCCATAAAAAACTAGACGTTATCAGTGCACAAGGGGACAGACTTATGACGATTCCCTTGCCAGATGAAGGGTCTTGGTGTTTGTTGTGGAATCATTCGGTAGCGGGTTTTACCGTTAGCGATTGCTTTGTAACGAAACGAAATTTAATGTTGCTAAGCTCTAGTCATCAACCTGATTTTGCCGCAGGCTTGGGGCACGAGCTAGGGCGCGGGAATCTTGTTAGCGATGGTGATGGCGGGTATATCATTACACAAATCAACGAACCTATTCCGAACAATGCATTGCCCCTGCGGGTGGGCAGTATGGCAGTGAACCATCGTGTATTGGTCAAAGATCAGGAAATTAGCCTCAGTACAGTGGCTGCGGGGCAGCGGGTAACCCTAAGATTAACGCAACCCTAGTTCTGTTCTTTATCGAAATCTATTTCAAGTCGAGCCATGGAAAAGAAAAAAGTCCCTAATCCCTTACCAACGGCGGTTCAGCAAGACAAGCCACGAATCATCATCGCACTGATTGCAGTGTTGGGCGTATCGCTATCACTGTTTCAAATGTATATCGCGGGCATTAATCCGTTAGGTTTATTTTATCAGCGCAGCATACATTTGGCTGGCGTCATGATGCTGGCATTTTTAGTGTTTCCTCCGTTTAAGGGACATCAGCGAGGGGTCCTTGGATGGGCGGTCGATCTGGCCTTTTTTGCTGCGGCGGGCTATTCCGCTTTTTATTTGCTTTATAACCTTGATGAAATTTTTGATCGCGCTGGCTTTTGGACTGAAATGGACATCTGGGTCGGTATCATGACCATTGTCGTCCTGCTAGAAGCGTGTCGCCGAACTGTGGGTTGGGGCATGACAACCATTGGGGTGTTGGTATTGGTCTATGCCTTTGCCGGGCCGCGCGGTGCCTTGCCTTGGTTGAATGATTGGCTGCCGCCCTTATTACAGCATCGGGGCTATGACCTCGAGCGGGTTGCTGCGCAAATGTATCTTGGTCAAGAAGGTATATTCGGTATTCCGCTTGGTGTTGCGGCAACGTTTGTGTTTATGTTTGTGTTATTTGGTGCCGTGCTTGAAGTCACCGGTGCGGGTCGATTTTTTATTGATCTGGCATTTTCGTTAACGGGAAAAAAGCGCGGCGGGCCAGCTAAAGCCGCGGTTATTGGGTCGGCAACGCTGGGCTCAATATCAGGCAGCGCCATTGCTAATGTTGTCACTAGCGGTGCGTTCACTATTCCGCTAATGAAAAAGGTTGGTTATAGCTCCGAAGAGGCGGGGGGGATCGAAGCGGCCGCCAGTACAGGCGGGCAGATTACCCCCCCTTTAATGGGGGCAGGGGCTTTTTTGATCGCTGAATACACGCGCCTTCCCTACCTTGATATTGTTAAGGTAAGCGTCTTCCCGGCGATATTGTATTTTTTCACGGTCTATCTTTTCGTGCATATTATTGCGGTCAAGCGCAATATGAAGGGCATGTCGACAGAAGACTTACCCGTGTTACGTGCAACCATGCTACGGGGTTGGTACTTCCTAATCCCATTGGGACTACTAATTTATTTATTAGTCATGGGCTTCTCCCCCATGCGCGTGGGTTTTTATGCCATTCTTAGTATTTTCTTTATTACAGGGCTAAAGGGATTATGGGATGCCTGGCATCTAGGAAAGCAAACCAATAAACTTGGCGCGGCGCTGTGGCAAAGCGCATTGAGCGGTGTAAAAAAAGTATGGCAGGGTTTCGAGTTAGGTGCACGTAATGCCGTCGTCGTTAGCATTGCTTGTGGCGTGGCGGGTATGATTGTGGCCGTGGTAGGGCTGACGGGATTGGGTCTGAAATTCACATCTATCATGCTTGCATTTTCAGGCGGGAATCTTCTACTGGCAGTTCTTCTTGTCTGGTTTGCCAGCATTGTGCTGGGGCTGGGTTTGCCCGTAACGGCAAGCTATATCGTTCTGGTTATTTTGGTGGGCCCAGCACTGCAAAGCGAATTTGGAGTGCCCTTATTAATTGCTCACTTGCTGGTGTTTTGGTATTCCCAAGACTCCAACGTAACCCCCCCCGTTGCATTAGCAGCCTTTGCAGGGGCAGCGGTTTCCGGAGGAAACGCTATGGGCACCAGTATTGAAGCCTGGAAATATGCAAAAGGGCTTTACATGATTCCACTTTATTTCGTGTTTAATCATGCGTTGATTATGGGTGGAGACATAAAAACATTGGTTTGGGATGGCTTCTTATTAATACTGGCCCTTGCTGCCTTTGCAGCGGTGTTTTCAGGCTTCTTGTATACCTGGATACGCTGGTTTAGCCGTGCTGCTATGACAGTCGGGATGGTCATGGTGTTTTTTCCGAACACCACCTACGAGATAGTGGGGGCAGCATTGATTATATTGCCCGCAGCAATGAACTATCTGTTGGCCAAGCGTACCCCTACGCATTTAAGCACTGCCTGATCATAAGAAGCAAGAGCTGCTGAAGCAAAGAAAAAGCAAAGGCTATCGACTAACCTAGAATACTATTGATAGCTTTTGCTTTCGTTAATTTTATAAAAATGAAATTCATGGAATACATGAAACACATGAAATAGAAGACTAGCTATGAGCGTTTGTCCTCACTGCGGCAGTAAAGATATTGCTGAAATCATGTATGGCTATCCTGATTTTACAAGTGAAAAATTAAAAAAAGACCTTGATGAAGGTAAGATTGCTTTAGGCGGCTGTGTAGTGCTTGGAGACGTAGAGCAACCCACTAAAAAATGTAATCAGTGTGGGGAAGATTTCGGCTTTGAGCTTGGACCAGTGTGATAGATTTTGCTGCACTTCGGGCGTGCTGGCAATGGCCTTATTGATCGGGTAGGGAGAAAAAGATATGAATCCAGTGTATGACAAATACCAAAGATTACAGTTTGATTGGCCAGCAACGCGTGTGCTACGTATTACCATGGCTAACCCTGGGCGTTTAAATTCTGCCGATGAACTGATGCATCGTGAGTTATCCGAGATTTGGCGCGATATTGATGCTGATGCTAATGTCAGTGCTGTAATTATTCGTGGGGCCGATGGGGCTTTTTCTTCCGGAGGTGACCTAGACCTTGTTAAAGACATGACGGAAGACTTCACCGTACTAAGCCGTGTCTGGAAAGAGGCCCGAGACCTTGTTTACAACATTATTAATTGCTCTAAGCCGATTGTATCTGCTATGGAGGGGCCAGCAGTTGGAGCAGGTTTGGTGGCCGGCCTTCTAGCCGATATATCGATTGCTGCCAAAGATGCTCGTATTATTGATGGCCATACCCGTCTTGGAGTGGCAGCAGGGGACCATGCCGCAATTGTCTGGCCCTTGCTTTGCGGCCTAGCCAAATCTAAATACTATCTACTTCTGTGTGAAGCTGTCAGCGGCGAAGATGCTGAGCGCATTGGTTTAGTGTCATTATGCACCGAGGCCGATGAATTACATAATAAATCAATAGAAATAGCAAAGCGTTTGGCAGCGGGTTCCCCATCGGCGATTCGCTGGACAAAATATGCTTTGAATAACTGGCTAAGAATGGCAGGACCCACCTTCGACACTTCACTTGCATTAGAGTTTATGGGCTTCACCGGGCCAGACGTTCAAGAAGGGTTGGCCTCGCTAAAGGAAAAGCGACGCCCAAAATTTGACCCAGACTCACCGTTATAAGTTAGATGAATCACTATTATCCCACTTGGCGTCTCTTATTCGTTAATAACAGAAGCCGCATGAATTTGATTTTGCTGGCCGAGCAGTGGAGGCAGAGCTAACGGTGTTTGTCACGCCAGTTGCGCGATTGGGCTGAATCGTTGCGTGTAATGCTCCAACTACTCTGATTGGGGGGGCAGATTTTTGGGGAGATGATCGTATAAGCCATAGCGAACGACATCAGGGCTTCTATGGCTTACAGAATTAAAATGAAAAGCCTACTGTAGCTAGCTTGACTCAGAGTGATGATTAAATTTTTTCAAATTCTAAGGTCTCAACTGCAGTGGCAAAGCGTTCAATTTCAGAGTGTTGAAAGGCGCGCATTTCCTCAGAGTTATAAGGCATAATTTCTCCAGAGCTTTGGGCAACAAACTCTGTAGATTCTGGTTGCGCCAAAATATCTAATAAAGTTTCTGAAAGGGTATTGACGATTTCAGGTGGTGTGT
>DATGSS010000033.1:0-8911 GCA_035302345.1 Paenalcaligenes sp.
GCGTTCAATCTGAGCCAGGATCAAACTCTTCAGTTTAATCTCTGTGTTGCTTTGCAATGCAAAGCGGCTGTACTCAAAGAAACGCCGGTATTTGCTGTTATGCAAAAACCTTGTTCCTTGTGAGCACTTAAAATGTCGATGTTCAACACATGACTATAAAGACATGCGTTAACTCGCACCTCAAGCGCCCACATCTATAGGCTACTAAATTGTTAAAGAACAAATCTCAGACTAAAAAGCCGTGAAGCCAATCAGTCTTGCCCCGGGTGCGGTGTGCACCGTACGAAGCAAAGAATATAATTATGAGCTGGATTTGCGAGGCCGTCAAGAGAATATTTCTCTGTGTGTGTTTTTTGCTGCATTGCGACAACAGTGTCGAACTAGCAATAAAGAACTGCGACGCGCTGTGATTGCGCTGCCCCGACCAAGTGAAGTTCTATAATAGAATAAATTTTAAAAAAACTCAAATAATAGCTGCTTAAAAAAGCATTGAAACCACATTTCTAGGTTTTAATGCTGTTATTCGGCCGGCCAGCTGTCACTAGGCACCCACACTTGACCATTAAATAACAATCTAGCTGTGCGATAAAAGGCACCATAGTGTGCTTGCCACTCCTGGTCTGGGGTCTGTTCTACATGCGCTTGCACCTCGAGGACCCCAGATGGATTGCCTAAACGAATGTTGCTTTCTCTTCCTATGGCCGTGTGGGGACGTGTTAGTTGATTGACTACGGTGCCTTTGATTTCTGCTGCTACTGCAATGCATAGCGAAATTGTGAGGGGCAAGGCACGATGCGGTTGACCGTTTGAAATTACCCTCGCAACCAAATCCAGGTCTCGTGCGGATACGTTTTGGCCCTGTAGGGTTGGGTTGTCCTGAGGTGCTGACACAATACACACAAACGGTACCATTTTAATTTGGGCAGCTTGTTCAAGTGTTTGTGCAATTCCCATAGCTACTGACGCATGCCTGCGTATTTGCTCTAGGCGCTGCATTACTTTTTCTTTTTGAGCTAATTCATCTGGAAGCTCTGTACCATTTAGCCCTACCTCGGTAGCTCGGACAAATACGGCTGCATTGGCTGCGTCTACATACGAAACTGTGAAACTGCCCTCACCATCAACCTCTAATTGGTCTGTTACTGCTGCAGTGGGCAATAACCTGTCTGTGGTTGCGCCACCGGGATCAGCAAAACGCAGCTCTATAGGTGAGCCCGTACCACTGACACCTGGAATTGAAAGTGATCCTGCATATACAGGCACACCATTTTCGGTCGCGAAGGTGCTTTCAATGATTTTATTTGTATTGGTGTTTAATATGCGCACCGTTGTCTTGCCAGTGTCGGCAGCTACTAACCCGGTGTGCACAGCATAAGGGCCCACTGCTGAACTCATATTGCCACAGTTACCACGGTAATCTACCCGCTGTTCGTGGACAGCTACCTGTGCAAAGGTGTACTCAATATCAACATCTTTACGTTCAGATGGGGCAATAATACATACCTTAGACAAAGAAGACACACCGCCCCCCATCCCATCTAGCTGACGCCCATAGGGATCAGGGGTGCCCATGGCCGCACAAAAAATGGATTCCCATTTCTCTTGTTCTGTGGGCAGATCTGATTTTAAGACCATTAGTGCTTTACTGGTTCCCCCACGCATAAAGTAGGCAGGCAAGGGATGTTGTGACATGTGTGCTCCTCGTTCTATTTATGTATTTATGTTAGGCAATGTTTACGTTACTATTGAACAGATCTACTCCGCGGACGTTTTTCAGTCACGACTTTCTTTATTATACGGACACTTGCTATGTCGCGCATTTACGATTTACAAACTCTTTCTCTAGATGGGCAAGAATTTCTATATGCCCCAATCGATCAATTTCCAAATGTAGAAGCGCTGCCCTACAGTTTACGTATTGTGCTGGAAAATTTAGTACGTCAAAAAGCACATATGGATCGAGACACCACAGCTCAAATCCATGCTGTACTGGATCGTAAAATTGGGACCGCCATTGATTTTTATCCTTCGCGTGTTTTTGGGCACGATATTTTGGGCCTGGTCATGCTGTTGGATATGGTCGCCTTACGTGAGGCTGTTGCAGAATCAGGTGGCGATGTGGAACAAGTGCGCCCCCATGTGCCCACAGACGTTGTAGTAGATCACTCGCTACAGGTCGATAGTTGGGCCAATCCCGAGGCTGCTGCTATCAATTTAGCAATCGAATACAAGAGAAATGCCGAACGTTTCCGCTTTCTACGCTGGTGCGGTAATAACTTTGACGGCGTTAATGTTATTCCACCTGGCAAGGGGATTATGCACCAGCTGCACCTAGAGCATATCGGTCAGGTTGTGGCTGAATCAACGACAGATTCTAGTTTAAATAACATGCCCATCTTGTCTCCGGATAGCTGTGTCGGTACAGATAGCCATACACCGATGGCTGATGGCTTGGGGATTTTAGCTTGGGGGGTGGGCGGTATCGAGGCCGAGGCCGTCATGTTGGGTCAACCCGTGACGATGCCTTTACCCGAGGTCGTGGGTATCGAACTCACGGGCGCTTTACCCGAGGGCGTTCTGCCTACTGATTTAGTGTTAGAGATCACCGAACGGCTGCGCAAGCTTGGGGTGGTTGGTAAATTTGTTGAGTTTTTTGGCCCGGGATTAGATAACTTGAGTCTGGGTGATCGGGGTACCATTGCCAACATGGCGCCCGAATATGGCGCGACAGTAGTGTTTTTCCCTGTTGATCAAGAAACACTAAACTATCTGTATATGACGGGCCGCGACGAGTCCCATATTGCCAAGGTCAAAGCCTACTGTCAGGCGCAAAAGCTATGGCGTGATAATGACAGCCCTGCACCTAATTTTGATACGGTTATGAAGGTTGACCTCAGCGAGATACGGCCCAGTGTTTCAGGCCCTAGCCAACCTGAGCAACGCCATGATTTAGCTGATGCCGCACCCCGCTTTATTACTGAGCACGAACGCATCGCGGGTCGACCTGCTGATTTAGAGAAAAAATACCCAGTAGCCGGCGAAGATTTTGAGCTACACGACGGCGCTGTAGTAATTGCCGCCATCACCTCTTGTACCAACACAGCTAACCCAACCAATATGGTGGCGGCTGGTTTATTAGCTCGCAACGCCATAAAAAAAGGACTTAAACCGCAACCTTGGGTGAAAACGTCCTTGGTCCCAGGCAGCCAAGTCACTGCTGATGTATTGGCTAATGCTGGATTACAAGAGCCTCTGGATCAATTAGGCTTTCATATTGCTGGCTTTGGCTGCACCACATGTAACGGCGGCTCTGGACCACTACCCCCCGCTATTGATGCATGTATCCATGAGAATGATTTGATTGCCACCGCCGTATTGTCTGGTAATAGAAACTTTGACGGTCGCATTCATCCCAGCGTGCGCGCTAATTATTTGGCCTCGCCTGCTCTGGTGATTGTTTATGCTTTAGCTGGCTCTTTGACGAAAAACATAGCCGAAGATCCTTTGGGGCATGATGAGCAGGGCAACCCTGTTTATCTCAGTGATATTTGGCCCAGCACCCAAGAGGTTCAAAGCACAGTGCAAAATGCTTACGCTCGTGATTTATTTATCAAACGTTATTCCGAGCTTTTAAATGGTGGCCCCCAGTGGGATGCCCTAGGATCCGAAGCTGGATCACATTTTGACTGGGATCCACAGAGTCATTACATCCGCAAGCCCCCGTACTTTGAAGATATCAGCATGCAACGGCCGGCTGTTAAAAATTTCCGCCTCTTAAAGCCTTTGGTGATATTGGGTGATTCAGTCACAACTGACCATATTTCACCCTCTGGAGCTATCAGTTTAGGGACACCGGCTGCGGACTACCTACAAGAACGTGATGTTGAACAAAAAGATTTCAACAATTACACAACACGCCGCGCTAACCATGAAATTGTCATGCGTGCTTCCTTTGCCAATATTCGTTTGCGAAACAAAATGGTGCCTGGCATTGAGGGCGGTGTCACCAAATTAATGCCTGACGGTGAGGTGATGCGAGTTTACGATGCTGCCCAAGAATATATGCAGCGTAAACAGCCTTTAATCGTTATTGCGGGGAAAAACTATGGCAGTGGCTCTTCGCGTGACTCTGCAGCAAAGGGCGTTGCGTTACTTGGCGTTAAAGTCGTGTTAGCAGAGAGTTATGAGCGCATCCACCTGAGCAATCTCATTGGTATGGGCGTATTACCTTTGGAATTTAGCCCTGGCGTCAACGCCGAAACTCTCAAATTAACAGGCACTGAAACCTACGATGTCAGCGGGCTAAATGACAATATTCAACCCGGTGAGTCTTTATTATTAACCATCCGCTACGCCGATGGCAGCACCAAAGAAACCAAGGTCATTGCTCGGTTAGATACGGAAACTGATGTTGAGTATTGGCGCCATGGTGGTATCTTGCCTTATACATGGCGCCGTTATGTGCAGCACAAAGCTTAGGCTGATGTGACATGGCGTGGATTAGAACCTAATAAAGCATGCGACGGGTTTGTGCCGACGTCAGGCTTCTGCCCGTCCACGCCATTTTTCCCAGGCTAATCGACTGCGTACACCTGCACCCAAAAAAGGCTGTGGCAACAAGGCCGCTGGTGACTCTAGCTGTAGCATATAGTCTAGGTGCTCGCTGTGCTCTCCACATGCCAGCTCTGCAGCTAATAATCCACCGATGGTACCTGTAGTAATGCCAATACCATTTTGGCAAACTGCGCCGTATACATTGGGCGCCAGCCTACCAAAACCTGAGGCGCTGTTACGCGACATACAAACAAGACCCGTCCAAGTATGCTCTATAGATAGGTCACTAAGCATGGGAAAGCGTTGATGCAAAAGGTCTTCGTGGCGGCGAGCAACCTCGTCTTTGTTCGCATCATCCGTCCTTAGATGAGGTACATAATCCACATGCTGACGAATCAGCAATCGTTGATCAGGCGTTCGGCGTAAGGTAGTACCCACTAAAGCATTCACGGGAATAATCCCCCAGCTCTTTAGACCAGTGAGGTCCTCTTGTTGGATATTATTCATGGGCTGAGTCAAACTGGCGTGGGCCGCAAAATGCATCAACCGCCCCCCGTAAAAGCCAAATTGCTCAATAAAGCCATTCACTGCCAAAATCAGTTTTTTTGCGTGCACCGAGCCTGCAGGTGTGCGCACCCGGATATCATGTGAGAGGTCTAAACTCAGCACGGGCGAGTATTCAAAAAGTTGCACATTGGCGGGCAAAGAATCAGCCAACCCACGCGTCAGTGCACTGGGGTTGAGCAGGACTGTGTTGGGGGTATAAAGTCCGGTCTTATAAAAATCAAAACCTACCCGCTCGTGTAGCGCTGAACCTTGGAGCCACTCAAACGGGATATCGAGCGCTTCTAGTAAAGAGCGCCGCGGCGATAGTACCCGCTGCACTCCTCGTTCGGTGGCTGCGGTGTGAAAGCAACCATCAGGCCGCCAATCACAATCTATTTGATGTTGCTTGACCTGCGTTTGCAAATAATCAATAGCTCTTTGAGTCAGTTGCAACCGTTGTCGGGCACGTTCGAGCTTTTGCCCCGCACCACGCGCCTCGTGGGGTGCGCCGATCACAAAACCCGAGTTACGGCCTTGCGCGCCCTCGCCAACCTGCTCGGCCTCGAGCACTACGATAGAGTCATTAGGGCGCAATTCAGCCAAACGTCGTGCTGCTGCCAACCCAGCGAAACCAGCCCCAATCACGAGAAAATCAGCATTGTGAGCTTGTTGTAATACGGGGTTTGGCTGGCGCTCGTCGAGTAAAGCACTCCATCCATTATGATGGTCGTTATTTGGCAATATGGATATCGTACGCATGGCTATTTGGTCTTTAACGGCTACCCTAATTTAATTCATACCATATCTATGGTGTCCAAGTACATCATATGGCACATTGGATAAATCTAAATAAATCTGGATTACGCACTGAACACTTTTTCGCTAAATAGTTTCTAATAGCTGCGATATAATAATTTTTTTCATTACCTACACATGGCTAGTAAAGATTCATGGCGGTGCATTTCCCCTCGATTACAGACCAGCAAATCAATCGTCTTAGGTCATTAATAGAACACCAATTCGCTGACCAATCCCCTACTCGACCCCAAATTATAGAATTCGAAGGGCAGCGATTTGTGGTGAAATTCCAGCGCCAGGAAAAAAACCGCAGCCGGCAGGAACGCCTAAGTGCTTTGGGTTATTTTCTGCTTTTCAGAAAGTGGTTGCATTCTAGTTATTTCCGCTCGCTAGATGTACAAGAGGAAGCGCAACGATTAATTAGCCTACAGCGTGCCGGTGTCCATGTTGCTCCTGTTTATTTCCACGATGAAAATTATTTTATCCAAGCTTATAGTGGCATTTCTCTGGATACCGTTTTGCCTAGGCGTGGTGAAAATGAGCGCATTGATTTAATTTTCGATGTGATGGCTGATTTGGCACAATTACACGCTCATGGGCAGTGGCATGGTGGCCCACAAATTAGAAACCTGACTCTTTTAGAGACTCCCTTTGAAGAGGAAGGGCAATCAATAAAACAGTTGTTCAGGATAGATTTTGAAGAGCGTTTTGGTTTTTATACACCTTTGGCTCTGGCACAGTGCTATGACCTATTTTTGACTTTTAATTCGATCAAAAAATTCTTGAACGATGATTTAGATTTAGGTGAAAAACTATTTATGCACTATTGGAAGGCCTATCCCAATGCCGAGCTCATCCCTTATTTACAAAAAGTTTTGCGATGGCTCAGCCCTTTAATGGCTATTGGCAGATTGTTAGGGCGTATTAACAAACATAATAATGATATTAATACCTCTATTTTTTTCGGGCAGATCTTAAAAACCTCACTGCCTAATCTGAAGCCCCATCAAACACCTTCCTAAGCACCCCCCTAAACACCCTCCTAAACACCAGACAAAAAAAGCACCAGGCGATTAGGCACTGGTGCTTTTTAACTAAGGATTGATTATTTTAGTATCTATAAATCGCAGCGATACCTGTGTCTGTAGGCATCACATCCTCGGGTAATACCATTAGCTTGCCGCTACGGCGAATAGTCATTTCGGCCAAGTCATCGAGAACATCTTCAACATCAGGTGCATTAAAGTCCTCGAATATTTCGACTTTTTTCTCTTCACGATTGACGCGGCCTGGGATTCTTTGTTCGGCAGAAATGAGCAAAGTATCCACACGCCCATCCAATATAGCGCGTACAACGCTCTGGATGTTATCGCTGGCCAAACCAGTGCCATGAGACTTTTTAAACTGTGCAATGGCATTTGCTACGCGCTCTTGGGCGACGGGCTGAACGACCTCCCAGACCCGCTTGCGCAGATCATCCACACTGAGCGCTGTGGGGTCAATGCTAATGCCCTCTTTGAGTAAATGCGAATTATGGGATAGTTTACGGAAAGTCCCTTGGTACTCGGGCAGTGTTACCAATACCAATGGCAGACTGCTCGGTTTGGTAATGCGGTCATTAATGGCACGATCAACGACTCGGAAAAAACGCTCAGTATCTACCTCGACCGCTTCGGCTCGACCGCCGTGTCCATGGAACATGGCTGCACTGGTGCGGGCAGCTGCACCCAAGCGGTAACTGGCCATACTAAGAGTGCCGGCCTCGCGCTCTTCGCCCAAAGCTTGCTCGATGGTGGCAGGGAACTCGTCATCTAGCACAATATGGTCCATGACATCACGGTTACCCTCGAACAGCTGCACGGCTTGGCGTGTCAGACATATCACCTGGAAACGATCCAAAGTTTGCATCTGGCGTAGCAGTGGTTTGATATGGAAGGAATCAGATACGACAGCAAAGTCAGAGGTAGGACGCTGCAGACTGAAAACTTTGAATTCGCCTTTTTTAGCCAAGATAGCCAATCCATCCAGAGTATGCTGCCAGAAGTGCTCGTCAGCAGCCAAACGATGAAAAGGCTCGAGCAGTGGTTCGTATTCGCTTTTATGGTATTGGCTGCTTAAAGAATGTTCGAGATCTTTAACCAAATTTTTGAAGCGAATAGGATCCTGAGCATTATCAGGGTGGCTACGGTGGGTCGCTTGGTATAGAGACAGGCATGGGCCCTCTTGTCTTTCCAGGAAAGGTGCGAGTGCGTCAAAAGATAAATGACCCATAAATGGTACTCCTGTGGAAAATTAATTAGATACTGTGACTTTATTGTACCGCTATAAATATAATATCAATAAAGGAATTACCCAGTCTGCTTGATAAAGGTCAATAGTTGCTAAAAATTAAAGATTTTGACTTTTGAGGCTTCAACGAGCATTCCTAAGTGCTAAGCCTAAAATAAATAGCCCCCAGCCTTGAAAAATCAAATCGATGGCTAAAAGCATACCCATAATAAATACGCTGTTGTCAGGCCATCCCCAGGCAATCAGTAATCCAGCTACCACACTGATTAACCCACTCACTGCTAGCCAGCTCCAGCCGTTTTGCGAGCGGTGATTAAACCAAATCCAAAGCCTCAAAAAACCCAGTCCGATCAGTGAAGCCCCAAGCAGCAAGGTCAAAAGCATCGCACCCAGCATCGGGTTTGAGAAAGCAATCACCCCACCCGCCAGATACAACAAGCCACTAAGGGACCACAGCACGAAGCTCGCCCAGGGACGGGTACGCCACGCATGAATGAGTTGTGCTATTCCTCCGATGATCATCATCAGGCCAATAAACCATACACTGACCATCGCCGCAGTCAGCACATGCACGCTGGCCACAATACCTAAAAAAAGCAACAACAATCCCAAGGCAACAAACCAACCCCATTTAGGAGCCAAGGTTTTCAATGCCTGAGAAATAGTAGTGTCTCGCGGGAAACGCGGAGGGATAGGGTTCGTCATAAAAATCCTTTAAAATAGG
>DATGSS010000034.1:0-60154 GCA_035302345.1 Paenalcaligenes sp.
GTGCATCCGCTGGGTGGGTTCAGGGGGTTGGGCACCTCGCCAGATACCTGTACTCGTGGTGTGCCCCGTTTATTGAGGTCTGGAATAGCAGCCAATAGCATTTGTGTGTAGGGATGCATTGGGTTTTGAAATAAAGCATCGCGCGGGGCTACCTCGACCAAGCGACCCAAATACATCACCCCCACTCGATCGGCGATGTGGTGCACAACAGCGAGGTTGTGAGAGATAAATAAATAACTCAGTTGATGCTCGCTTTGTAGATCTTTCATCAGGTTTAAGACCTGCGCTTGCACAGAGACATCTAAAGCCGAGGTGGGTTCATCACAAATAATAAATTCAGGGTTTAGCGCCAGCGCACGAGCAATCGAAATTCGCTGTCTCTGACCCCCTGAAAACTGGTGTGGATAACGCTGTCTATCGGTTGGGCTAAGCCCGACCTGCTCGAGTAGTTCGTTGACCTTTTGGGTTTGTTCGCGGTGGCTAAGCCGGGTATGGGTTTCCAAAGGCTCGGCAATGATTCGTCCCACGCGCCAACGTGGATTCAGACTGGCATACGGATCTTGGAAAATCATTTGTATGCGCTGCTGTAGTTTGCGACGTTGCTCTGGGGTCATATTGGCGGTGTCGATATCCTCGTAGTGGATACTGCCACGCGTTAATGAATATAGACCTGCTAACAGGCGTGCCAAGGTAGATTTTCCACAACCCGATTCGCCGACTAGAGCAAAGGTTTCTCCTTTGTAAATCTCAAAGTTGATGCCATCGACGGCGCGTAATAGTTGGCGAGGACGACGGTAAATAGCTCGATCTAACCAAGAAGGAGAAACATCAAACCAACGGGCAACATCATGGGCACGTACAAAAGCTTGTTTCATGGTTTGACCTCCTCATGCAACCAGCAGGCGACTTTGTGGCGATGACCAACAGTGAGTAGCTCGGGGATGTCTTGGTCGCAACACGGCAGGCGTTGATCACAGCGAGGATGAAAGGCACAGCCTGTTGGAATGGCATTTAGGCGTGGCATATTGCCAGGGATTTGGTTTAAACGCTCGTCCAGCTGGTGGATGCTGGGAATGGCCTGCATGAGGCCAGTGGTATACGGGTGTTTTGGGGTGCGAATAATCTCTTCGACCGGGCCAATTTCAATCAGGCGGCCTGCATACATCACAGCCACTCGATCGGCAATATCAGCAATAACGCCCATATCATGCGTGATCAATAAAATGGCTGTCCCTTGCTCTTGGCACAGTTTTTTTAATAACTCGAGGATTTGCGCCTGTATAGAGACATCCAATGCCGTGGTGGGTTCGTCAGCGACGATTAATTCGGGTTCGGCCGCGAGTGCGAGTGCGATGACGACACGTTGGCGCATGCCCCCAGAGAACTGATGTGGATAGTGGTCAATGCGCTCTTCGGCGGCTGGGATACCGGTGGCTTTGAGTAAATCAATGGCGCGTTTTTGGGCGGCTTGGTTAGAGAGGTGTAAATGGGTTTGGATGGTCTCGACCAGCTGCTGTCCTACGGTATAAAGAGGGTTGAGCGAGGTCAGTGGATCTTGAAAGATCGCCCCTATTTTACGGCCCCTAATTTTGCGCATTTGCGCATCGTTGAGGTTATCAATGCGTTCTTCGCGTAGTCGGATTTCACCCTTGCTCATGCGGCCGGGGGGCTCGAGTAATCCAATGATGGCAGCCCCTGTTAATGATTTACCAGCACCTGATTCGCCGACCATGCCTAGGACCTCGCCTGGGCGAATGGTAAAAGACACATCATCGAGTGCATGCAATGTCCCGTGGCGTGTTGGGAACTCGACATTTAAATCGTGTACGGTCAGTAAGTTTTGCATGGCCATATCATTAATTGAGTCGTGGGTTGAGGGCATCGCGTAGCCAATCACCGAGCAGGTTGACTGACAGTACAAGCAATACCAGCATCAGCCCGGGGAAGATAGTTATCCACCACTCACCAGAGAAAAGAAAGTCGTTGCCGATACGAATCAGCGTACCCAATGAAGGTGAGGTGGGGGGGACCCCAACACCTAAAAAGGATAGGGTTGCTTCGGTGATGATGGCGGTTGCTAAATGGACGGTAGCAAGTACCAATACCGGACCCAACACATTGGGTAGGACATGGCTAAACATGATGCGGGGGCCGGATACGCCAATGATTTTTGCTGCCTGTACGTATTCGCGGTTTTTTTCAACCAAGGTTGAGCCCCGTACTGTACGAGCGTATTGGGGCCAACCAGCCAACGCAATGGCGCCAATCAGTACCGGAAAGGCAATCACATCATGCATGTTTTGTGGGATCATGGCCCGTGCAACCCCATCAATGAGTAGGGCAATCAGAATTGCTGGAAAAGATAACTGTATATCGGCCGCGCGCATGATGATGGAATCTAGGGTGCCTCCGGCATAACCGGCAATTAGCCCCAAGACCACCCCCAGCAGCATGGCAATGATGACAGATGCAAAACCAATGAGCAGCGAAGTACGCATGCCAAATAACAGCAAAGAGAGTAAATCACGGCCTTGGCTATCGGTGCCTAGCCAGTAATCAGTCATCCCCTCGGGCATCCATACAGGGGGCAGCAGAGCATCTAGCAGCTGTATGCTGCCCAAATCAAAGGGATTAAAAGGGGCTACCCAGGGGGCGCCAAAGGCACCGACAAAAAGAATGACGACGAGGATGGTGGCAAAGATGGCCACTGGACTATGACGCCAGGACCAAGCCACATCGCTATTCCAGAACTTGTGCCAAGTCTTCATGCACCCGCCCCCCTACCGAGTTGACCTACCCGCAAACGCGGGTCAACGACAAAATATAACAAATCAACAATGAGGTTAATACACACAAAGATAAGTGCTATCAAACACAGGTAGGCGGCCATCACCGGGACATCCGCAAACTGTACAGCCTGAATAAAAAGTAATCCCATACCGGGCCATTGGAATACTGTTTCGGTGACAATGGCAAAGGCAATAATGCCGCCTAGTTGTAACCCTGTAATGGTAATGACAGGTACGAGTGTGTTTTTTAGGGCGTGACCAAAATGGATAGCACGCTGTGATAAACCGCGGGCACGGGCAAATTTAATGTAATCACTGCGCAGCACCTCGAGCATTTCTGAACGTACTAAACGTAAAATCAAGGTGAGCTGAAATAGTGATAGTGTGATGGCCGGCAAAATGAGATGTTTCCATCCATCGACGGTAAAAATGCCGCTGGTCCACCAGCCAAAGTGTACAACCTCGCCACGGCCATAACTGGGTAGCCAGCCTAACTGCACAGAAAAAATCAGGATGAGTAAAATCCCGATAAAAAAGGTGGGTAATGAAATCCCCAACAATGAAAAACTAAGGATGAGTTGACTGAGCACGGTGTTGCGCTTTAAGGCGGTATAGACCCCTAAAGGCAGGCCTAGTAATAATGCTAATAAAGCAGCTGCAACGGATAATTCAACAGTCGCAGGTAAACGGCTTTTAAGTAGCTCTGTCACAGGTTGGCCCTGTCGCAAGGACAAACCAAATTCGCCTTGTACGGCGTTAACAACAAAATGATAAAACTGGACGGGTGCAGAGCGATCCAGTCCTAATTGGCTACGCAAGGCAATGCGATCGGCCTCGGTTGCGTCTTGGCCCAGCATGATAGTGACAGGGTCACCGATATAGCGAAAGAGAATAAAGGCCAGCAGACTGACAATCAGCATGACCAAAATGGCCTGAAACAAGCGCCGTAGTATGAAAACCAACATAAGCTGTTGCCGTGGTGTTGGGGGGCGGGCTGCGCGCGCCCCCAGATAAAAACAAAGGTTATTTATAGATTAATCGATGGTAACCCATTGTGGGGTCAGGCGGTTGTCAGCACGGTGTACGACGTTGACATTTTTCGCCATGGCCCAAGGAATGACCTGGTCATGCAGCGGAATATGACCGATTTCGTCAGCATGGATGCGCAATACCTCGGCGATGGCCTCGTTGCGCTTATCGTCATCGATCTCTACCTTGATTTGTTGGATGAGCTCGTCAACCTCGGGGTTAGAGTAACCACCAAAGTTAAACGACCCGTCGGCTCCTTCGCCTGGGCTATGGATCAGACTTTGCAGGGTGTATAGAGCATCAAAGGTGGGCACCCCCCAGCCAAATAGATAAGCGCTGGTGTCTCCGGATTGGACTTTGGGGAAATAGGTTGCCCGAGGCATCGCGTTGAGGCTAGCCTTGACCCCGATGCGCGCCCACATACCGACGACGGCTTGGCAAATGGCCTCGTCATTGATGTAGCGATTGTTAGGGCAATCTAGTGTAAAGGCCAGTTCGCCCTCGTCGTAGCCTGCTTCTTTGAGGAGTTCGCGTGCCCGTTCTTGGTCATGAGGGCGTACTTGGGCGAGTTCCTCGGTCCAGCCATTGACCTGGGGTGCAATCATGGTGCCAGTGGGATCCGAAGAGCCACGCATGACTGCTTTTTTAATGGCCTCTATATCAATGGCCAAAGACAGGGCCTCGCGCACGCGTTGATCAGCAAAGGGGTTTTCACCTTTGACACTGCTGTATTTGAGTTCGGGGCTGTGTTGGTCCAGACCAATATAGATGGTGCGGTATTCGTTACCCTCGACGACCTTGGCCTGCTGTCTGAGGCGCTCGAGATCTTGGGCTGGGGGATCCAAAATGAAATCAATCTCGCCCGATAGCAACGCGGCCGTACGGGTGGCGTTTTGCTTGATAGGGGTGTAAATGATTTCTGTGACGTTGCCTTCTTTGTTGTCTTGGCCCCACCAGTCGGGGTTTTCTTCATAAGAAGTGCGCACATCGACTTCGCGTGAGACTAACTTATAGGGCCCGGTGCCGTTAGCATGGCGGGCTGAGTAGGTCTCTTGTTGGGCAGAAAAGTCTTGGGGTTCGGTGGCATCGTGCTCTTTTGACCATGCCTCGTTCATGATAAAGACGTTGGTCAGCTGGCGCAGCAAGACCGGGTTGGGGCCCTCAGTTTCTATTTCTACGGTGTAATCATCGATGGCTTTAACATCTTTGATACCATTGACATAGGCCTTAAAATTAGAGGTCGGTGCCATGGCGCGTTTGATAGAAAAGACGACATCCTCGGCACTAAACGGTGCGCCATCATGAAAGCTCACCCCTTCTCTTAGTTTAAATACCCATTTTTCGGGTTCAGGTTGATCCCACTCAACAGCCAGTGCTGGAATCAGATTAAACTCTTTGTCGTATTCAACCAAAGGCTCGTACACATAGCTGCTGGCTGCAATGGTCAGCCCCTCGTTTTGGGCATGAGGGTCTAACGTCAGGATATCCCCTTGGCTAGCCCAACGCAGGGTCTCGGCGTAGGCGCCCACGGGAATTGCAAAAGCCGCGGCCAAAGCCCCGACCAGAATTCGTTTACGCATAAAAGTCTCCAAAGGTGGTAAATAATATAGTGTGCCCCGACTGGGAGTATTCATCAATTTTAAGCATATGAAAAAAAATATACATAAGTTTTTATCCCTATAATAAAAAATGTAAATCATGAAACCCGACCGCTGCATCTTACATTTAGATATGGACGCCTTTTTTGCTTCGGTAGAGCTGTTGCGCTACCCGATGCTAAAAGGTCAGCCTGTGGTGGTTGGCGGACGGCGCATCGATACGCCGCGTAAACTTTCGGATGGGACTTATGAGTTTTCTCGATTGGCCACCTACGGGGGGCGCGGTGTAGTCACCACTGCCACTTACGAGGCGCGCGCTTTTGGGGTGCATTCGGCGATGTCTTTGATGAAGGCCGCTCAAAAGGCACCGCAGGCTATTTTGTTGCCTGCTAATTTTGCGGCGTATCAGCGCTATTCGCGTTTGTTTAAACAAACAGTGGCTGAGCTGGCGCCGCATATTGAAAACCGTGGTGTGGACGAGATCTATGTAGATGTCACTGCTATCCAGATGCCCAGTCTCGAGTTAGCCCAGAAATTACAGCAACGCATTTATGAACGAACTGGGTTGAGTTGTTCGATTGGGATTGCCCCGAATAAATTGTTGGCAAAAATTGCCTCGGATTTCAAAAAGCCCGGCGGAATTACGCAGGTGCGTAGTGACGAGGTTTCGCAACGTATTTGGCCTTTGCATGTGTCTGTTATTAACGGTATTGGCCCCAAAGCCCAAGCCAAACTACAGCAGTTGGGTATCGAGACCGTAGGACAACTGGCACAGACATCCCCCGCATTATTGCAAAAACATTTTGGCACTAACTATGCGCGCTGGTTGATACAGGTAGCCCACGGCCGTGATGACAGCCCTGTCGAAACAGTGCGTATTGCGCAGTCACATAGTCGTGAGACCACTTTTAGCCGTGATCTACATGTACGTCAGGATCGCCTCGAGTTGAGCCGGATCTTGGTCGAGCTTTGTGAACGGGTCCAAGATGATCTCGAAAAAGCCCAGATGTATGCCCAAGGCATAGAAATCAAATTGCGTTTTGATGATTTTCAGACGCTCACTCGTAGCACACGTACTGCACGACCCATCCAGGATGCCGAACATATTCTTTATTATGCGCGGCAAAATTTGCGTCGGGTTCATTTACATAATCGACGTTTGCGTTTGTTGGGCGTCAAGGCTGCTCACTTGCTCGATGTGGGCGAGTACCGAAAAAACCCCATGTACGCAGAACAGTTGTCACTTTTATAGTTTTATAGCGGTATTTTTGTTGAAAGTGCAGGGGCACATAATTACAGAAGCAAATATGGGTTCACAGATGATTGCCCTAATAAGCCTATTGGCATGACTTGGTGCTAATATAGACGCATTAGAGTTCGAACTGATTATTCATGGGAAAGCACAATGACATTTGATAGCGCTGCAGCCAATGCTTTGATGGATATTACACCGCGTCCAGAGATCGTTTTTGTACGGGGCTCGGGGTCTTGGCTAGAGGATCACGAGGGTAAAAAATATCTAGATATGATTCAGGGCTGGGCTGTGAACTGCCTCGGCCACAGTCCCCAGGTGTTGGTCGATGCGATCAGCAAACAGGCTCAGACTTTAATTAATCCTTCGCCGGCTTTTTATAATGAGCCTGCCATGCAATTGGCCAAACGAATTACCGATCATTCTTGCTTTGATCGGGTCTTTTTTGCCAACAGCGGGGCCGAGGCCAACGAGGGCGCCATCAAATTGGCGCGCAAATGGGGGCAGTTAAAGAAATCCGGTGCCCACAAGATAATTACCTTTGAGCATAGTTTCCATGGTCGGACCCTGGCCACAATGTCGGCGTCGGGCAAGCAGGGCTGGGACAGTATTTTTGCACCACAGGTTGACGGCTTTAACAAGGCACGCCTGAATGATATTGATTCGGTACAGGCACTGATCGACGATCAAACTGTAGCGGTTATGCTCGAGCCCGTGCAGGGTGAGGGGGGTGTGATTCCAGCCTCTGACGAGTTCATGCATCAATTGCGCGGCTTGTGTGACGAACACAATCTACTGCTGATTGTGGACGAGGTACAAACCGGTATGGGCCGTACCGGGGTTATGTTTGCTTATCAGCACAGCGGTATTGAGCCCGATATCATGACTCTGGGCAAGGGCATTGGGGGCGGGGTTCCTCTTTCAGCTTTGTGTGCCAAAGAAGAGGTCAGCGTTTTTGTACATGGCGATCAGGGGGGGACTTATAATGGCAATCCGCTGGTGACTGCTGCCGGGATTGCTGTCTTTGATACCCTGACGGCCGAGGGCTTTTTCGATCAGGTCCAAAACCGCGCCCAACAGCTAGCGACGCGTTTGCAGGGCCTCAGTGACAAATGGGGCTTTAAGGGCGAACGTGGTTTGGGGCTATTACGGGCGCTCAAACTGGACAAGGACGACGCAGGGGCCATTGTAGAAACTGCACGCAGTCTGCAACCTCATCGTTTATTACTCAATGCAGCGCGTCCAAATTTGTTGCGTTTTATGCCCGCGCTAAATCTCAGCGAAGAGGATCTCATCATGGCCATTGAGTTATTGGATGAGGCCATTGCCCAACATCGTTAATTTTTAGGGCAAACGTTGTTAATCATGTAGTTATTAAGCGCAGGCCCCAAGACAGGCTTGCGCTTTTTGTTTTTTGCAAAGCAGGTCGTGTCATGCATTGGATTGAAACAAAAATTATTGATCGCCAAATGGTGGCCGAGCGTATTATGCGCCTTGAGCTACAGGCGGATGAGCCTTTACCTGAGTTCGAGTCAGGGGCGCATGTCGATGTACAAATACCCCATACGGATTTAGTGCGTCAATATTCGATGCTCAATGATCCCGCCCAAACACAGACCTATGTGTTGGCTGTGCAGCAAGAGCTAGATTCACGCGGGGGCTCGAGCGCTTTATTCCAGCACGCACAGGTGGGTGAAAGTCTATGGATTAGCCCGCCCAAGAATCGCTTTCAATTGGTGCCCCAGGCCCCACACCATATTTTGATTGCCGGGGGGATTGGCATCACCCCCTTATTGAGCATGGCGCACACCTTGCAGCGTGAACAGGCCTCTTTTGTACTGCATTACAGCACGCGTAGTCGGGCACGTACTGCCTTTTACGATGAGCTCGCCGCGGGTCCTTTGGCAGAGCACATTCGTTTTTATCATGATGATTATCAGGGCCATATTGCCTTTACTTTGCGCATGGCTTTAGAAAACATTGACCCTCAGTCCCAGGTGTATGTGTGCGGTCCTGCGACATTGATTCGTGCTGTGCAGGCGGGTGCGCGCGTGGTGGGGTTGCCGCTCGAGCAGGTGCGCCATGAATATTTTTCCTTACAGGGTTTGACCCCGCCCACCCAAGCCCAGGAAAACAGCCCCTTTGAGGTGGTATTGGCAAAAAGTCAGCAGCGGGTGCCAGTAGCTGCTGATGAGACCATAGTTCAGGCTTTGGAAAAGGTCGGGGTATCCGTACTGGTATCTTGCCAAGAAGGGATTTGTGGCACTTGTGTCACGCCGGTACTCGAGGGCGTGCCCGAGCATCGCGATCATTATTTACACCCCGAGGAAAAATCCAGCAACCGTTTGATGACCCCGTGCTGTTCTCGTGCACAGTCGTCTTCTTTAGTACTTGATCTGTAGATCTATTAGGCATGATGAGCTCTCTGCCTGGTTTAATTTTTGATGGGCTAGCATACGGCAGTTTGCTGTTTTTGATGGGGGTAGGTCTGTCGATTACCCTGGGGCTGATGAATGTGGTGAATCTGGCCCATGGTGTGTTTGCCCTTTTTGGTGGTTATCTGTTTATTGCATTGCTGCAAGGCTTAGGGGTGGGTTTTATCCCTGCATTAGGGGGAGTCTTTGTCGTTTTCTTATTGATTGGTGGTGTGACGGAATGGTTGTTTTTCCGTTTGCTATATCGGTTGCCACCTTTAGAGCAGGTGCTACTGACTCTGGGCGTGTCATTCATCGCTATGGCCGTGGCGACTTATTTTTGGGGTGCCACTCAGCGTTTTGTGTCGTTACCACCCTGGTTACAAGGGCAGTGGCAGTGGGCAGGGCATTCATTTGGTTTTTTTCAAATAGGTCTAATCCTGTTGGTTTTGTGGGTGGGTCTGTTGTTCTGGCTAGGCCTCGAGCGCACGTTGTGGGGGGCACGCATTCGTGCGGCTGTGGATAACCAGACTGTAGCTCAGGGATTGGGGATTCCGGTCGCGGCGTTATTTCGATTTTATTTTGCTTTAGGTGCGGGTTTGGCAGGGCTAGGTGGGGCGCTCGGTACGGTGGTATTAGGTATCGAACCTAGTTTTGTGCTCAAGTATTTAGTGTTTTTATTAATGGTAGTGGTTTTGGGTGGGGCGGGCAGTATTCGGGGGCCATTATTAGCGGCTTGGTTGATAGGTATTTTGGATGTCAGTGGAAAATATTTTTTTCCTGATTTAGCTGTCTTTGTTTTATATGTAGCGATGGTTATTTTGCTGTTATGTTTTCCTTATGGGTTGTTAAATAGACGTCGATGAATGAGCTGGGTAATCAATCCTCGTACCGTGTTTTAATTGGGCAATGGTTGTTCTGGCTGGCACCCTGGGTGGGCTTTTTCTATTGGCCTGACTACCAACTGTTGTTGGTTTATATGATGGTGATGGGGTTATTTGCTCTGTCTTTAGATTTATTGTTGGGGGTGACCGGGATCCTGAGTTTGGGTCACGCATTATTTTTTGGTACGGGTGCATATATCGCGGGGCTGTTGGCTGTGCATGGTTGGCACGAGCCTATTTCTGCTTTATTGGTGGCTTTTATTGGCACCGCTGTATTGGGTTGGGTGTGTAGTTTTTTAGTATTACGTACCGCTGCCTTGGGGCAGCTGGTCATGACTTTGGCATTAGGGTTGATGGGCTATGAGCTCGCCAATCGGGCGGTATCCATTACCGGCGGTGTAGATGGCCTGTGGGGGATGCAGCTGGATCCATTATTGGGGCAGTGGGATTTTGATTTTCAGGGGCAAACCGCTTTTGTCTATTGTTATTTTGTGTTGTTGTTGTGTTTTTTGGGGTGCCAGCGTTTGCTGCGTTCACCTTTTGGGGTGACTCTAAGGGCTATCCGTGATGATCAGGATCGCTTGCCTGCGTTAGGGATTAGTCCTGCCAAGTACCAACGGCGTATCTATACTTTCAGTGCTGCTTTGGCCGGTGTAGCGGGTGCACTTTTAGCACAAAGTAGTCAGTTTGTAGCCTTGGATAGTTTGGGTTTTCAGCGCTCGGCCGAAGCCCTGATGATGATTGTATTGGGTGGGTTGGGAAGCTTATACGGTGCCTTGGTGGGGGCGGTGGTCTTTGTCGGGGTGCATGATTATGTTTCGGCTTTGAGTCCTTGGTATTGGCAGCTGTGGCTAGGTATGTTTTTGGTGGCGGTGGTATTGATGGGGCGTGGCGGTTTGCTGGGGGTGTGTCAACGCTTGTTGCGTTGGGGGGACCGATGAATTCTATTTTAACCACCACCGATTTGACCAAGGGCTGGGGCGCTGTGCAGGCAGTACAAAAGGTCAATTTAAAATTTGAAAAAGGCTGTCGCCATGCCATTATTGGGCCCAATGGTGCGGGCAAAACCACGCTTTTGCATTTGTTGGCGGGGGCGTTGACTGCCGATCAGGGGCGGGTCTCGTATAACGGTCAGGATATCACCGCCCTAAGTCAGACCCAGCGAGTACGACAGGGCATTGTGCGCAGTTTTCAACACAGTCGGCTTTTTTCTGGATTGACGGTTTTAGAGTCTGTGTTGATGGTTTTTGAGCATCAGCGCGCACGTGTTTCGTTTTGGCGGCCTTTGGGGCGACAGGCAGCAATAATGGCTCAGGCCCAAGCCTTGTTATCACCGTTAGGGCTATGGGGTCTGCGAGACTGTTTAGCAGGTACTTTGGCTTATGGACAGCAGCGCTTGCTCGAGCTAGCCATGGTGCTGGCAACCCAACCGCAGGTGTTATTGCTTGATGAGCCTGCTGCGGGCGTATCCGCCGCAGAAAGCGCGCGTCTATTTGAGTATTTAGCAGGCTTGCCCGCAGATCTGAGCATCATTTTGATCGAACATGACATGCATCGGGTGTTTGAGTTTGCCCAAGAGATCACCGTTTTGGTGGCTGGGCAGGTTTATTTGCAAGGGGCACCTGCGGTGGTGGCCAATGATCCAGGGGTGCGTCGCGTGTATTTGGGCGATGAGTTCGTTGGGTAATTCGCAGGAGCACAGATGCTAAAGGTACAGGGGTTGTGGGCAGGTTACGAGGGGGCGCAGGTACTCAGAGGGTTGGATTTTGAAATGGCGCCGGGACAAAGTTTGGCCGTCCTAGGGCGTAATGGGGCTGGCAAAACTACTCTGATTAAAACTTTGATGGGATTATTGGTCCCCGAACGGGGGCAAATCCTATTACATGGCAAAGATTTGCAGCGGGTTTCCGTACCCAAACGGGTACAACAAGGGTTGGGCTGGGTGCCGCAGGAAAAAGGGTTGTTTCCATCATTGACGGTACATGAGCATTTACAGGTGGTGGCCCGCCCAGGGCCCTGGGATGAGCAGGCCGTTTATACGCTTTTTCCGCGATTGCAAGAGCGCCAACGTCACTATGCGCAGGCTTTGTCAGGTGGTGAGCAACAAATGTTAGCCATTGGCCGCGCCCTTATGACTAATCCTCGTTTATTACTATTAGACGAGCCTTTTGAGGGGCTGTCACCTTTGATGGCCCAAGAGTTGGTCGTTGCTCTGCAGCAGTTGCAGCAGTATTTCCAAGCAGATCCTGTCGGGGCAGGGTTAATCGTGGTGGAACAACACATTGGCCGAGCACTGCATTTAACAACGCAGGTGCTGGTGTTGATGCGCGGCGAGCAGTGTTTCTTTGGAGAGGGTCAGGCATTAATCGCAGCGCCACAGTTTGAACACTGGTTAGGCGTGCGTCCGGAATAACAATAAAAAAAGCGGAGCGCCAAAGCGCTCCGCTGTGAGCAATAATCTACAGAACGTTTACTGCTCTTGTTTGAGCGCTAAGCGCCACTGGTGCAACAAGGGCTCGGTATAGCCGCTAGGCTGCTCGATACCTTTGAACACCAGATCACGGGCGGCTTGGAAAGCCTTGGAGGCCTGGAAGTCACGTGCCATGGGTAGGTAGTGGGGGTCATCAGCGTTTTGCTCGTCCACTACTTTAGCCATGCGCTGCAGGGTTTCTTCGACCTGTTCTTTGGTCGTTACCCCGTGCAAGAGCCAGTTGGCAATGTGCTGGCTGGAAATGCGCAGAGTTGCGCGGTCTTCCATCAGACCGACATCATGGATATCAGGTACTTTGGAGCACCCAACCCCGTGGTCAACCCAACGCACGACATAACCCAGGATCCCCTGAGCGTTGTTGTCGAGCTCTTGTTGGATTTCTTCTGCGGACCATTCGGCAGATTTAACAACCGGGATGGTCAGCATTCCTTCGGTAAAGGACTCTCTGGGTCCTCCTTCCATTTCTTTTTGCAGTGCAAATACATCTAGCTGGTGATAGTGCAAGGAGTGCAGGGTCGCTGCGGTGGGTGAAGGTACCCATGCAGTATTACCGCCGGCCTTGAGGTGACCGATTTTTTGCTCGAGCATATCAGCCATCAGATCGGGCATGGCCCACATGCCTTTACCAATTTGGGCGCGACCACGCAGACCACAGTCTAAACCGGTTTGGACATTGTTGCGCTCGTAAGCATTGAGCCATTCGCTATGACGCATGTCGCCTTTGCGTACGACAGGGCCAGCTTGCATGATGGAGTGAATTTCATCACCCGTGCGGTCCAAGAAACCAGTGTTAATAAACACTGTGCGCTCGGTAGCTTCGTTAATGCATGCCTTGAGGTTGAGGCTGGTACGGCGCTCTTCGTCCATCACACCCATTTTGAGGGTGTTGCGCTCGAGCTTGAGCAGATCTTCGACGCGACCAAAGAGCTCATTAGCAAAGCGGACCTCTTCGGGACCGTGCATTTTTGGCTTGACGATATATACGGAACCTGCCCGAGAGTTGCGCTTGAGCTTGATGTCGTGCTTGGCACACAAAGAGGTAAACACGGCATCCATAATGCCTTCGTAGACCTCATTGCCGTCCTTGTCGAGGATGGCTGGGTTGGTCATCAAATGGCCGACGTTACGGATAAACATCATGGAGCGGCCATTGAGCTTTTGAGGGTTGCCATTTAGATCGGTGTACTCGCGATCGGGGTTGGCGCGACGGGTAAAGGTTTTTCCGTCTTTGGTGATGTCCTCGGTGAGGTCACCTGTAATGAGGCCTAACCAGTTGCGATAGCATAGGGTTTTGTCCTCGGCATCGACAGCGGCAACAGAGTCTTCGCAGTCCATAATGGTGGTGATGGCGGACTCGAGAACGATGTCTTTGACACCGGCCTTGTCGGTTTTGCCAATCGCGTCGCTAGGATCAATGTGGATCTCAAAGTGCAGACCGTTGTGAACAAAAACGATGGCCTCGGGGGCGTCGGGCTGACCGCGATAACCCAGCAATGCAGCGTTATCTTTGAGGTGGGCGGTGTTGCCGTTTTCTAAGGTCGCAGCGAGCTTGCCGTCGGCAACTATGTATGCGGTGACATCACGGTGCGAACCCTGGTCCAGAGGAATGGTGTTATCTAGGAATTGGCGTGCGTAGGCGATGACCTTGGCGCCACGTACAGGGTTGTACTGGGCGGTGATTTCTGCACCGTCATCTTCACTGATGGCGTCTGTACCATACAGCGCATCATACAAGCTGCCCCAACGTGCGTTGAGTGCGTTCAATGCATAGCGGGCGTTCATGATAGGAACCACCAGCTGAGGGCCGGCCTGATCCGTAATTTCGGGATCTACATTTTGTGTAGTGACCTGAACTTTTTCAGGAGCATCGACCAAATAGCCGATTTCCTTGAGGAAGTCTTTGTAGGCAGCCATGTCCTGGATGGGACCGGGGTTTTGGCGGTGCCAGTCGTCTAGCTTGGACTGTAGATCGGCACGCTTTTGCAAGAGCGCCTTGTTCGTGGGCGTGAGATCCTGGACCAGTTGGCTAAAGCCTTTCCAGAATTCGTCAGAGCTAAGATCAGTGCCTTTGAGCGCCTCTTGCTCGACAAATTGATAAAGAGGTTCGGCTACTTGTAAGCCGTGGCAATCAATGCGTTTCGTCATAGTTACCCTTTTTCAGTGAGAGTTTATGTACTTCCTCTATTATGGAGGTTGTACCGTAAAGGCTCAATGGGTTTTTAGTCTCAACAGTCGATACTTTTTGTATGTTCTGTTTGGTGTTTTCTCTATAAAGCCTATATCTTATAGCACGGAATAAGGGATCGGTTAACCTTTGACAAAGCCCTTTTTTTGTCAGGTACCTACGCATTATGAAGCATAGTCATTCTTCTAACGAAATTTCAGTGCAAACGCCTTCACCTCTGCCCTTTCAGGGATTTGATGATGCGCGCTTGGCGTTGGCCCGTTTGTTACATATTTATGAGCGCAATACTGCATATATTCGCCATGCATTTAGTAGTAGTGTGCAGCAGGGGTTTCCGTCGCGGGTGCGTTTTCGGGCTTATTATCCAGCCCTGCGTATTCAGGTCGATACCTATCAAGAGGTGGACAGTCGGCTGTCTTTTGGACATGTGGTTGAGCCAGGTTTATATGAAACTACCATCACACAGCCGAGATTGTTCTATGACTATCTGTTTGAACAAATCAGTTTGCTTTTAAAAAACCACCGTGTGCCGCTGAGTGTGGGTGAGTCGACTCAGCCAATCCCTTTGCATTTTGCGTTGGCTGACAGTATGGAGGATGCACCGGTGGCTTATCCCGAGCCCTCTGGACAAACGCTACGGGATCATTTTGATGTGCCTGATTTGGCCGTGATGGATGATGCCATTGTGAATGGGACATGGACGCCTACAGAGGATGAGCCGCGCCCATTAGCTCCGTTTACAGCCCCTCGGGTGGATTATTCTTTGCAGCGCTTGCAGCATTACACCGCCACGCGGCCCGAGTTTTTCCAAAACTTTATTCTTTTTACTAATTACCAGTTTTATGTGGATGAGTTTTGCGCGTGGGGCAAAGAGCAGGTGTTGCAGGGCAAAGGGGGGTATACCGCATTAGTGCACCCGGGCAATGTGATTTATGATGCCCAAGGAAACTACACAGGGACGCCTCCTGTCCGAGATCCACAGATGCCTTCTTATCATTTACTGCGCGAGGGCCATAATGGCATTACCTTGGTCAATATCGGGGTAGGTCCGGCCAATGCTAAAACCATCACGGATCATATTGCAGTATTACGGCCTTCGGCTTGGATTATGTTGGGCCATTGTGCTGGGCTGCGCACCACACAACGTTTGGGTGACTATGTATTGGCTCATGGTTATGTTCGCCAAGATCGGGTGCTGGATGCAGATTTACCCACATGGGTACCCGTCCCACCGCTGGCCGAGATACAGGTGGCTTTGGAGCAGGCGGTCGCCCAGGTGTCTGGGTTGACTGACTGGGAGCTCAAACGCATCATGCGCACGGGTACGGTAGCTTCCATCGATAACCGCAACTGGGAACTGCGCGATCACCACGAGCCTGTGCGTCAACTATCGCAATCCCGTGCGATTGCTTTGGATATGGAATCAGCGACGATTGCGGCTAACGGATTCAGATTTAGAGTGCCCTATGGGACGTTGTTGTGTGTTTCTGATAAACCCTTGCATGGCGAGCTCAAACTGCCAGGCATGGCCAGTGCCTTTTATGACACGCAGGTAGGACAACACCTGCATATAGGGATACGGGCCCTCGAGTTATTGCGTGACATGCCCGCCGCCCGTTTGCATTCGCGCAAGCTACGCAGCTTTATAGAAACAGCCTTTCAATAGATAGCCTGAGGCGTCATCAAAATACGGCAGGCATTAAAAGAACAAGCGTTAACGTTTATCTTTACCGTCTATTGTTGCGACGCTGTCGCTGGCGTTGTCTGCGCAGTCGCATATTGCGGCGCACCTCACGATGGATTTCGCGACGCAGATAGGGTTGTAGACGCTGTATTTCGTCTTGGACCTGCTCGCGTATCCAGCGCTGGGTGACGGCAGCATCAGACTGGCTGTCATATTGCTGTTCATCCCCATCCTCACTGCCATCAGCATCATCAGTATCGATTGCTAGCATGGTCCCACGACACTGCGGCGCACCGCACCAGCAAGCGTAATTTTGTTTGAGACTGTCTGTCAGGGGTTCATCAATGGTCAGCGCGTAGTCATAGAGGAGTTCTTCGTCTTTTTCTATATCGCGCTTGGCAATAATAAATACTCGATCGCCGGCATCGTTTTCGTGGCCTTCGCAATTGGGCTCACAGCTGTGGTTGATCCAACGTGCGTCATTGCCCTGTTGGGCACCATCAATAATTTCCCCACTGCTCAAGGAGAAAAAAAACGTGTGGTAGGGGTTATCAGGGTCGGCCGAGGGTTGTTCATCGGCCTCATCCGAGCTGATGCGCTTGCCCTCGTACTCCATGATGGTAGAACCTTTGGGGATAAATCGGCGTGCAAATACGCCCCTACCATGCAGTTCCGATTCGGCGACGTAATGCCATGGTTTTGTGTTGGCGGTGTCGGATGCGTCCATAAGTGTTGTGTGCCCTTTAGGTTAGCTGCTGATATGGCAGCAAATTAAGTGGTTTTCTTGCTGGCTTTTTTGGCTGCTTTAGTTGCCTTGGCGGCCTTGGTCGCTTTGGCTGCAGTATTAGTCGCTGTTTTCTTAGTCGCTTTTTTTGCTGCCTTTTTGGCGGCTTTTTTCGCGGTCTTTTTAGTTGCCTTTTTGGCAGCTTTTTTAGCCGCCTTCTTAGCGGCCTTTTTGGTCGCTTTCTTTGCTGTTTTTTTGCTGGCACGAGGTTCGAATTCGAAGCCAACCTTGCCTTTTTTAATAACCAAGAAGGCCTTGAATTTGCGATGCGTGCGGTTGGAAACAAAACCATCCAACAAATCAGTTTTGCCCTCGGCAAGCATTTTGGTCATTTGCTCAGGGCTGACTTCTTGTTGGAGGATGATTTTGCCTGAGCGGAAGTCACAGGTTTTCTCTGGACCCACTGCCTTTTCACAAACATAGTTCAGACCATGTTCGTACACAGGGTGTTCGCATTTGGGGCATTTGCCCAAGGCGGTTTTTCCTGTGAAATCAACGGGTTCGTTGTCTTCTTCGTCATTTTGGCCAAAATCAAATTCAAGTTTGTTTTCGGCATTGATGCGCAAGATGGCCACAAATGGACGGCCCATGCGGCTAATAAAACCAGTCAGTGGACCGATTTCACGATCTTTGAGTAGTGTTTCTACCTCGTCGAGCTCAAAGGTCCGCCCCCCGGGGTGTTTGCCGATGGAGAACTCACACTGGGTGCATGCGTAACGACGGTAATTTTCTTTGACCACCGCACCACACGCTGGGCAGGGTGTTTCCAAGGTCGCGTAGTCGCCAGGTACGGAATCACTTTCGTATTCTTTGGCACGGCCGACGATGACTTTGGTCATCTCTTCGATTTTATCTAGGAAGCTCTTGGCGCCTGTTTCGCCCATTTCGATTTGTTTGAGGCGATATTCCCAATCACCGGTCAACCCGGGTGAGGTCAATTCACTGACGCCCAAACCGTTGAGCAGGGTCATTAATTGGCGGGCCTTGGCAGTGGGGATGAGCTCGCGGCCCTCGCGGCGTAGATACCCCTCTTTGAGCAAGCCCTCGATAATAGAGGCCCGTGTGGCTGGAGTTCCCAGGCCGCGCTCGGACATGGCCTCGCGTAGGGCATCCTCATCGACTAGCTTGCCAGCCCCTTCCATTGCTGACAGTAGGGTGGCCTCAGTAAAGCGGGCTGGGGGTTTGGTTTGTAGTGCCTGTAGCTCGACATCTTCGGTTTGAACGGTTTCATTTTCTTGGACTGGGATGAGACTGTCCTCGCCGCCTTGGGCTTCGCGACCATAAATAGCAAGCCAACCAGGTGTGACCAGCACACGGCCTTCGGTTTTAAAGTGCTCGTCTTTGACGCGGGTGATACGCGTGGTCAAACGGTATTCTGCAGCCGGGAAAAATACGGCCAAGAAACGGCGTGCAACTAATTCGTAGACCTTGAACTCGGCATCACTGAGTGTTTTAGGAGCCTGCTGCGTGGGAATGATCGCAAAGTGATCAGATATGCGCTCGTTGTTAAAGATGCGTTTGTTGGGTTTGACCCAGTTTTTTTCTAATACCGTTTGCGCAAAGGGGGCGACGCTTTGTTGGGTGGGCGCCCCCGAATTAGCCATGGTCTCAAAGGTGCTGCGCACGGTGGGCAGGTAATCCTCGGGCAAGTAGCGCGAATCAGTACGCGGATAGGTGAGGACCTTGTGGCGTTCGTACAGGGCCTGTGCAATAGATAGGGTGGTATTTGCCGAAAAGCCAAAACGAGAGTTGGCCTCGCGTTGTAGGCTGGTCAAGTCAAAAAGCGCAGGTGATTGCTGTCGTGATGGGCGTGAAGTCTCGCTGACAATGCCGGGTTCGTGCAGGCAAGCATCAACAATGGCCTGGGCACGGTCGGCATCCCAAAGGCGCTGTTCGCGCAGGTGGGGATCCTGTTCGTCTTTTTTAAACTCGGGATCAAACCAGCGGCCGTTATAGGTGCCTGCCTGCGCGGCAAAAGTGGCGTGGACCTCCCAGTAGTCACGGGGCACAAAGCGGCGGATTTCCTCTTCGCGCTTGTGCACAATGGTCAGGGTGGGGGTTTGGACACGGCCTACGGTTGTTTTGAAAAAGCCACCGTCTTTGCTGTTAAAGGCAGTCATGGCGCGGGTGCCATTGATCCCAATTAACCAGTCGGCCTCGGCACGGGCACGGGCGGCCTGCTCTAGGGGTTTGAGCTCTTCGTCAGAACGCAATTCATTGAATGCTTCTTGAATGGCTGTACGGGTCATCGAACGCAGCCAGAGTCGGGATATGGGCTTGTCTACGCCTGCAAACTGGACAATATAACGAAAGATGAGCTCGCCCTCGCGACCCGCGTCACAGGCATTGATGATGTGTGCGACATCTTTGCGTTTGATCAGTTTGATGAGCATTTTCAAGCGCTCGGCCGAGCGCTTATCGTTGGGTTTGAGCTCAAATTGTGGTGGAATGACAGGCAGGTGCGTAAACGTCCATTTTCCCCGCTTGGGATCATTCGGCGCAACAAGGCCCAATAAGTGCCCTATACTGGCAGCGAGGACATATTCATCACTTTCGTAATAATCGCCCTGGCGGGTAAAGCCACCCAGTGCACGTGAAATGTCTAAAGCAACAGAAGGTTTTTCAGCAATGATTAGCGTTTTAGTCATGAGTTTCCAATTTTAATGCATGGCGATAGCGCAAATCAGATCAGACAATAATTGATATCAATGATGCAAGCTCATCGCTCTGAATGCACAACAACTCGTGCAGAACAATACCGGGCCCAATTTTTATTGCGCAGTACCCTAATGTGCGCGGGGGTGCTCGTGGGCAGCGCCATTATTATGTGGGTCGCTGCTAACTGGCCGCTGTGGTCCCATGCAAAGCGAATTGCTCTGGTGACCGTGGCATTTACCGTGCCCCTGTTGTTTGCGGGACGTCAGGGTCGATATCACCCCAAAGATTGGGCTAAGCCATTCTCGCTGTCAAGTATTGCGCTGCTGGTAGCCGCCCTGATGACCGGTGCCCTGCTGGCCCTGTTGGGGCAGGTATACCATAGTGGAGCGGATTCGTGGCGCCTGTTTGCTTGGTGGGCGGTGTTGTTAGTGCCCTGGGCTGTCGGGTTACAAAGCATCCCCATCATACTGCTTAGCTGGTTTTTAACCAACGTCAGTATCGGCCTGCTTATTGTAACGAGCTTTTATTTTTCTGCTCAGTATGTGATGAGTACTTACCTGGCAGCCTGGAATGCACTGTGGTTTTTATTGCTGTTATTGTGGCGTGCACAGGGCAACCCCTGGGTTTGGGCATTGCGGGCGTTGTGTTTTACGGTAGCGGCTTTTTCATTTGCTTTGGCCGTGGTGGAATATGCACATTATCACCACGCGGATGCGCTGTTGTCATGGCCGTTGGGATTGGGCTTTGTGTTTTTGGCATTCATTGCTTGGCTCATGTTGCGCTGGCGTGATGAATTGCTCGCCTGGGTAGGGTTTAGTGCGGCTGGCTTAATTTTAGTATTTCATCTTAGTTTTACTGTGCTGCCGCACATGGGTTTGGGCATTTATGCCCTGTTATTGGTGCCGTTGGCCGCTTTGTGGCTCTTTGCACATATGCGCCGTACACAGCGTTTACGGGCGCAATCAGCGCGTCCACCAGTCGATCATTCAGCGGCTGAGCCGTCTGCTGCCCAACCCACAAAGCCGTCCTCAAATCAGTCTCAGGGGGCGTCCGAGGCATCATCAGACACTGCTCAACGGTCTGGTGCATCATCCATTTATCAGCGTTGGCCGTTGCGTGGTATGCGGGTGCTGGTGCTGGTGGTGGCTGCTGTTTTCTGGGTCAGTTTTCTGAGTGTTTGGGGCAGTTTGCCTTTGCCCGTGCTGGCTTGGTTTTTATTTGCCTTGTCCATGTTGCTGGGGGTGACGCAACCGTGGCGTAGAGGCCGTTGGTGGTTTGATTTGTGGTTAATGACCTGGGTAGGCTCTTTGATCACTATCACAGTGGTGTGGTCACGGGGTGAGTTCAGTGCTCTGGGCTTTGTTATTGTCTTTTTGCTGGCCATGCTTTGGTATCTGTGGGCACGGGCTCCGATGGTACGTGCCTTGACCGCTGCATGGTTGGTATTTATTTGTTGGGCTTGGCCTTGGGTTGCGCCGCACAGTGTGCCGTGGCAGACCGGTACAGCAGTATTTGACCTACGTTTTGCGCTACTTTACGCTTGGGTGTTTTTGCTCGCTGGGGCCTATCATTGGTTGGATCAGGCGCGACAACGCGAGCTACAACCTTTATTAGCAGCCAGTGGTTTTTGGCTAATCGTGATTGGGTTGGCATCGTGGTGGGTTGCTGCTGGCTGGGCGCAACCTGGTTTTGGGGTACCCATACTGAGTAGTGTGGCTGCCTTTGTATTGGTGGCTACTGTGTGGTTGTCCCTGTCTCCTGCATTAGGGGGCTTAAGTACGGTTGTGGTCGCTGCGGGCGCTCTGGGTGTGGCCTTTGTCTGGTGGCCTAACCCATGGCTGGTCATGGCTTTTACAGGCATCGTGTATGCAGGGGTGCATCAACATCGAGCAGCGATGTACTTATTTTTGGCTTGTTTTATGTTCGTGTTGGTGCGCTGGTATGACGCCACCTATATAAGTTTGCTGGAAAAAGTGGGTCGGCTATTAATTGGTGCCGGACTGATTGGCACACTGAGTCTGGCTTTGGAGCATGTATTTGCCGGTCGCAAAAAAAGGCCTGTGCAACCCAGCTCTGAGCCAACTGTGGGCACCTCTCAACAGTCAGCTGTATCTTCGCATTCAATTACATCGTCTGAGCAAACAGCGCCTGCATCTCAACAAACAGCATCCCAACAAACTGCTTCCGTCCGTGATTCTAAAAAACAGGGTCGTATGACCGCTATGCAATGGATAGCCCTGGGCCTGGGTGCGGTGGCGATTTACAGTAGCAGTGCTTGGTATTTGTACGTCCAAGAGCGAATCCTCAAAGAGGGAGTCAGTTTTGAGTTGTCTTTATTGCCTGCGGATCCGCGCTCTTTGATGCAAGGGGACTATATGTCACTGCGTTTTGGCCTAAGTATGAGCATTCGCCTATTGCAAAAGCAGCATCCCGAGATCGCCTGGCCGCGGATGCGTTTGCGGGTATGGGTGATGCCAACTAAACGGCAGGGGGCGCGCTTATACGCAGTGCAGGTCGATGGGCAAGATTATCTAGTGCAGCGGGTCGAACACCCACTCGAAGCACAATTGCGTGGTAGCGATCCCCATCCCAATTATTATTTGATACCGATTACTCAGCCGCAGGTCCTGCAGCGTGCCATCCCGATCATGATGGAGATGAAGTTCGGTGAGTGGACGCCTGATGGAGTCAATGCTTGGTATTTTGCCGAGGGCCAAGGGATGGCGTTGACAGGGGCGCGTTGGGGCCGCTTTAAAGCCAGTGGTAATGGAGCGGTGGTGCTCGAGGATTTACTCAACGAGAAACAAGAACCGATCGAGAGCCGTTAGTGGGGCAGCTCGTCTTCGTGATACGAAATGAGCTCTTCGAAGATCAGGTGATCGATTTCAATTTCGTGGCGCCACAATACAATGAGGGCGATGATTTTGAGTTTATCCAAAGACAAAGGAGGCTCTTGGACGGCGATGGCCCGCTCGATGAGTATTTCCCGCAACAAAGGGGTCAGTACCTGTGAGGACTCTAAAAAATGGATAAAACCCAGCGCCTGAGTATCAAAATGATGTTGCTCTTCGGCAGTGAAAATGCGCATGCTATGCGCCGAGCGTGGGGTTGCCATGGGGCTGTGATGCTGGCTGGATTCAACGAGACCACGCAACCAATCAAGGGCGTCGTAAATTTCGTCGTTTTCAAAGCCGACGGCAGCCAACTTATGTACAAGCACATCGTCTGTGGGGCAGGCTTGTGGGTTGTAATAAGTCTCAAAGAGATAAACCAAAACGTCGAACATAGAATCAGCCGGCGATTAAGCAGTAATTACGTGCAGTAAACAATAGACTTTACGCGGAAACCATAGTCACGGCAAATATAGTCAGATAGAAACTAAGGGCTCAGATCAAAGCGTGATTTAAAAACAACTGGATAGACAAGGAGCAATCAACGTGAACAAGGCGCAACTACTCATTAATGGCGAGTTACGCGATGCACAGGGCGGCCAGACTTTTGAACGCATCAATCCGGTAACCGGTCAGGTTGCCACCATCGCCGCTGCCGCACAACCTGCCGATGTACAGGCTGCCATCGAGGCTGCATCCGAGGCCTTTAAAAGCTGGTCTGCTTTGGGGCCTACCGAACGTCGGCAGCGTTTACTACGGGCTGCTGATTTAATGGCCGAGCGCAGTGCCGATTTCATTCGTATTGCGCGTCAGGAAACGGGCTCGACTGATGCATGGTACGGGTTTAATGCACAATTAGCAGCCAATATTTTACGTGAAGCTGCAAGCATGACGACACAGGTGCAGGGGGCCGTTGTGCCGTCGGATGTGCCGGGTAATTTATCTTTGTCCATGCGTGTGCCCTGTGGGGTGGTACTCAGTATCGCCCCTTGGAATGCCCCCATGATTTTATCGACGCGTGCCATTGCCATGCCCATTGCTTATGGTAATACCGTGATCCTCAAAGCAGCAGAAATCAGTCCCGCGACGCATGTGTTAGTGGGTGAGGTACTCAATGAGGCAGGCATTGGCCCTGGGGTCGTCAACATTTTGACCAATGCGCCTGCAGATGCTCCTGCAGTGGTCGAACAGCTCATCGCCCATCCAGCTATCAAGCGGGTTAATTTTACGGGCTCTACCGAGGTGGGGCGCATCATTGCAACCGTTGCAGCCCAGCACCTGAAACCAGCCGTGCTCGAGTTAGGGGGCAAGGCTCCAGCGATCATTTGTGCCGATGCTGATCTAGACCAAGCAGTTGCCGGGGTGGTTTTTGGGGCTTTTTTCAATCAGGGGCAAATCTGCATGTCCACAGAACGGGTCTTGGTCGATGAGCGCGTCGCCGATGAGTTTATGACCAAATTGGTTGATAAAACCCAGCAGATCGCCGTGGGTCATCCAGATGATCCGGATACAACTTTTGCTTATTTAGAGAGCAAACAAGCAGCGGACCGTCTGCGTGACTTGGTAGATGATGCGGTGCAGCATGGGGCGCGGTTACCACTGCCGCTACGTATAAATGGGGCACAAATGTATCCGTTGATTGTGGATGAAATTCGCCCTGAGATGAAACTGTATGCCCAAGAATCATTTGGGCCTGTTGTCACTGTTATGCGTTTCAAAGATATTGATGAGGCCATCGAACGGGCCAATGACAATCAATATGGATTGTCCGCCGCAGTGTATAGTCAAAATATCAGCCAGGCCCTAACTATTGCAGGAAAAATAGAAAGTGGCATTTGTCATATCAACGGCCCGACGGTACACGACGAAGCGCAAGCACCCTTTGGTGGTCTTAAAGACAGTGGTTATGGACGTTTTGGCAGCCGTGCAGCCATTAATGAGTTTACTGAAGAGCGTTGGGTAACGGTACAAACCACACCGCGTCAATTTCCCTTATAAGATGCTGCGCTTTCAACCATAAAAAACGGCTGCCTTTATAAAAAGCAGCCGTTTGTATATAAACGCCACGGGGATAATCTCGCGGCGTTTTGTCATGGACTAAAAACACACATCATATGGGTGTTTGTAGTCCTGGGTTTTATTCATCAGCTAACTCGATGGCCATGGCAACAGCCTCGCCACCGCCAATGCACAGGGTTGCGATACCACGTTTTTTGTTGGTCGCGCGTAGTGCACCGATCAGGGTAGCAATAATACGTGCACCCGAAGCCCCGATGGGGTGACCCAATGCGGTGGCGCCCCCGTGGATGTTGACCTTGTCATGAGGGATGTTGAGATCTTTCATGGCTGCCATGGTCACACATGCAAAAGCCTCGTTGATCTCAAACAGATCGACATCCTCGATGCTCCAGCCGGTCTTTTCCAATAGTTTTTGGATGGCACCGACAGGCGCAGTGGTAAACCACTCGGGCTCGTGAGCGTGCTGCGTATGCGCCACGATGGTAGCAATAGGCTTAGCGCCTAACTCTTTGGCAGTCGAGTCACGCATTAAGACCAATGCCGCAGCTCCATCCGAAATAGAAGATGCGTTGGCGGCCGTCACTGTACCGTCCTTTTTAAAGGCGGGGCGCAAGCTAGGGATGCGCTCGGGATTAGCACGAGTGGGGGACTCATCAATTTCAACAACGGTATCCCCGCGACGGCTTTTCACGGTGACAGGTGTGATTTCCCACTCAAAAAGACCTTTTTCAGTGGCCTCGCGAGCGCGACGCAGCGATTCGATGGCGTAGTCGTCTTGTTCCTCGCGGGTAAAGCCGTATTTGTCGACGCATTGTTCGGCAAAAACACCCATAGGCGTGTGCTCGTAAGCATCCTCGAGGCCATCCAAAGCCATATGGTCAAAGATACGATCATTGCCATAGCGGTAACCGCTGCGGCCTTTGAGCAGTAGATAAGGAGCATTGGTCATGCTTTCCTGACCCCCTGCAACCACGACATTGGCGCTGCCGGCTTTGAGCATGTCAAAACCCATCATGGCAGTTTTCATGCCCGAACCACAAACTTTGTGCACGGTGGTACATGGGACATTTTTGGGTAAACCAGCACCCAGTGCGGCTTGACGGGCGGGGGCTTGGCCTTGTCCTGCCTGCAGGACGTTGCCCATCAAGACCTCATCCACAGCCTCTGGCTGTATGCCTGCGCGCTCGAGGGCAGCTTTGATAGCTGCTGAGCCTAGCTCGTGGGCAGCCATAGAGGAAAAGCTCCCGCTCATGGCACCGATGGGGGTACGCGCAGCTGACACAATTACGATAGGGTCAGACATTGTGATTCTCCTGTGTTGTAGTTAACGAGTCTGCACGGCGTGCAGACAGTCTTTTGTGAAGACTATAAGGGTAGATATTCTCTAAGCGGCCCTGGCTGACGCGTTGACGGCAGTCAGACCACCATTGGGCCGAGAGCAGTTCGGGGTGGTATTTTTTAAAGGCGTCGCGAATGCGCGGATCACCTAATAAAAACCACTCGAACTCCTCGGGAAAAACATCATTGGCGGCCACGGGATACCAAGGTTCGCTGGCCATTTCTGCCTCGGCGTTTGGGGGTTCGGGAATGACGCGGAAATTCATCTCGGTCATGGTCTGAATTTCATCATAATCGTAAAACACCAAACGGCCCAAGCGGGTTAAACCAAAATTCTTGAACAGCATATCGCCAGGGAAAATATTGTTGGCGGCTAACTCGCGAATGGCCTCACCATATTGCTTGATGGCCAAATCCAACTCATCATCATTAGCATTGCCCAGGTAAATATTTAGCGGCAACATGCGACGCTCTATATATACGTGTTTTAACACAATGTGGTCCTGGGACTCTTCTAATAATGACGGGATTTCCGCTCGTAATTCGGCCAAAAGCTCGTCCGAGAAACGCGCTTTGGGTAAAGCCACCTGTGAATACTCCCAAGTATCCGCCATTCGCCCGGCACGATCATGCTTTTTGACCAGCAAATAACGATCTTTAACGATTTTATGGGACATGTTTTCTTTGCGAATTTTGTCGCGGATCACTTTGAAAACATAGGGATAAGAGGGCAGAGTAAAGACCACCATCACCATCCCTTCAATACCATCAGCGCGTTGGAATAGATCATTGGAGTGATGCAAATGATACAAGAAATCACGGTAGAACAGGGTTTTGCCCTGCTTTTGCAGGCCAATAGCGTTATAGAATTCGGCGGCGGGCTTGCGCGGTAAAAGAGACTTGAGAAAGCTTACGTAGGCCGCTGGAATTTCCATATCCACCAAAAAATAAGCGCGCGTAAAACTAAACAAAGTACTGAGATCGTCTTTGTCATCCAGTAGCGCATCAATTTCGATGTGACCGCTTTGCGTGTGCGTCAATGCAATAGCAAAGGGATAAATGGTGCCATAATTAATAAAACGGCCGACAATATAAGCGCCTTTATTACGGAAAAACAAAGAGTTAAGCACCTGTATTTGGCAGTCAGGGCCAATACGGCGACCTGGCTCGTAGGGCAGGCGCTGGCGCAGCACATGCACGGCACGACGTGCCAAATGACGGATATCGGTGGGCAAATCCACAAAGGGTGCAGCGAGGCCAAAATCAGCAACCATGCGATGCAAAGCGGGCAGCAAACCCGTATTTAACGGATAATACGCGCGATAAGCAGGCTTGCTGCTGCCGCCGATATACTCAGTTGCGACGGCAGGCCGGACAAAAATGAAATCGTTGTTGAAATAGGTTCGATGCAGCACTCGGCAAGACACCGAGTTGAAAAACGTTTCCGCGCATTCGGGCTGTTTGTGATTGTTTAGCAAACGCACATAAGTGGCCTTGACCTGGCGCCAAAAATCCTCTTGCTCTTGGCTTAGGTGGACGTCACCGGCGGCATTGCTGGGCTGCAGGTAGCTATTGCGTAATGCTTTGGAAACAACGGTGGTGCACTCGCGTACGCGGATGTCGTAATATTCGATACGCTCGCTAGACAGTTGCTGAATGCTGTTCCAGAGCCCTGATTCAAACAGTACTTTGGCCCGCTGCGCACTATACCGAAAGAGGGAATAGTGGCGATTGAAACCATCTAGAATTGTCCGAGCAATATGCTCTGGCGAGGGCGCGCGCTGGGCAGGCACGACAACGGCAAGATCATTGAGACGCGACATACTGTATTACCTAGAGTCATACTGCCATCGGCAGCAACACATGACAAACAAGATCACATTGTGCAATGTAGTTGTGCAAAGCAGCAATTAGGGTTTACCGAAGCTTTGCGGGTCTGGATGGGGGGTTTGTCCAATCATTGTGCTTTAAAGAGCCTGTTGGATGACGTCATTTTGTAGGCTGTGTATTGTGACTGTTCGAGCAATTTTTAATTTTAAAGCGTTATTTCTGTTATGAGCCGAAAATCCAATCCCTCATTGACCTACCCTTGGGAAGACTTTTTACCTGAGTTTGGCACGCTCAAAGAAGTCGGTCCGGGCGTGTTTTGGGTACGCCTGCCTCTGCCTTTTGCGTTGGACCATATTAATGTGTGGCTACTGCGCGATGAAATCGACGGCCAACAGGGCTGGACATTGATTGACACAGGGGTAGCCCTGGATGAACAAAAAGCTATTTGGGAACGCATTTTTGCCGAGCACCTAGAGGGGTTACCCATTTTGCGGGTGTTGGTGACCCATATGCACCCAGATCACGTCGGTTTGGCGGGTTGGCACTGTGAGCGCTGGAATGCCCCCCTCTGGATGAGCATGACAGACTACATGGTAGCCTGCATGTGGTTGCAGCCTGCTTCTGACATCAACCCCTTGCTCAGCCAGGTAGGACAAGCCACCGCCGCGCATTTTCAAAGTCACGGTCTATCCGACCCGCAGTTGCTCGAGCAAATTCGTGCTCGGGACGGTTATTACCCCAGCTTAGTGAGCAATTTGCCACCGCGCTTTCACCGCATTTTGCACGGCGATACCATCCGCATTGGTCAACACGACTGGGAGGTGATCATCGGTTATGGTCATGCGCCCGAGCATATTTCACTGTGGTGCCCTGAAATCAATGTCTTTATTTCTGGCGATATGTTGTTGCCGCGCATTTCCACCAACGTCAGTGTGCAGGCTTACGAACCTGGGGCTAATCCTTTGACGTTGTATTTGCGCTCGCTGGATCGTTATGCGCATATTCATGAGGATGCAGTGGTTCTGCCTTCGCACGGACGTCCTTTCCGTGGGGTGCACGAACGTATCCGTCAGCAACACGAGCACCATGATGAGCGTTTAAAAGAGACCTACGACGCCTGTGCCAATGGTGGCTTAACAGCTGCCGAGCTCGTGCCCATCATGTTCCGCCGCACTTTGGATGCGCACCAGATGAATTTTGCGATGGGTGAGGCCATTTCACACCTGCACGCTTTATACTACGAGGATAAATTGCAGCGACGCCTAGAGGATGGGGTGTATCGCTTTTATCAGAAAAAAGATTAATTGATCGAGACATAACCATGGGCAAACCATCATCACAAAAGTTTTTTCAAACCGCCTTGCAACATATTGGTCTGGCTCCGTTTGATGCTGATGGGACCGCGCCGGTCCCTTTGCCAGCTCAGCGCAGCAGCACCGTGCGTTTCAAGAGCGTAGCGGCCCTGGAGCAGGCCCTACAAAGCCGAGCACATGGGGGTAAAACACCCCCCGTGTATGGGCGCGGAGGATTGGATACACACCGTGCTTTAGAAGAGGTTTTTTGTACCCTTGAACAGGGGCATGGAGCCTTTTTACTGCCCAGTGGGATGGCCGCCATCAGTCACGCTTTATTTAGCTTTTTGCAACAAGGTGATCACATATTGATTGCCGATTGCGTGTATGCACCTGTTCGTGGTTTTGCTAATCAAATGTTGGCCCGCATGGGCGTGGAATATAGCTATTGCCCACCCACTGTAGAGGCTTTTGAACAAGCCTTACAAGCAAATACCAAAGTCCTTTATATCGAATCCCCAGGCTCATTATTGATGCAAATGCTCGATGTGCCGCGATTAGTCGAATGGGCGCACGCCCATGATTTGATCGTCATGACAGATAATACCTGGGGTTCGGGGTATAGCTATCAGCCGTTGGCCTTGGGGGTAGATGTTTCTATCGTCGCTGGGACCAAATATGTAGGCGGTCATTCTGATTTGATGTTGGGAGCAGTGGTCACGCGCCATGAATCTCATATGAAGATCTTGCATGACGCACACTATGCGATTGGTTTTGCCATCAGTGCGGATGATTGCTGGCTGGCTTTACGCGGGGTACGCACCCTACCCTTGCGTATGGAGCAGACCGCACAATCTGCGCTCGAGATATGTGCGGCGCTCGCTGCCTGGCCCGAGGTAGAGCAGATTTATCACCCTGCTTGGCCCGAAGACCCAGGCCACGCCTTGTGGCAGCGTGATGCATTGGGCTCAAACGGCATGCTGTCCTTCGCTTGGTCGCTCAGCCCCGGCCAAACCCGAGTTTTTGTAGATAGCTTGCGTTATCTGGGTATTGGTTTTTCCTGGGGCGGCTTTGAGAGCCTGATTCAATGGGTCAGTACTGATGCGCTACGGCCACATAGTTATTGGACAGACAGCCCACAAGGAAAGCGCGATGCCCAAGGTCAAGCACCGCAGGTATTGCGCCTGCAAATCGGTCTAGAGGCGCCAGAAGCCCTCATAGAAGATTTAATGCAGGCTCGTGCCCAGGCTTTACAGCATACTGACTAATTAAAAACGCCGTGCCCCAGTATTGGGAACACGGCGTAATATGTATAAAAAACAGACTCAGTCGATCAGTAGACTAAGTGCAGATTACTGAGCTTGTTGCAGGCTGTAGTCCAATAATTGTTGGGCTGTTTCGATGGCCTCATCATAGCCCTGTGCCATGGCTGGTGAGGTCAAAAAACGCCCGTCGATGGCTAAGGTCGGTGTGCCCTCGATCTGATAGCGCTTGACCAATTCGTTAGCACGATTGGCTTTGGTCTGCACCCCAAAAGAATTAAAAGCTTGGGTAAATTCTTGTTCGTCAATGCCCTGATTGACGGCCCATTGGGTCAGCGCCTGAGCATCAAAAACCTCTTCGCGGTCTTTGTGCAAGGTATCAAACAAGGCATCATGCAAGTCCAAACGATTTAGCGCCTCGAGCGTGTAGTACATGCGCTGTAAATCGCTCATGCCGGCATTAAATGCCACTGGGACGCGTTTGATCACGGTGCCATCGGGCAGGTTTTGGGCCCAGTTGGCAACATAGGGTGAAAACATCGCGCAATAAGGGCAGCTATAAGCAAAAAACTCGAGTATTTCGACCTGATCGGCACGATCCGATGGCTGTACCTGGGCCAAACGGGCGTAGCGCTCGTCGTCAGGGAGCTCGTTGGCGGTGGCATGCAACGGACTGAACAGTGCCATGGCGGCTAAAGTGGCCGTCGCTGCAAAACGTGACAAAAGGGAAAAAGCATTCATTGTGATGATTCCACTAAAAAATTAGAAACCTTATTGTCTGACAACAGAAGTCTCGATTTGTTCAGCCCCTAAAGCCTCGCGGGCTTTGTTGAGCTCGTCAATGCCTTTGAAGGGACCCACGCGAACACGGTTAATGGGCGAGCCATCTAACTGAGCCACCTGCACACTGGCGTTATGGCCCAGCATAATGATGCGTGCTTTTACAGTATCCGCATCTTGGGCAGATCTAAAAGCACCTGCTTGTAAAAAGTAGGTGGTTTCTTTGCTAGGGGTGGCGGCAGACTCAGCAGCCGGAGCCTCGCGAGCAGTATCCCCCGAAGTATCTGGGCGGGCTTGCTCGGATTCAGGAGGTGGGCTTTTAGGTAAAGACCCCTCAGGGACGGGCTCGAGCTGATTTAGCCCAGCAATAAATTGTCCGAGCTCGTCCTCTTGTTGCTTTTTAGTCGGCGCAGGAACTCGGGTATCCTCGGGCAAGCGAGAGTTCTTTTGATAGAGCTTGCTGTTGGGATCCGGTGCGTCGCGGACATCGGGCAGGATAATTTCGTTGGGCTCACGACTGGCACGATCGTAAAAAGGCATCGGGGCTTTGGTCACATAGATGGCGACCGCAACCGCTGCGGCCAAGCCTAGAACCAGTCCGATAATGATGCCGGTAAAAGTACCGCCGCGAGAGTTAGAAGATCGTTTACGTTTTCTGGCCATGGTTTACATTTTTAGGGGTGCACTGACACCCAGCAAGCCTAGACCGTTGGCAATAACCTGAGCACAGGCCAAAGCCAGGCTCAGACGGGCCAGGCGTAGTTTGTCATCGTCGACCAGCAAGCGCTCGTTGTTATACCAGGTGTGAAAGTCGGCAGCGCAATCGCGCAACCAAAATGCAACCTGGTGGGGGGCGAGCTCGTGGGCAGCCTGCTGGATCATGGCCGGGTACTCGGCCAGGCGTTGTAGCAGGGCGCGCTCGCTAGGTGCGGTGAGCGGGCTGGTGTCTGCTTGGCTAAGAGTGGAAAGCGGGATTTCTGCCTGGCGCAGCACCGAATGAATGCGTGCATGAGCGTACTGTACGTAGTAGACCGGGTTTTCCTCGCTATGCGAGAGGGCAAGGTCAATATCAAAAGTGAACTCAGAATCTGCCCGACGCTGTACCAAAAAGAAACGTACCGCATCCAGACCAACCCAGTCGATGAGCTCGCGCATGGTGGTGTAACTGCCGGCGCGCTTGGAAATAGCGACCTCGGTGCCGTGACGCATTACCTTTACCATGTTGTGCAGGACATAGGCAGGGAAATCTTTGGGGATGCCCAAATCCATCCCCTGTAAGCCCGCACGCACCCGAGCAACCGTACCGTGATGATCAGTGCCCTGTATATTAACACAGTAGTGATAGCCACGCTCCCACTTGGTGACATGATAAGCAACATCGGGCACAAAATAGGTATAACCGCCATCGCTTTTGCGCATGACACGGTCTTTATCATCACCTGTGCCGAGCTCGGTTGTGCGCAGCCAAAGAGCGCCGTCTTTTTCATAGGTATGACCAGCCTGGGTCAATGCCTCGACCACGCGTTCAACACGCCCTGTCGTGTACAGAGAGCTTTCTAAATAATAATTATCAAATTCTAATCCAAACGCTTGTAAGTCTAGATCTTGTTCATGGCGCAGGTAGATAACGGCAAACTGGCGGATATTATCCAAATCATCTACATCACCCGTAGCGGTGACAGGCTCGCCATCGGCGGCGGAAACGGTTTTTTTAGCTAAAAAATCCTGCGCAATCTCGAGGATGTAATCACCGCGGTAACCGTCAGCAGGAAACTGAGGGCTGTCGGGCTCGATGCCACGGGCACGGGCCTGCACACTAAGGGCCAGGTTGTGAATTTGGTTACCAGCATCGTTGTAGTAGAACTCGCGGCTAACCTCGTAGCCCAAAATACTATATAAACGGCAGATGGCATCACCCAAAGCTGCCTGACGCGCGTGGCCCACATGCAAAGGGCCGGTGGGGTTGGCCGAGACAAACTCAACCATCACCTTTTTATCCTGACGAGGTTGTTGTCCAAAATCGGCCCCCGCCTCGTGGATCTGATGTACGACCGCTTGGTGGGCCTGTTCTGTTAAACGAAAATTGATAAAACCAGGGCCAGCGACCTCGCACGCAGCCAGCAAGTCTTGGCTGTCTGGGTTGTCTTGGATGAGTTGAATTAGGGCCTCGGCCAGCTCGCGTGGATTGCGACGGGCTGGGCGAGCCAATTGCATGGCAACGTTGGTGGCCATGTCACCATGAGCAGCGACCTTGGGGCGCTCGAGATGGATCTTTACAGAGGCATCGGGCAGTAGCTCTTGTACGGCCTGTTCAATAATGGCAATAAGCTTTTTTTGTTGCTGTAAAAGCATAGGGCAATGATGGAGTCAAATCTATGAAAAAAGTCCAGAGGGAACCCCTCTAAGGCCTAGATCATAACTTGAATTCGAGTGGAATGCTCAATTAACTGTCGGGACTGGTCGCCAGTGCAGTTTTTGCTCGAGCCATTGATAATAAGCTTCTAAATCTACCGTACCCACAGCGCTATCAGTGCTTTTCTGCCAGTCTTTAAAGCGCTGTATAAAGGATTCAACCTCATTGCGTACAGCCTGCCCGATTTCGGGGTGCAGCCATTGATGTTCGCTGTGATCATCGGTTTGTACCTGTCGATCAGTCGCTAAATAGCGCCAATAGGCAGGACGTGCATCGTGCAATAGCGGGGTCTCGATGGACTGTAATGCATCGACCTCGGTGTCTGCAAAGGCCAGCCCCATGGATTGAGCTTGCCAAATCATCCATGCCAAAGGTATATGCGCTAAATCACCTTGATCAGAGGGGTGTTCATAAGCAGAAGAACCCACCTCTTCTTTATCTTTATGCCCACCACCCAGATCCTCATGCGCACCAATAAATCCTGCCTGCACTTGGCTCTGGCCTAACGGGGTCTCTGGATCGATTTCGATGGAATACAGAGGGAATAATTGTCGATGCTCATTCAAAGCAACAGCATGAGCTACCCAAGCCCATTCGGGTGCCACACTAAGATCATATAAACGGTTATGTGAGCCCAGCAAACCAAACTGCGCCACGGTATCAAAAAGCCCTAGAAAGCGCGGCTCGAGACAGGTTGCATACTGGCGACCAAAATCGTCCTCATAATGAAACCAGCCTTGTTGGGTATGTTGCAGGATCTCATTGCCAAAATGACGGGCCAAGGCCGCCCCTCGAGAAAATCCAATCACATCAATGGCTAAACGTTCGCCGGTATCTTGCCATAGGATTTCATTGAGCAAGTGCTGCCATTGATTTTGCACAATTTGATGGGCACGCCATGCAGTGACTGCGTCCCAGTCGATATAGCTACTATTACCAGGACCGCTTTGATAGTAGGCAGTATCGGTATAGAGATCGGCAAATTTCCAGACATTGCTGTTCAGGCGCGCATCATAGCGCGTGCCATCAAAAGCAAATAACAGCAATCCCATGGGGTCGATAAATTGCCACGGCTGTTGGCGGGCGTATCCCAGTAATTGTTGCCCAGGAGCCGGACCCAGCGGATCTGGATTTAAATAATGACCACGGTGAGGATCATAAGTGCGTAATAAATTATCATGCCATCCTGTCATAGGGTCAGCATAATGACCGGGCAGCCGTAAAGGCTGATAGAAATCAGAGTGCAGTATTTGGGCCGCCCCCAAGGGCTCGTATTGGGCACGCCAGACGAACTGTTGATGATCATCACTGACGGCAATGGGGGCACCAATAAATTGGCTATGAACCGCATATAGACGGGGGGTTTCTGCGTCGTAATCGATCACTGCTACCGGCTGATCACCCAAATAAATATAGCGCCTTTTAATAGGGTGCGGTTGTGGCTCGGAAACGAGCACACGCAGTTCGTCCGTACTACCAAACCATTCAGCCACCAGCTTTTGCTGATGGTGTATAAACATGTGGTGCTGCTTTGTTTGGGCAGTAGGGTAAAAAGCATGGATGCGCTGCCCAAAGGCATCATGCTGGTAGCGGGCCAGCAGGTGCTCATCCTGGGTGACTGCTGCCAAACGACGTTGGGCATTATAAAAAAGTTGGCGGAGAGCAGTATCCCCAGATTCATTCAAGCCAGACCAATGCTGCAACAGTCCAGACGCATCACGCGAGGAATCCGCTGGCGCAGCCCATGAGGTGGGATTACTCGTGGCAGCACCCCCGTCCACAACAGTGATGTGTTGGCCCAGGTTATCCCACGCCCAATAGTGCCAGTCTGAATGGGTTTGGCGGGCCCCGACTAAACGCCCCTGGTCATCGTGTAAATAGTATTGACTGTACCCAGGCTGACTGACCCTAGAGTCGCGCCATGCATTGGGTTTATCAACGGCCTTATGTTTGCTTGGCATTGCCCGTGGTGCCCAAAATGCATGTTGGGCGCGGACTAAGGGAGTATTATTAGCCCCACTTTCGCTAATTGAGGATTGTAATTCCTGTCCATGCCAGCTTAATAGGTGTTGGGTATTAAAAAGCAGTAGATGCTCGCTGGTGCCATCCAACCCATAAAAATCAAAAATCCCATTATGGTGTTCCCATAAATTAGAATCATGCAGCTTTAATACGGTTTGGGGTAATCCTTGGGCTGGGTGCCAATAAATTGCCTTGAGCTGCTGCTGTGTGTCGTACTCATAGTGCAGCTGCCCCCCTTCGAATAAATGATGGGTCGTTAATAATCCTGCCTTGTTGTAGTCAAAACGGTCCTCAAAAGTCCAGTGCAAAGGACCGATGTCGGTGTTTAAATGCCGATGCACGCTGCGCTGACGCAATTGCTGTTGGGGGCCGAGCACCCACCACTGATTTTCATTGGGATGTTGTAGCGTTAACCGCTGCGTACCCAATCCGCCAAAGTGCACGGGTATGGGGGCGTTTAGAGCAGCCCAGTCGTCATTTGATAAAAGCTGCTCTGGCAGGGTATGGAGTTTGTCATCATGGGGTTCGTCATTACTGATACCACGGGAGAACACCACACTTTGAGGGCGGCCTTGGGCATCCCGCTGTAGGTGAGCTTGATCACCATTGGCGTATTTGATGTGTACCTGCCGCGGGTCATGAGGGGCACTAATACGCGTGGTGCCAGTTAACGGGCTATGCCAAGCTTTCAAGCGGCTATGATCATCAAAATCTAAGCGCAGTTCATAGTTTGAGATATCATTGGGATTCGTAAAACTAAGTGTACGACTGCCATCCTCATGGTGCTGCCATTGCGTACCCGGCCAGTTGAGCTGCGCCGTTGTGTCAGTCATTTTGGTCTGTATTTCCGTAGGAGGACAACCAGCGCATTGAGGGCCAGTGCTGCGATTTAACTGCCATTGCCCTTGGCGTTGAGTGAAAAAAAACTGTGATAGCCCCTGCGCGCTGTGCACCTCTCGGTATAGCGTGGCGGGCTGGGCAACAGTACTGGTAGCGGCGGGTTGAATAGATGCAGCGGATGCGGGGTCATTTACTGCCTCATAATCAACACGGATCCATTGCAGACCATCGCCTCGGGCAGAATAAATGGCGCGGCCCCGAGCGTCATAGCCCCAGTACTGCATCCGCATGAGAGGGGAGTGTTGGGTTAGTTGCCAAGAAACTCCCGTCAGAGCAAAAGGTAGGCTGGAATCCTCATAGTGATAATACAAACGCCGTCCATCGGGGTACCGTACGGTTTGCAAACGGGCTTGTTGCTGGCTGGGTACCCATTCGTATTCATAATTAATACGCCCAAAAGGCCCCTGGATGGCTTTGAGTAAAACAGGAGCCAAGCCGTCAGATTTAAAAGGACGGTGATAGTGTAGTTGGAGTTGGGTTGACCCCACCTGTAATGCTCGTAGGCCATGGGGCAGTGTGGGATGGCTAGCCGCGTAGCGATGTAACTGTAATTCAGGGTGCGGTGCCTTGTGCCAGCCCACGAGATAACCCTGAGCATTGAAATGCAAAATGTTTTCAGGGCTGAGTACAACCTCAAAACCAGTATCGGGTAGGGGCTGGCGACGCAGTTGATGTGGGGTCAGCGCTAGTTGTCGCCCATCCGCCAATAGCAAACTCCGTTGCTGGGGCTGCAGGCGAATATCCCAATGCAGGCTCCAGCCGCGGCCTAATATCGAGTGATGAACGGATTGTGCGTTGTAATGCCGCTGTATGAACAGTAATGTCGCCCCCGCCATCGAGGGCAAATCCTCGTGTAGAGTGTATTTATTGCCATTAATAAGATTGATAGGATTACCTGCCAAAGGCAATAACCATGGGCTATCAGCCGTCGCACAAGCTGGGCCCAATCCGGGTTGAGCAGGACATTGCAAAGGAGCATTTCTAGCCGCATTAACTGCATCAGCCGCAAAGGCAGGCATGGCTAAATACGCCCCTAAGCTCAACAGGTAGAAAACTACATTGATTATGATTTGGTGCATTGTTACCCGACGAGATAGTTGAGTAAACTGTATGATGCCAAAAATAAACGGCCAGAAATGATGGTTGTGACAGTTTTTTCTTAGGGAGAATGTGTATGTTGGTGGTTTTTGAATCCAAAGCCGCAGCGCGGATTTTGATGTTGGGGGAGCATGCCCTCAAAGTCTTGCAGGCGGCAGACAAGCTGAGCCCTGGCCAAGAATTGCCTGAACGAGGTGTGTTTACTGCTGAACAACTGCCCCAAGCCATTGCAAATCTCGAGGCCGCATTGGCCGAGGACGAGGGGTATCAACCACAGGATGATGACGACGACGATAAGCCGCACCCACTGTCTGAAAAAGTTAGCTTGACTCAGCGTGCATTTCCTTTGCTTGAGATGTTACGGGCTGCAGAGAAAATGCAAACAACAGTCATGTGGTCTCCCGAAGACAAAGGGTGGTAGTCACTTTGAACTGCTAAAGTCAAATTGATAGCCAGCAAATCGGTTCATTGCTGTATTTGTGAAAGCATTAAAAAACGCCCGCTAGCAAACACTAGCAGGCGTTTTTTTGGGCGTTGAGTTGTTTTAAAAAATACTAAGCAGCGACTTGGTGGACGCCTTTTTTCAACTCGTAGCGGTTAACAGCGCACAAGATAGCTTTGAATGAAGAGGTCAGAATGTCATTATGGATACCGACCCCATAACCGCTGGGTTGATCATCGATACGGGCCTCGATGTAGGTGGCTGCTTGGGTATTGGTACCGGCGCCAATGGCGTGTTCGGTGTAGTCCAGTACCCGCAAAGGAATTCCAATTGCATCGATAAACGCCGCTAAGGCACCCTTGCCGTAGCCAGTACGTTTTTCCTCTTTGCCATTGATCTCAACCACAATGTCGATACTGACACGTTGGCTGTCATCGTCAGATTTGGGCTTGCTGGTCAGTGTATGAGTGATCAGTTTCCAGGGCCCTTTGGTCTCGATGTATTCATCGGTAAAGATTTTATAAACCATGTCGGGGGTGACCTCTTTACCGGTTTCATCGGTGTAATCTTTGATCGCACGGCTAAACTCAATCTGCAGACGGCGTGGCAAGACCAGGCTGTGCTCTTGTTCCAGCAAATAAGAAACCCCGCCCTTACCGGATTGGCTATTGACGCGAATGACGGCATCGTAATTACGGCCTACATCAGCTGGGTCAATGGGCAGATAGGGGAGCTCCCAAACGCCATCAGGATCGTGCTGGTCAAAGCCCTTTTTGATGGCATCTTGGTGCGATCCGGAAAATGCGGTAAAGACTAAATCACCAACGTACGGGTGGCGTGGGTGTACAGGCAACTGATTGCAGTCTTCGACACAGCGGCGCACCTCGTCAATATCGGAGAAATCCAATCCTGGATTAATCCCTTGGGTATACAGGTTGAGTGCCAAAGTCACCAAACATACATTACCTGTGCGCTCGCCGTTGCCAAACAAGCAACCCTCGATGCGATCGGCACCTGCCATTAAGCCGAGCTCGGCAGCGGCAACCGCAGTACCCCGATCATTATGGGGGTGCAAGCTGATGTTGACGCTATCACGACGCACAATGTTTTTGTGCATGAACTCGATTTGGTCAGCATATAAGTTGGGATAAGTAGCTTCAACGGTCGCAGGCAGGTTGAGGACCATGGGCTTTTCAGGGGTGGGCTGCCATTCCTCGATGACCGCATTAGAAACGGACAGTGCAACCTCGGGCTCAGTCGTGCTGAAAACCTCGGGAGAGTATTGGAAGAACCAATTGGTCTGGGGATATTTGGCCATCTCTTCTTTGACCTTGCGCGTACCGTCAAGAGCGATTTGCTGCACCTCGGCAGGCGTCATGCCAAAGACAATACGTCGAAATGCCGGCGCACAGGCGTTATAGAGATGGACCATAGCATTTTTGGCGCCTGCCAAAGACTCGACAGTGCGTTCGATGAGCTCGGGGCGGGATTGGGTCAGTCCAATGATGGTGACATCATCAGGGATATGGTCATTCTCAATAAGCAAACGGACAAAATCATAGTCAGTCTGCGATGCCGAAGGAAAGCCAACCTCGATTTCCTTAAAGCCTATGCGCACCAAAAGATCAAAAAACCGTAGTTTCTGCTCTGGATTCATAGGCTCAATAAGCGCCTGATTGCCATCACGCAAATCAGTACTCATCCAGATGGGGGCTTTGGTAATGGTTTTAGAAGGCCACGTGCGCTCGTTAAAACCGTCCTTAAAGGGGGTAAACGGAATATATTTTTTGGAAGGATCGGAAATCATGATACACCTACATAACAGAAAACAGGGGTTGTTTTCCGTCGCCTCTAGCGTGCTGTTGAGACCACCTTGAAGCCAGTGACGACGGCTATCAAAATGTGGCTACATACGGCTGCCGGACTGCCACAGGACACTAGGCCCGGCAACCGATCGCTAGGAGTAGTAGGCCAAATAAAGAAAGATTATGAGCGCGCAAAACGCTGCCGCCCGCAGCAACGGGGCTGGCATAAAAAGCGATAGAAGAGGCGTTTTGGCGTGTATTCATACCCTATAGCATATACGCAAAATCAAATAGTATGCAAGACCTCTTTGGTGCCGGCATCAGGATCACCCTGGGAAGGGGTATTTTCCTGGCTTTGCTGAATGAGGCGGGCATGGGTATGAGACAGTTTAATTTGTTCATAACGACCCTGACGCAGGGCCTGAGCTGTACGCTGCAAAACACCTACCGTGATAGGCTCGCGGCGATCCTGCCAAACCCAAGCCAAGACCTCGCGGCTAGCGGGGCTGAGCTCGCGTAGCAAACCCTCGATACTATGCGCTGAAATGGGCGTCAGTCGATTACGCCGGTGTACAAACACAACGAAGACATACAGAAAATAGGCAATAAAAATACTGCAAATGATAACCAACCCCCACCAGAAAAAGGGATTGTAGCGTTCGACCCATGTCAGAACCTCGGGGCCCAAAGTATCAAAAACAGCATAGTCCAAGGAACTGCCAAAACCGATCACCCATTTAATGGCAGCCCACCATAGCAGCGCCACGATCACAACAACTGCAACAGCGGCAATGCGGCTTACTAACGTATAACGCAAAATGGTTTTATGCAAAGCGCTGCGATCGCGCAAGCGAGGAGAGTCGGAAGTCTTCATTGTTATTGGGTTTATCTACTGTTTTACTTCACTCTAGTGTAGCTTAAAGCAATCACTCCGAAAACAGTCACATGGATAAAGCCCCTTTATACGCTTTGTTTTGATGACTATCGCGCTTATACGGTCAATACAATAGGTAATTAATGTAACTGTTTGTGGGGTGCGCGATCTTTTTGTACTATTAGCGTGTATGAAATAGCTGGGCAATAGCAATTTTTTCCCGAGTTGCGGTAAAACCCCAATTCATTTACACATGCAAACTCGTTAGCATCGAGCTTGATTTGGTGTCTTTGCGTGACCAACGCAAACCACCCCGCAAGCCCTACCTAATTAATTCGATTGGGTACGACTTGTCTATTAGAAATAAACAAAATCGGAGATTTATATGAAGACAGCAGCTACTAGGCTATTTGCTATTTTTGGTAGCACTCTGGCAATGACATTTTCTGCATCCGCATTGGCACAAGATGACCCTATCGTTATCAAGTTTAGCCATGTGGTTGCTGACTCTACTCCTAAAGGCCAGGGTGCAATTAAGTTCAAAGAGGTGGCCGAAGAGCTCCTGCCCGGCCGCGTCGAGGTCCAGGTGTTCCCCAACTCTCAGTTATTTGGTGATGGCCGTGAACTCGAAGCTCTGCTCTTGGGTGACGTCCAGATTTTAGCACCATCACTGTCCAAATTTGACCGCTACACCCCAAAGCTCCAGATCTTTGACCTGCCCTTCCTATTTGACGACATGGATGCAGTCGATCGCTTCCAAGCCAGTGACGCCGGTCAAGGCTTGCTCGATAGCATGCAAGACCGTGGTATCCAAGGCTTGGCATATTGGCACAACGGGATGAAACAGCTGTCCACCAACAAGGATAAACTCTCTGAGCCCAGCGATATCAAAGGCCTAAAATTCCGCGTACAGGCATCTGACGTGCTCGAAGAGCAGTTCCGCGCTCTGGATGCCAACCCCCAAAAACTCGCCTTTAGCGAAGTCTACCAAGCACTGCAAACCGGTGTCGTAGACGGCCAAGAGAACACCTGGTCGAACACTTATTCGCAAAAATTCCACGAAGTACAAAAAACCATTGCTGAAACCAACCACGGTGTGATTGACTATATGGTCATTACCAACTCCGACTGGTGGAATGGCTTGGACGAGGATGTCCGCGAAGCATTGACCGAGGCTATGAATCAAGCCACTGCACACGCCAACTCTTTGGCTGCCGAGCTCAACGAGCGTGACAAACAGCGCATTATCGAAGAAGACCGCGCACAGTACTACGAAATGACCCCCGAGGAAATCGAAGTCTGGCGTGAGGCCGTTCTGCCCGTATGGCAAAAGTTCGAGGATGACATCGGCCCGGATCTGATTCAATCTGCATTAGATTCCAACAAATCCGACGATAGCTAAGCACCTAGTGCGACTTATCCTCGGCACTTTGTAAAAAATGCCGCCGTTTGGCGCCTTGAGCGAGGTGTCAATCTGGCGGCATGTGTCGTTTATCCTTCTTTTCAGGAGCTCTTATGTTCTTGTCGTGGCTAGGCCGGCTAGAGGAATGGTTGATTTCTCTTTTGCTGGCTGCAATGACAGTTGTCACCTTTGTTCAGGTGGTGGCCCGCTATTTGTTTGGGTATAGCTTCTCCTGGGCATTCGAGCTGACAACTTTCTTTTTTGGTGGGGTGATATTTATAGGCATCTCATATGGAATCCGCGTAGGAGCCCATATCGGAGTAGATGCACTGGTCAAAATCATGCCTGCAGGCTTAGGCCGTTTGGTGAGTATTTTGGCAGTATTGCTGTGCCTGTTTTACAGCGTCATCGTATTTATTGGTGGCTGGGAATACGTCGAGCGCATGTATCGCATCGGCATTTACGCCCAAGACGTCCCCGTCAAAATGTGGATACCGCGCGTGGTATTGCCGTTAGGCTTCGGATTAATGTTCCTGCGATTCTTGCAAACACTAATTGATTTACTCCGAGGCAAAGACGTCGCCTTAGTCGGTGACGAGGCCGAAGATGCATTGCAACTTCGTATCGATGAAACTGATGCAGCAAAACAGGATAAGCCATGACAACGGTAATGCTCTTTGTCTTTTTATTCGTGTTCATGTTTATGGGCATGCCCGTTGCCGTTGCACTGGGACTGTCCTCCATAGGCACGATATTATTATTCGCCAATGACTCCCTACCGTCCCTAGTACTCAAGATGTACGAAACATCCGAGCACTACACACTCATGGCCATCCCATTCTTTGTAATAGCAGGGATGTTCATGACCACCGGCGGAGTCGCACGACGCATGATTAACTTTGCCAATGCCGCCGTAGGGCACCTGCATGGCGGACTAGCCATCGCATCCGTATTGGCCTGTGTACTCTTTGCAGCCGTCTCGGGCTCATCGCCAACCACAGTAGTCGCAGTCGGCTCAATCGCCATTGCCGGAATGGTACGCGCAGGATACTCAGAATCATTTGCTGCCGGAGTCGTATGTAACGCCGGAACACTAGGAATCCTGATACCGCCATCCATCGTCCTAGTCGTCTACGGGGCCGCAACAGAAACCTCAGTCGGACGCCTCTTTATGGCAGGGGTCATCCCCGGGGCATTATTAGGTCTGTTGTTGATGGTCGTCATCTATATCGTGGCCCGCATCACCAAAATGCCCACCCACCCACGTGCCAGCGTACGCGAAGTACTGAGCACAGCAAAAGACTCCATCTGGGGAATCCTGCTAGTCTTTATCATATTGGGCGGGATATACGGCGGGGTATTTACCCCCACCGAAGCAGCCGCAGTCGCTGCCGTCTACTCCTTTATAGTAGCCGTATTCATCTATCGGGACATCGGCTTTAAAGACATACCACGCGTCTTTTCAGACTCAGCACGAGTCACCGTGATGCTCATGTTCATCATCGTCAACGCACTGCTATTTGCTCACGTGCTAACGACCGAACGCATTCCACAAGCCATAGCCGAACAAATCATCGCCATGGAAATGGCACCCTGGCAATTCCTAGTCGTAGTCAACCTGATCCTACTGGCCGCAGGGGCATTCATGGAACCCACCGGGATAATCCTGATCCTGGCACCCATCCTATTCCCCATCGCCATGCAACTAGGCATCGACCCCGTACACCTCGGGATCCTCATGGTAGTCAACCTGGAAATTGGGATGATCACACCGCCCATAGGACTCAACCTGTTCGTAACGTCGGGGATAACAACCTTATCCATCGGACAGGTGATACGAGCGGCGTCACCCTGGCTACTGGTCCTACTGGTCTACCTAATACTCGTCACCTACGTGCCACAAATCTCACTCTGGCTACCTGACGTATTAGGCACCTAAGCCTTAGCTTATAAATGAAATAGTAGTAGACCACTGAAAAAAGCCCTCGCAGTCAAAATTCAATTAGCTGCGGGGGCTTTTCATTTTAAAACCATGGTTATAAATATGCACTGCAGCAAAAACTACCAGCTCAAAACGGTCGGAGAGAGCTATTTTGGAAATGTTTCGAGCGACAGCGAGACATTGAGAAAATAACTCTCGCAGACCGGTAAGCAAAGCTCACAGACTGACGAACAGCAGTGAGCAACAGATCTGTTGCAGATGCAGTGCAAAAAACCCGAATACACAAGAATCAGATTAAAAGTCCTTTTTCGGACACTCGCTAACCTGCCCCCACGCATTATTAGGCGCACAATACTTATTGCGAGCCTCCCAAGCACAACTAGGACGCTTGAAAAACCCTAACTGCTTGCACGCCTCGAGCTCACGTTGAAGATCGGCCTGCCAGCTGCCCCCCAGCTGAGGACTCGCATCGGTCGCAACCACATCCTGCGAAGGAGGTGGCGGCGGCTCGTCAGCCTCGATAGGCTGCACACGATCTAACTGAGCAATACCCTGCAAACCACTATCATGCTGATCACGCCTAGTGATGCGGATGGCCTCGCTCATGCTGATGGTGGTAGTGGCCAATGAAATAGGTGGCGCCTCGGCAAAGAGATCACGGCTGTCATCGATTTGCCAGCTCAGGGTGTCGGGATCCTCGGGAATGCCTAGACGGCCGTCGACCAAAGGCTGCGGTGGCTGCGCCGTAAAAGGCTTGCCATCGGCACCAAGTGTGGTTTGAGGCGAAAAATCCTCAAAGGATGCGACCGTAGGCATCCGCATCGGGCCATTTTCAATAAGCCAGTTGCCTAATAAGTAACCGCCCCATGCTGATGCTCCTAGAACGGAAAGCAATACGACGAATATTAAACGCCAAGACATTGTTGCTGATGTTTTATAAATGGACTCATGAGACGTCCATTGTAACCAAAACCCGTTTTGAAAGTGCCCATAATCGTAAACAAAAGAAAGTGACTATGGGACACCCTGGTCTCATAGTGTATGAGTGCTATTTAGTCACCAAATATATGCCCACTGTGCTCACGCAGGCTATGGAACTCGATGGCAGGATGCAGATCTTGGGCAACCCGTAGCTGAGCAGGCGAAGAGGCTAAAAACGCCACCGCATCGACGACATCATAGGCGATGTTGCCTGCTTGTTGCTCGATAAAGCGTTGTAGCGCCTGGGGGTCTTCGCTGGTCACCCAGCGCGCCATCTGGTATCGCGAGGGGCTAAATTGGGCATCGACGGCATACTCATTTTTCAGGCGTTGGGCCACCACCTCAAATTGTAGTTGGCCAACAGCACCTAGCAAAGTCGTGCCACTGCTCAGGTGAGGTCGAAAGACTTGGATGGCGCCTTCTTCGCCTAGTTGGGTCAATCCGGTACGCAATTGCTTGGTGCGCATGGGATCGCGGACCTCTACGGCCTGGAACAGCTCAGGGGCAAAAAACGGTAACCCAGTGAATTGCAGGTCTTCACCCTCGGTGAGTACATCGCCTAGCTGCAATAATCCGTGGTTGGGAATGCCGATGATATCGCCTGCGTAGGCCTCGTCCAGACGCTCGCGACGTTGTGATAAAAAAGTCACTACGTTATTGGGGCGGATCTCTCTTTTGCTGCGTACCACATGCAAGCGCATGCCACGGTCAAAATGGCCTGAGCTCACGCGTACAAAGGCGACTCGGTCGCGGTGTGCAGGATCCATATTGGCCTGTACTTTGAAAACCATGCCGGTAAACTTTTCTTCGGTGGGTTCTACTGTGCGTTCTAAGGCATCACGTGCACCGGGGGCGGGGGCCCAATCAACCAGTGCATCCAGTATTTCTTGTACACCAAAGTTATTCAGTGCCGAACCAAAAAATACAGGTGTTTGTTGCGCCTGCAGAAAATCATCTTTATTAAAATCGCTGACGGCAGCCTGTAGCAGTTCGATTTCTTCGGCGGCTTGTTCAAATTCGCCGCCAAAGCGCTGCAGGCTATCAGGGTTGTCCAAACCGGGTAAGCGTTCGTTTTCAGTATCGCGGTCGGCCTCGCCAGCCTTGTAGACCTGTAGCTCATCAGCAGCCAGGGAATAAATCCCTTTAAAGTTACGACCCATACCGACAGGCCAATTGATGGGAATGGCCTCCATTTCTAGGTGGCTTTCAATTTCATCAATCAGATCTAGGGGCTCTTGGGCCTCGCGGTCCATTTTGTTGATAAAAGTGATGATGGGCGTGCCTCGGCTACGACATACCTGTAGCAGACGCTCGGTTTGAGGTTCAATACCATTTGCGGCATCGATGACCATCAGCGCTGCGTCAACCGCCGTCAGTACTCTATAAGTATCTTCGGAAAAGTCTTGGTGACCCGGAGTATCTAGCAAATTGATCACGCAATCGCGGTAGTCCATTTGCATGACCGAAGAGGCAACAGAAATACCTCGTTGTTGCTCGATTTCCATCCAGTCCGAGGCAGCGTGGCGCTGGGCTTTGCGTGATTTGACGCTGCCGGCAATATGGATGGCGCCAGCAAAGTACAGCAGTTTTTCAGTCAAGGTGGTCTTACCAGCGTCTGGGTGTGAGATAATTGCAAAAGTGCGCCGGCGTGCCACTTCAGAGGTAATGTTTTTAGGCATGTTGATATTGAAAAAGAGGAATTCTTGCGTAGCGAAACAGGTACAATACGCCAAAACAGTTTATTTTAGCGTGTTGCCTGTTTTATTTGGCGTCTTTTTTTATTTTGTAGCCCATTCAAGTAGCTCATGATGATGAAATTAAATTTTAGATGGTTTGGCCTGATCTTTGTAACACTTTTGTTGACGGGTTGCGGTTACAACGAGATACAGCGATTGGATGAACAGGTCAAGGCCGCATGGTCGCAGACATTAAACCAATACGAACGACGTGCAGATTTGGTCCCCAAGTTAGTCAACTCGGTCGATGCCTACATGGGCCAGGAAAAAGAGGTGCTCACACGGGTGACCGAGGCGCGCGCCCAGGTGGGTCAAATTAAAATCAATGTCGAGGATTTGGATAACCCCGCATTGATGGAGCGTTTTAGTCAGGCTCAAAATCAGTTAGGGTCGGCGTTGTCACGGCTGTTGGCGGTGGCAGAAAACTATCCCGAGCTCAAGAGTGATGGGCTTTTTCTGGATTTGATGACGCAGCTCGAGGGCACTGAAAACCGCATTGCTACGGAACGAGGCCGTTATGTACAAGCCGTACAAAATTACAATGTCTTTATCCGCCAATTTCCCAATGTGATTACGGCCAAGGTTTTAGGTTATCCCGTACTGGAAAATTATGGCATGGATCGGGAAACCGAGCTCATGCGTAACCCTGAGGTACGGTTTGGCAATTCGCGCTAAAAAGAGCGTGTGGGTCGCTCGTAATATAGCGCATTGGATCATGTATCGAGGTGCCTGTGCCGCTTTGTGCTTTTCTCTATGAGACTCGTGCCCGTTTTGGGCGTGTGTTGGTGTTTGCTCTATTGAGTTGCGCTTTGGGCTTGCTGCCGCGAGCCTGGGCCGATTCTTTGGCAGTGCCCGAGCTCAGCAGCTGGATTGTCGACGAGGCACAGGTGCTGACTCCCGAACAGCGTCAGGCCCTAGATCAGGTGTTACGACAGTTCGAGCAACAAAAGGGCGCGCAGATTTTCATGCTCACCATTCCTTCCCTAGAGGGTGAGGATATTGATAGTTATGCGGTGCGGGTGTTCGAGGATTGGGGGGTGGGCCGTCAATCGACAGACGATGGCGTCTTACTGGTGGCTGCGATCGAAGACCGCAAATTGCGTATCGAGGTGGGCTATGGTCTCGAGGGTGTGATTCCTGACATTGTCGCGGGGCGCATCATTCGTGAACAAGTTGCCCCGGCCTTTCAGCAAGAGGCTTATGCCCAGGGTTTGATGGCAGCTGCGACCCAATTGATGCAGCGTATCGAGGGCGAAGACCTACCTGCGCCCGAACAATCCCAAGGGGGCGTTGATGAGTATGATGGCCCCGAGGGTTTTGAGATTGTCATCATTGTGGCTATTTTATTTGGCTTTGCCTTTTTGGTGCCGCCCGTACCTGCGGCTGCGGCTGTGGGTATTTTTATTTTCATTATATTCGAAGCCTTGGGCTGGGCCGTTGGCGCGGCAATGGTGGCTTTTTTGATTTCTTCAGTGGGCAGTCTGTGGCGTTTTGGTCCTGATTCCGATACACGGTATGCCACTGGAAATCGTTCCACGTCACGTCGACGACATGATCACTGGGGCGGCGGGGGCGGTTTTGGTGGCGGTGGGGGCATCGGTGGCGGTGGTATGGGCGGCGGTGGTGCCAGTGGCGGTGGAGGTAGCAGTGGTGGAGGCGGTGCCTCTGGAGGATGGTAATGCGACAGCGTTTGATACAGTCCATGAGTTGGCAGCGAGTGCGTGGTCGACGTCTGGCCAAACAGCATTTTCATGAACAAAATCTACAACAGTTAGGCACGCAAATTGCGGCCAGTGAGCAAGGTCATAGCGGTGAGATTGTTGTGGCGATAGAGGCTGTTAGCCCGATACACGAACCTGATTCGCATCTACGCGCGCTCGAGGTGTTTGGGCGTCTAGGGGTCTGGGATACGCCACAAAATACGGGTGTTTTATTGTATGTGGCCTTGGATCGGCGTCGCATCGAGTTAATTGCAGATCGGGGCATCAGTGCCCAGGCTGATCGTTGGCAACAGATTTGCGATGATTTACAACAAGCATTCAAAGCACACAGTTATTTTCCTGGGGTTATGGCTGCAGTACAGCAGCTAGAGGGGGTTTTGCGTGCTCATACCCCGCCCGAGCAATCTGATCATAAAGACGCCAATCATATGGATAACCGCCCGGTGATTTTATCCTGAGCGCACGCATTGGGATATCACTTTCTGTGCATTATTAAAAACGTTTTATGGCTCAATCTGCTGCCTATCATCCTACTTTTACCGAGCTCTGGTCGGTAGAGATCATCCGTCTTAAAGAATCCCAAGCAGGACCGTTGGCCGATGAGGCCGAGGTTCGACGGGCTCGTAGCGCCACCCATAGCGAGGTGGGGCGCGTGTGTATACGAGCGCGTTTGCTTTGTGAACGACTCGGCTATGCGTCGCAACAGCATCGTTTGCTGCGACGTTTACGTTGGGTGTTTTGGGGCTGGCTCTTATTAGCTTTGGTGGTAGGGGGTGGGATGGCTCAGGCAGCCTTGGAATTAGGCGGGCCGCAGGTCAATATTATTCGGGCTTGGTTTGTATTGTTGGGGGTGCCGACACTGGGCCTGCTGGTATGGCTGGTGAGTGCGGTACACCATGGTCTGGGTGCACCGGCAGGGCAGACTTTAGGTGGGCGTTGGCGTTGGTTGGCGCAAAAATTGTTGCCCGGCGCGGATACTACGTTATTGTCTCAGGCGCTGTTTGGTGTGTTGCAGCAACAGCGGCTCAGTTTTTGGTGGGTGTCTTGTGTGCACCACATTTTCTGGGGGGTCGCTCTTTTAGCCGCGACTGTACGTCTGTGGTTCATGCTGGCTTTCAAGCGTTATTTTTTTCAATGGGAAAGCACCTTATTTGATGCCGAGCGTTTTGTACAGTTGGCACAGTGGGCTAGCGCTGGCCTACGAGGGATAGGGTTTTCCGCCCCTGATGAAGATTTCATACGGCTCAGTGATGGGCTGGCTACTTTGCCTCCTGATGGGCATGCCTTGTGGGCTAGTTGGTTGTTGGCCAGCGTGGTGGTGTATGGGTGGCTGCCCCGTGTGTTGTGCATCGGTTTTAGTGTGTGGCAGTGGCGTCGTCACGTGCGTGCGCTGCGGTTAGATTTACAGCGCCCGGGTTTGGTTGTGTTGCGTCCTCGTTTGGCGCCCGAGGTCCAGATGGTGGGCATTGATGCACCCAGCCCACCTGATGCGGTGCCCATGCAAAAGCTTGCGGCTGGTCGTGCGGTCCGTGCGGATCAGCCGACTTTGGTCGTTGGGATGGAGTTAGCCTCGGATAAAGAACCGGATAAAAAGCACTGGCCTGCCCATTGGCAATGGTGGGGGGTGGTGGATGATCGGGAACAACGCCAACAGCTGCTAAGTCATTTGCAGGCACACTCTCTGAGCCATGGAATCATGCTGTGTGATGGCCGACAAACCCCTGATCGGGGGTTAATGGCATGGCTGGTTGAGGTGGCAGGCTATGTGCCCAATGAAAGTATTATCATAGACATGACAGCTGTGCCGACGGAGCAATTCAAAGATACCGAACAGGCGTGGCATCAGCGTTTAGAGGCTGCTGGCCTGAATCATTTTTATTTTTCTTGGGCAGCGTTATTAGATGCTTTGCATGGGGCAGATGAGGATAAGCAATGAATACCGTGACTGAAGCCTCTGGTTTGAGTTTGCGTATTTCTGTCGTGGGCCATACCAACACAGGGAAAACCTCTTTGTTGCGGACATTGACCCGTAACCGCAAGTTTGGTCAGGTGCAGGCCAGTCCGGGGACCACACGTCATGTGGAGGGTGTGCATGTTGATTTGGCGCCCTTAGGTCAGTTGTTGCTGTATGACACGCCGGGTATTGAGGACAGCATGGCGCTGCTGGACTATATCGAGCGCCTCGTTGAGGCGGATCATCGGGTCGAGGGGCCCGAACGTATCCGGCGGTTTTTGGATAGCCCTGAGGCGAAAGCCCGCTTTGAGCAAGAGGCTCGTGTCTTGACTCAGTTGATGCATAGCGAGGCGGCGCTATACGTCATTGATGTGCGTGATCCGGTGCTTACCAAGCATCGTGATGAGCTGCGGATTTTATCCTGGTGTGGCAAACCTATCCTGCCAGTGATGAATTTTTTGCTGCATCAGCCCTCACGTATTGATGAGTGGGAAACCGCTTTGGCTGATTTAGGGCTGCATATGCAAACTCAGTTTGATACGGTGGCTCCCGCCTTGGATGGCGAGATACAGCTGTATCAAAGGCTCTCTTTATTGTTAGGGGGTCAATATCGGCAATTGCTAGAGCATTTTGGTCAACAATTGCGACAGCAGCGCACACAGCGCTTGGTAGATGCCAAACAGCTGTTGGCAGAGTTGCTGGTAGATGTGGCGGCTTGGCAGTCTAGTTGTTCAGCCGATCCCGAAGAGCTCAAAACTTATATCGAGCAAATGCAAAATACGGTACGCGCCCGTGAACAACGTTGTGTCGAGGCTTTGTTGGCACGCTATCAATTTAGCCAAGAGGATTATTTGCGCCTGGACTTTGATATGGGCAGTTATCGTTGGGGTACAGACCTATTTCATCCCGAGGCTCTAAAGCAGCTGGGCATACAGCTCAGCAAAGGGGCGGCTACTGGGGCGTTGGCCGGGGCGACCTTTGATATGTTGACCGCGGGTTTTAGCCTGGGCACCGGTACATTGGTGGGTGCAACTGTCGGAGGTGTCTGGCAGGGGGTTAATCAATGGGGTCAGAAAATCATGCAAAAATGGCGAGGTCATGCCGATTTGAGTGTTGGTGATGATGTCTTGAGAGCCTTGGCTTTGCGGCAGTTGGCCCTCATTTATGCATTAGAGCATCGGGGCCACGCCGCCCAAGAGCCAATACAAATCGATGCCTTGGCCAAACCGCAACAGCCGTTGGAATATGATTGGCGTAAAGACCCACTGCCACCGGTTTTGGTGCAGGCCCGCCATCACGCGCAGTGGTCAACCTTGTTGTATCCCGAGGCCGACTCTACCGCACGTCAGGCTGCCATTGATGCGCTAGCACGTCAGCTGGGCATGCATTTTTAGTTATTCTTCCTTTAGGTGCCGCTCTAGCTGGCTGGGCGCACACAGAAAATGAATTAAACGATCAAAGAACACCTCGGCCTCGCGGATTTGTTCAATGCTGATGTATTCATCGGGTTGGTGGGCCTGATCAATTGAGCCGGGGCCACACAAAATAGTGTCAAAACCGGCTTGCTGAAATTGGCCTGCTTCAGAAACAAAAGGGACGACCTGGGGTTTGAAAGCAGGATTGAGGTGGCTTAATAAAGCGCGTGCGCCCCCGCTGGGGTTATCAAAGGCGGGGACCTCGGCGATGATTTCAGTCTGGATGCCAATGTCGGGTGAAATGTCACGCAAAGGGGCCAATAGTTGTTCAGCATAGGCGTTAAAACGCTCTAAATAGCTGTGCCAGTCGTCCCCAGGTAGGCAACGTATATCCCAGTCAAATTGACAGTGTCGTGAAATAATATTGACGGCGGTGCCCCCCTCGATGACCCCAGTGTGCAATGTTGTATAGGGGGGTACAAAGGGGCTCTCGGTATCTGCCGTGGTTTGATTTTCTTGCATCATGTCATCAATAAATGTAATCAGGCGTGCAGCTAATGTCACGGCGCTGACCCCACGCTGTACCTGACTGGAATGGGCCTCGTGCCCGGTGATGCGGGTGCGCAGGGTGGTGATGCTTTTATGAGCGACCACGGTTTGCATTGAGGTGGGTTCGCCCACGATGACTGCCAAGGGTTGAGGAAATTCTGCCTTGAGCGTTTCAATCAGTCGCGGTGCGCCCAAGCAACCGATTTCCTCGTCATAGCTAAAGGCTAGGTAAACAGGTCTTTTGATAGGGGCCTGACGCAGGGCTGGGACCATGGCCAGTGCCAGCGCAATAAAGCTCTTCATATCAGCCGTGCCGCGACCATAGAGACGCCCGTCTTTTTCTGTCAGGGTGAAAGGCTCGGTGCTCCAGTCCTGACCGTCAACCGGCACGACATCGGAGTGCCCTGAAAGCACGACGCCGCCCTCTACCTTTGGGCCAATACAGGCCAGTAGATTGGCTTTGTTGCCCTCATCGTTGTGAATCAACTGGCTCTCGACACCATGCTCGTGCAGATAATTTTGTATGAACTCTAGCAAAGGCAGGTTAGAGTGACGTGACACACTGTCAAAGGCAATGAGTTGTTCAATCAATTGGCGACTTTCCGGACGCATAACAAACTCCACAAGGGTGTGTAGAAGTAGATGGTGAGTATTGTTGAATAAGGAATCTATGAGAATAGATTATAGTGTAGTTGGGGTGTGGATCGGCCTGCTCAGTATGCTGTATGTTTTTGGGCAGCCCTGATCTATCTTCTACCTCAAAGGAGTCTCTGGTGTCCAAAACGTCCGTACACACACAACGTATTTTCATTGGCCTGTGGCCCCAGAAAGCTGTTCAGAATGCATTACAGCCTTTGTCTGCGGCTGCATTGCAGCATTGCGGTGGGCGCGCGTTGCGCCCGGATCAGTGGCATATCACCTTGGCCTTTTTAGGGGCTCTGTCGACGCAGGATGCACAGGATTTATGTGCTCGGGCAGCGAAATGGCAGCTGCCAACAGCTCCTTTCCGTATTGACCGTTATGGTTATTTTAAAGCGCCCCGCATTGTTTGGGTGGGCAGCCAACAAGAAAACTCATTACAGCAGATGGCTGCCTGTCATCAACAGTTATGGCAGTATTTGTTGCCATTGGGGTATCAACCCGAGCAGCGCCCATTTGTGCCCCATATATCTTTGTTACGTCAGGCAGAGTCTTGTGCGGTTGATGCGTTGCCTTCATTTACGCCTTTTGACTGGCATTCAGCCCATTGTTATGTGGTTGAGTCACGCCCAACGGCGCAAGGCACACACTATAGCCCTCTGTGTGAGATTCCCTTGCATCGGCATTTATAAAGGCCAGAAATACAGCAATAAAGGCACGGCTGTGCAGACAATGAGCACGTCTAGCGGCAGTCCCAAGCGCCAATAATCGCTAAACCTAAAACCACCAGGCCCCAAAATCAATGTATTGTTTTGGTGACCGATGGGGGTCAGAAACGCGCACGAAGCACCGATGGCTACTGCCATCAAAAAGGTATCGGTGCTGGCATCCAGTTGCTGAGCGGTTTGAATCGCGATCGGACTCATGATGGCAGCAGTGGCGGCATTATTCATCAAGTCTGATAAAAACATGGTGGTGACCATCATGAGGACCAGCGCCCAGGTGGCATGGCCTTGAGCCAGTTGGTACAAAACAAATTCGGCAATTAAACTGGCTGCCCCCGTTTGCTCGATGGCCTGGGCGACTGGGATCAAAGCCGCCAATAGAACAACTACTGACCAGTCAACACCCCGGTATAAATTGCGCGGGGCGATGACTTTAAAAAGCAATAACAACAAAATGCCAAATACAAAGCTCAGCGCTGCAGACCACCAGCCCAAAGCCGCACTGATGACAGCAAACCCCATGACCGCACTGGCAATGCCCATATTACGACGGTTAGGAACACGCAACTCGCGCGTTGCCAGCGGGGCACAGCCACTGTTTTGAGCAAAAGCAGCAGTACTTTCAACGGGCCCTTGTAATAACAGAACATCACCCGTGCGCAGCGGCGTGATACGGGGGCGGCGTCGCAAACGTTTACCCTGCCGGGAAATTGCCAATAAATTAATTTGATATTGACTGCGCAAGCGCAAATCAGAGGCACTACGACCGATCAACATAGAGCCAGGCAAAATGACCAGTTCTACCAATTCGCTGGTAGTATCCGGGGCAGCCGGCTCTGTGGTTTCGTTGGCGGATTCATCGTCGCCCTCGTCAGCGTCTGCTTTTGCCTCTGCCTCTGCTTTTGTCCCTGTTTCTGACGCTGTTGCTGTTTCTGCTGCTCTTTCTGCTCTGGTCTCTACCTTTGCTTCTTTCTTTGTTGCTGCTTTGTTTTCAGCCTCTATTTCCTGCTTTGTTTCTGCTTTCAGTGCTGATTCTGTTGGGGCGTCATTTTGTGTTTTTACCTCGTCTGCTGTTTTCTTTGTTAACTCAGCCTGTGCCTCGCTTTCTGTGGCTGTCCCTGGTTTTACTTTGGCTCCATCCTGGATGTCTGTGTCCTGGTCCGTTTTCACTGCAGTCTGTGCGTCAAAATCTGCTCTAGCCGCAGCTGTTTTGGCTTTTTGTTCTGATTCTGTCGCAGAGACAGGGGTCGGGACGTTGTCAGCGCTGGACTGCTGGGATTGTTTAATTGCCTGCCCACGCGCGCGGGCTCTTTGGCGATTGCGATCACGTGTGAGCTCGCGATCGCGTTCTCTTTCTTTGCCTCTTTCTTGGGCGCGCTCACGTTCACGCTCGCGCTCTTTGTCGCGCTCGCGGCGTTTGGGTTTATCCTCGTTAAATACTAGGCCTAGGGTACTGAGCACTTTGGTCAGTTTTTTGGGGTCGGCCTCTAATAACAAGACATCGTGGGGGCGTAATCGCAGGGTGCGATGCGGTACATTGATGCGCAGTTGATGACGCAGCAATCCAACAATTTGGGCATCGGAATCCTGTAATTGGGCTTCGAGCTCTGCGATGCGCATGTCCACTGCCTTGGTGTCAGGTAAAACGCGGGTTTCTGTCAAATAGGTGGTGACCTCAAGCCCGGTATTGCGAGCTTGTAGTCGTTTGGGGATTAGCTTGGGGCCCAACCACGAGATAAAAAACACGCCGATGAGGGCGAGCGCCCCACCCACAGGGGTGAAATCAAACATGGCAAAGCCCGCTTTGCTATCACTCACCGAGGCACGAAAGCTAGATACGATCAAGTTGGATGGGGTCCCGATTAGGGTGGTAATACCCCCTAATATGGTGCCAAAAGACAATGGCATGAGCACGTGCCCAGGCGGGATATTGAGGCGCTGTGCCGTTTGTAGGGCGATAGGCATGAGCAATGCCAAGGCCCCGACATTATTCATAAAGGCCGAGAAAAAAGCCCCTAAAGCCGTGACCGATAGGACAGCTATAAACTGCGATTGAGTTTTGGGCAAGGCGTGCTCGGCGATGACATCGACTAACCCGGTGCGCTCGAGGCTATCACTGAGGATCAACACACCGACCACAGTCACCACCGCCGGGTGACTGAAGCCTACAAAAGCCTCTGGACCAGGTACTAACCCTAGCGCCGTGCAGGCCAACAGTGCGGCCACTGCCACGACATCATGGCGCCATCGGCCATATAAAAACAGGGCAATGGTCAGGCCCAGTACCCCAAGAGCAAGCCAAGCCGTATTAAGCATAAAAATCTGCCTTAATGGTCACTCAAGGCTTATACTCTACTATAAATATGGGCACGAACCCATTGTGTTTTCATCTAGCGCGCGCAACTATAGGGGGTGGGGGGGTGTTTTACGAGCATAAAAGTCAGGGGCTGATTTCTCGCAGGCAGTTTCTTTTCCGATTATTGCGGCATTTCTTTTTGGCCTTTGCCATTATTGTGATTACTTTATCAGTTGGAGTGGTGGGCTATTTGATTTGGGGTGGCGGCGGAGGATTGCATGATGCCATCCTCAATGCAGCCTTTGTAATGGGTGGCCTGGGGATTGTCGAGGTCCCAGAAACCTCTAATGGCAAGCTTTTTTACGCTTTTTACGGCATTTTTGTGGGCCTGAGCTTTGCGGCATCAGTAGGCATTGTGCTGGCGCCCGTGGCGCATCGTGTTTTACACCTGTTGCATTTGGATGACCCAGAGATCGACGAAGATCAGGCCGAGGGATAATACTGCCACCCATTTTAGGAGGTGGGTTGGTGCTGTCGAATCAGCAATGCGGGCAGTTGGTGCATGTCATCAAAGACACGCAGCGCGCCTGCCTCGAGGGCTCGTGCGGGGTCAGTCTCAGCAGTGTAGGCCAACACATGAGTGCCTGCTGCCACTGCCGCGCGAATGCCAATATAGCTGTCCTCGATGACAGCGCATTGCTGGGCGGTGATCTCTTGACCCAACGCGGTGATGGCCTTTAAATAAACATCAGGATGAGGTTTGTTGCGCGGGGCATCCTGCCCGCTATAAATATGGGGGCTAAAATAATGATGAAAGCCCAGAGTGCGCAAATGCTGTTCCAGTTTTTTCTGGCTAGCGGCTGATACACATGCCATGCGGCCCGCCCATTGTGGGTATAGTTGTTTTAGCGCGGACTCGATACCGGGGACTGGTTGCAGGTCTCGATTGACCAGCACCCCATCAAAATCAAATAGTATTGCTCGGTAGGCCATAGGTCTCCTTTGTGATCACTTTTTATATGCCTGCTGAGGCACGGACGGGGACATGAATATCCGATTTCTTGAGACTTTTGTGTGGGTGGCCAATTTAGGCAGTTTTAGTGCCGCGGCCTCTAAATTACATGTCACCCAGGCGGCAGTATCGGGGCGTATTTCTGCTTTAGAGAAAAACCTGGATCAAAAGCTCTTTGAGCGCGGCGCCCGGGATATCCGTCTGACTCCAGCGGGGCAAACCCTACTGCGTTTTGCCAAACAAATGCTGGATCAGGAGCGTGATCTAAAGCATGCCCTGCGTCAGTCCACCTTTCCTCAGGAAAGTATTCGTATTGGTGTTATTGAGTCCATTGTACACACATGGTTTGCTCTTTTTATACGGCGTTTACACCAAGAACACCCCTCTTTGGAAATCGAATTGACGGTGGAGTCCTCGCGACGTCTGCATGATTTGCTCAAGCGCGGGCAGATCGATCTAGCCTTGCAAACAGATCCCGTGCTGGATGAAGGGCTGCGTAACATACCGTTGGGTGCTTTGGAGATGAATTGGATTGGTCTACAGTCCAACCAACCCTACGCGCCCATGAGCCTAGAAGAGCTGTGTGAGCGTTGGCCAATCGTGACCTTTCCGCGTCATTCACAGCCACATTTATCGTTGTTGCGGGTATTGGAAATAAAAGGGGTAGACGATGCACGTATCCACTTTGTGTCATCGATTGCAGCCAGCCAACAACTCATCCAAGAGGGGCTGGCAGTAGGTGCCTTGCCCGAGGCCGCATGCATCAAAGAAAATAGCCAGCGCCTCCTGACCATTGTGCCTTGTGTGGCGCGTTTGCCCAGTTTGCAACTAGTGGCCAGCTGGCGTGTCAATCCATTGCATAGTTTGTCTGAAATCGTGATTGATGCTGCCCTCAAAGAGATGCACAGCTACGCACAGCAGAATTCAACCGCAATTGCGCCGTTAGCACAGGGGATATTCAAGACCTAGTCTTTCTTGTCTGACTAGGGTTTATCCCCTAATGCCCGCTCACCTCTTTCCTATAAAATCTACTAACATTATGTTTTTACATCACTTTGCCAGTGATAAGTTTTTCTTATGGCTAAGTTCCGCAAAAAGTCATTTGAGTGTTTTGTGCCTTCCTTTTACATTGAGAGACAAACATCGGTATCAAGGAAACACAGTGGTAGACAAATTAGCATCCGGGGTACAGGCCCCCGCCGAGTTATTCATCTGGACAGATGTTGATCCCAACTACGAAGATGATTTCAACCAATGGTACGAGCACGAGCACATGCTCGAGCGTGCCAGCATCCCGGGTTTTGTTTGGGCGCGTCGTTATCGTGCCCTGCAAGCCCCGCGCAAGTATTTGGCTCTTTATCGGACTGGGCAGTTAGCAGTTTTTGATAGTCCAGCCTACCAAGAGGCTTTTACCCATCAAACTCAATGGTCAATACAAAATTTCGAGCGCATGCACAATACGGTCCGTCGTGTCATGACAGTCACCCCGGCGGGTGCTGCGGTCGGGACCGGGGCGGCCTTGGCTTTGGTTGCTTTGGCTGATGAGGCCCAAGCACTGCAGGCCCTGCAGTTGATGCGGGATACCTCCTTTGAGGGGGTCGTTTCCGCACGCGTGCTTAATCCTGATCCTCAGCGCTCGACACCTTTGCCATCCGAACCTGCTCAGGGACGGGTGCTGCAGCCTTTTTATCTGATCGAGGCCACCACGCCGCAGGCCGTCGCACAGGCGGCCCAAGGTATGGTGCAGGCACTCGATCTTTCGACTGAGTCCGTGGCGACCTTTGAGCTGTTATGGGAGCTACGCTCTGCCGACTTAGCGGATTAGCTGGCTAGATCTAGCTAAATCGCATTACTATCTTTATTTAAAAGCAATACTAATAGCAATACCCAATACCCAATACCCACAGAAACACTTAGTGCAACACCAAAGTGATTCACCAGGTATTTTTAAATACACGAGAGGAGCAATCAATGATTAAAAAACTACTGACAACGGCGTGTTTAACAGCCATGGCCAGCATGGCCACGGCGGCGACGACTTGGACCATGAGTACCGAGCAGCCAGATAACAACTATCTGACACAAAATGCGCGTCAGTTTGCCGAGGATATCAAAGAGGCCACAGATGGCGAGCTAGTCATCAATGTGCAGTCCAACAGCGTGCTGTTAAAGCGTCCCGAGGTCAAGCGCGGGGTGCAGCAAGGTGTGGTTGATTTAGGCGAGATGCTGGTCTCTACCATCGGTAACGAGGACCCCATGTTCGAGGTCGACAGCGTACCGTTCTTGGCCTCATCCTTTGATGAGTCCGAGCGCCTCTGGGAGCTCTCCAAACCCATCCTGGCCGAGCGCTTGGACGAGCAGGGCATCCTATTGCTGTACGGCTCTCCCTGGCCACCCCAAGGTATCTACGCCAAAACCGAGATTGATTCGCTCGAGGATTTATCCGGTGCGCGTTTCCGTGCTTATAGTGCGTCGACCAACCGTTTGGCCTCGCTGATGGGCACCACACCGACCACAGTACAAACCCCCGAGGTACCTCAGGCGTTTTCCACGGGCGTTATCGATTCCATGCTGACCTCTCCGGCCACCGGGGTGGATTCGCAGGCTTGGGATTATGTTGATCACTACTACGATGCCCAGGTGTTTATTCCCCAAAGCTTTGTCATCGTCAACAAAAAAGCCTTTGAACAACTACCCGAAGAAGTCCAGCAAGCTGTCCTTGAGGCCAGTGATGTGGCTGAAAAGCGGGGTTGGGAAATGGCTCGCGAGCTCACAGCTGAGTTGACCCAAACGTTGGCCGACAATGGCATGGAGGTACACGAGTTACCCGATGGCTTGCGCGCCGAACTCGAAGAGATTGGCGAGGTCATGGCCCAAGAGTGGGCAGAAAAGGCGGGTGACACCGGTACTCAACTGCTCGAAGCTTATCAACAGCAGTAATGGTTGAATCATAATGAAATGGCTTGAAAACCTAGCCAAGGCGTGCGGCGTTCTCGCCGCCGTCTTTTTGGTTGTGTTAGCGCTGGTGATTTTGGCGCAAATCATTGG
>DATGSS010000035.1:0-32651 GCA_035302345.1 Paenalcaligenes sp.
CAGCAAAATATTTTGGTGCGACTTTAAAAGAGTTTTTGCAGAAATAAAGATGACTACAGTTTTAGTAAATGCGCCTGCAGTGCATGATGAGCGCGCTCGGGCTTATGCGCAACGCTGGTTTTTGTGTGATGCAGATCGTGCATTGATTCCGGCTGCCCAGCTAAGCAAGCTAGATGAACTAGAATGCACTTTTTATTTGGGTTATTTGCGGCTGCGTGCGCCCGGTATGCTGCCCTTAGAGTTATTGTTAGATGTCATCGAGGATGATGACAGCGTGCGCTGCATAGCGCGGGTAGGACAACAACAAGTCGCCGCCATTGATGAAGGCGAGTTGGCACACACCTGGTTTAGTCAGTTTTTGGGGCGTCCTGTGCTGTGCCTCAAGGTGGATCCCGATGCCACCCAAGAGATTGATTGGGCATCGGCCGATTTAGCTTAGTAAATATGCAGAGGATGGAGCGCTCGTGGTTTGTGCTAAAGCGCTAATCTGCTTTGGCGGTTAGCCGAACGTATTTTTCCATTAGTTGTACTTGGGTTTCCGGGTGCTCTGGATGGATCTCGATGCAATCGACAGGGCAAACCACCTGGCATTGGGGTTCGTCGAAATGACCCACGCATTCTGTGCACAGGTTGGGGTCAATTTCATAGATTTCAGGCCCCATGTAAATGGCCTGGTTAGGGCATTGGGGCTCGCAGACGTCGCAGTTGATGCACTCTTCGGTGATGTGTAATGCCATAAGCTTAGAAGCAATTCAATGAATAACGCTTTAAGTTTAACCTAAAGCGCCCCAAAAGCATCAAGTATCCTTGGGTTCTTTGTGCTCTTGTCTATAGGTCTTAGCTTTTTTGACTAACCAGCGTTCGACAGATGGAAAGACAAACTTGCTGACATCACCCCCTAAGATGGCAATTTCACGTACGATGGTGCCCGAGATAAATTGATACTGATCCGAAGGGGTCATAAACAGTGTTTCAACCTCGGGGAGCAAATAGCGATTCATGCCTGCCATTTGAAACTCGTATTCAAAATCAGATACCGCACGCAATCCGCGGACAATCACACGGGCATTTTCTTGGCGGACAAAGTCTTTGAGTAGGCCACCAAAACTTTTTACTTGAACATTGGGATAATGGCCCAGGACCTCTTGGGCGATTTCTACGCGCTCATCAACAGTAAAGAATGGTTTTTTTGCCTGACTGTGGGCGACACCAACAACGACTTGATCAAAGAGGTTGGCTGCACGACGTACGAGATCCTCGTGCCCACGGGTAAGGGGGTCGAATGTTCCTGGATAGACAGCTGTAATCATAACGTTGGTGTTGGCAAGGTAAAAAATAAAATATCCCATAAAACTACACATGGCTGGTTGCCTGAGTGCGCAGTTTTAGGGAGTACTATCAGCATTATTGTCTTTTTTTGTGGATGCATCAAACTTTAAAAGTTGATAATGAACATGGCCCGCCTTTTGTTGGCGTAAACTATGGTACTGTGCTGGTATTTCCAAAGACTGTTCGGCCTCGATATAAACGAGTGCATTGGGTGCTAAAACATTGGGTAAAGCTGGCCACAAGCGCTCAAACCAGCCCTGCTTAAATGGGGGGTCTAAAAAGACCAGATCATATTGATGGGTCGAACGCTCGAGGACATGCATGGCATCGCCCTGATGGATGCGCACCTGAGGGGCATCGAGTTTGTTGCGAAATTGTCTCAGTGCCCGTACGGCTTTGGGGTTGCTTTCTACGAATTGCACAAAGGCCACCCCATGAGAGGCGGCTTCAAACCCGAGGGCGCCCGTGCCAGCAAAAAGATCCAGCACATGTTTTTGACTAAAGTCGTTACCCCAAAAGTGCCGCAACCAATTAAAGAGGGTTTCCCGAATGCGGTCAGGTGTAGGGCGTAGGTCAGGTGCATGCGTCACTGGGATACGGGTGCGCCGAAACTGGCCCCCTATGATGCGAATCGCGTGTTGTGTCATAGCGATAAATCCCTCAAAAGTTCTCTAATCAGTAGCTCACCGATAATAATGCAGTAACGCCATTTTGTTTGAGGCTAGCTACGGTGAGCGCAGGCCATCATTTTATTATTGCAGAAAGATTATGTTTAGGTTTTTTAGACGTCGAAAAAAACAAGAGCAAACTGAGGAACAGCAGGATGTCGCCCAAGAGCATCAGGAAGAAACTCCAGAGGTTTCTGACGAGCCTGTTGAGCCTGCAGAGCCGGCCAAAACAGCTGAAATAGCTGAAACAGCCGAACCAGCTGTTGAATCAGTGGACCCGGTAAAGCCGGCCGAGACAGATGAACCCGATGTTCCCGCTGAACTTGATAAAACGGATACCGCCGATGAACCCTCAGAGTTAAAACCAGAGCCCGAGCCAAAAGCTGAGTTAGGGTCTGTCGCTGAACCCGAATCGGTGGTTGAGTCAGAGCCGGCAGTTGAGCCAGAGTCGGTAGTTGAGCCAGAATCACAGGCAGGATCGGCACGTGCCTCGACCGATGCACCTGAGGTCGAAACGACCCCTGCTAAACCAGCAGAGGCTGCCCAAGAACCAGAGGCAGCTACCAAAGAGGATAAGAAAAAAACCAAACGATCTTGGTTTAGTCGCTTACGCTCAGGGCTCGCGCGCACGGGTCAAAGTATTAGCAGCATCTTTGTGGGTGTGCCTGTTGATGAAGACCTCTTTGAAGAGCTTGAAACGGCCTTGATTATGGCTGATGCAGGGATGGAGGCGACCGAAGCTTTGCTGAGCCAGTTGCGTGCACGGGTGCGCAAGGACCGTCTTACGGATGCGAGCCAGGTCAAAGAGGCTTTACAAGAGATCCTGGCCGAGCATTTAAAGCCTTTGGAGAAACCCTTCCCCTTGGATTCACATCATCCATTGGTAGTGATGATTGCCGGTGTTAATGGTGCCGGCAAGACCACATCGATTGGTAAGCTGGCCAAAGCTTTTCAAGCACAAGATGCGTCGGTGTTATTGGCTGCGGGCGATACTTTTAGAGCCGCCGCTAGAGAGCAGTTAATAGAATGGGGTGAGCGTAATAATGTCGCGGTAATCGCTCAAGAGGGCGGAGATCCAGCCGCGGTTTCTTATGATGCGGTCCATGCAGCGCAGGCCCGAGGAATTGATGTGGTGATGGTGGATACGGCGGGACGTCTACCTACTCAATTGCACCTGATGGACGAGCTGAAAAAAATACGCCGCGTGGTGGGTAAAGCTTATGAGGGCTCTCCGCACGAGGTATTGCTGGTGGTGGATGGTAATACAGGGCAAAATGCGCTGGCACAGATTCGAGCCTTTGATGAGGCCATCGAACTGACAGGTTTGATCGTGACTAAGCTGGATGGCACAGCCCGGGGTGGAATTTTAGCCGCCGTGGCTTCGGGGACTCAAGGCGTGCGACCTGTGCCGGTGTATTGGATTGGGGTGGGTGAGGGGGTGGATGATTTACAACCCTTTGATGCCCAAGAGTTCGCAGCCGCATTGTTGGCTGGGGATTGATGATCCCGCCCGGTTATCGTGCCATAATATAGTGCTACATATTTGATTTAGGTTCTTTAGGGTTAAACAGGGTTAAAGCAAGGCATCACACATGAGTCATGAGTCTACTACTTCCGCACGTGATAAAGATTTAAGCGGTATTTCGCCTATCTCAGAGATTATTAACGAGATCCGCGAAGGCCGTATGGTGATTCTTGTCGACGAAGAGGATCGTGAAAACGAGGGCGATTTATTGATGGCCGCCGAGTTTGTCACCGCCGAAGATATCAACTTTATGGTGACATATGGCCGTGGTTTAGTGTGCTTAACCCTCACCGAAGAGCGTTGCAAGCAGCTCGATCTACCTTTGATGGCTACGCGTAATGGAACGCGTTTCGGCACGAACTTTACCGTTTCTATCGAGGCCGCAAAAGGCGTAGAGACTGGTATTTCTGCAGCAGATCGGGCACGCACCGTACAGGCTGCAGTGGCGCGCGACGCCAAGCCCACTGACTTGGTGCAGCCAGGCCATATTTTTCCGCTCAAGGCTGCTCGCGGTGGCGTACTGGTCCGGGCAGGTCATACCGAGGCAGGTTGTGACCTAACCACCTTAGCAGGGGTGGCTCCTGCAGCTGTGATTTGTGAAATTCTTAATCCTGATGGCACGATGGCCCGCTTGCCCGACCTCATCCAGTTTGCAAAAGAGCACGGGATCAAGATCGGCACGATTGCTGATTTGATTCAATATCGTAGTACCCATGAATCCATGATCGAGCGTCTGTTCGAGCGCGAAACCACTACCCCCTGGGGGCGTTTCAAAACGATTGGTTATCGTGATCTATCCTCGGGGGCTCCTCATGTTGCTTTAATACACGGCGATATCCAGCCCGATAAAGAAACCTTGGTACGTGTGCATGAGCCCACCACTGTTCTCGATTTGCTCTGCTCTGAATCCCAGGATCATAGCTGGAGTATTCCTGCGGCGCTTAAAACCATTAGCGAGGCAGAGTCAGGCGTGTGTGTATTGATGAACTGTCAGGGTGACCAGGACAAAGTTTTCGAGCAATTTGATTTACGTCGTGATACTGATGCGGCGGCACAGTCAGCTTCAGCTGCTAGTGCGGAAAAAGGCTCGGCCCCTTATCGTTATGATTTGCGCACTTATGGGATTGGCGCACAGATTTTACGCGATCTCAATGTCGGGCAGGCCCGTTTGTTGGCACGGCCACGCAAAATGCCTAGCATGGCTGGTTTCGCCCTGACAATTACTGGATACTTAAGCGAAGATGATATTACAACCTGAACGGAGCCATCAGTTATGACAACCCCTTATGTAATTACCCCCGATCTCAACGGCGAAGGGCTGCAAATCGGTATTGTGCGCGGTCGCTTTAACGAGCAAATAGGACTGGCCCAAGAAAAGGCCTGCGTTGCACAACTTATTGAGCTAGGTGTCGCGCCTGATGATATTACGTTAGTTTCAGTGCCTGGCGCCCTCGAGGTTGGCATTGCCTTACAGCAAATGGCCGAATCCGCTGATTTTGATGCGCTGATTGCGTTGGGTGCTGTGATACGTGGTGAAACTTATCACTTTGAGGTGGTCAGCAATGAAAGCGCTGCGGCTATCTCTCGGATTGCCATGGATACAGGTGTTCCTGTCGCTAACGGTATCTTGACCACAGAAAACGAAGAGCAGGCCCTAGCGCGTGCCCAAGAAAAGGGCGAGGACTGTGCCGAGGCTGCCGTAGAAATGGCTAACTTAGTAGATTATCTAGAGCCCGATTACTCAGAAGGTATGGATGACGAAGATGACGACTTCGAGAGTGAGGAAGACTTTGACGACTGATGAAGAGTCTCATAGCAAAAACGTGCGTGGCGCACGTCGCAAGGCGCGTGAATTTGCCCTGCAAGGCATTTACAGCTGGATTATACAGGGTGCTAATGGCGTTCAGGATGCAAGTCAGATCGATTTGCACATTCGCCAAGAGCAGGGTTTTCACGAGGCTGATTTTGATTGGTACTACACCTTGTTGCATGGGGTGATGCGCGAATCAGACAGCCTACAAGAGCGTTTTATGGCCTTTGTAAACCGCCCTATTGATGAGCTTTCACCCGTAGAGCGGGCCGCATTGTTGTTGGGTACTTACGAGCTAGTACACCATACCGAGGTTCCTTATCGCGCAACCATTAACGAGGCTGTCGAGCTGACCAAGTTTTTCGGTGGTGCCGAGGGCTATCGGTTTGTCAATGGGGTGCTCGATAAGGTGGCTTCCAAGGTCCGTCCCCTTGAGTTCAAGGCCTACCAAAAACGCCATAATTAACCCTCTATAATCAGGAGGTGGCCGTGCCCGAATCTGGTCCTAATTCTTTATCTGAATTCGATCTTATTGCTCGTTATTTCTCTCCTCCTGCAACCCAAGGGGTTGTTGGCGTAGGCGATGATTGCGGCATTTTACCTGTGCGACCGGGCTTTCAGCTGGCGGTCAGTACAGATACTTTAATAGAAGGGCGGCATTTCTTTGCAGGTACAGATCCAGCGGCCATCGGTCATAAGGCGTTGGCCGTTAATTTGTCTGACTTGGCTGCCGTAGGAGCACAGCCGCGCGCGTGCTTATTATCCTTGTCACTACCTCAGGTTGATGAGCCTTGGCTGCAGGCGTTTAGCCAGGGCTTTTTAGATTTGTCCAAAGCCAATGACTGTCAATTAATTGGGGGCGACACTACGCGTAGCCATGACAAGATCATGCTAGGTGTGACCGTCCTTGGCGAGGTGCCTGTATCGCAGGCGCTGCTACGTAGTCGTGCACAGCCTGATGACGATATTTGGGTCACTGGTACCCTAGGGGCGCCCTATACTGCTTTACAGCTACATCAGGGTGCCTGGAGCGCTGATGAGACTGTTCGGACACAGGCCATGGAACGGTTATTGTGGCCTCGGCCTCCGGTGCATTGGGCGCCGCAGCTATTGGGGTATGCTCATGCCGCGATTGATATCTCCGATGGCCTCACCCAAGACTTACAACACATATTGCAGGGCAGTCAGTTCGGAGCACGCATCAATGCCGCAGATATCCCTCAACACGAGGTCTTGGCACAGCTCAGCTCTCAGCAGCAGCTCGAGGCCTTATTGTCGGGTGGTGATGAGTTCGAGCTATGTTTTACAGCTCCTGCCCAGCATCGGGCGCCAATATTAGACAGCGCTGCCAAAGCAGGGGTTGCGGTCAAACGTATCGGGACCATAACACTCGAACCCGAGCTACAGATATATGATTTTGAGGGTCAGCTGCTGCGCGCCCTACCTACCGGTTACGACCACTTCGACAGGTCATAAATGCATTTTACAGCTACCTCTAAAAGAGACTTCCCTCCAGCACGCTGGGTGTTTAGATCCTTCTGGCGCTGGCTGGCCTTTGGGCTTGGTACGGGATTAATCCGACCTGGCCCTGGCACTTGGGGGACAGTATTGGCTTGGCTCATGTGGTTGGGCGGGTTATCTGCATTATCGACCACGCAAGCACTTATATTGGTTGCGGTCACTTTTGTATTTGGATGCTGGTTATGTGGTCGTGTGGGTCATGAAATAGGTATTGCCGATCACAGTGGTATTAACTGGGATGAGTGGGTTGCTTTTATTTTAGTGTTAGCTCTGATTCCTGCCGGCTGGCAGTGGCAAGCATTAGGGTTTGTGCTTTTTCGGTTTTTTGATATCGTCAAACCCGCACCTATTGGGCTTTTAGATAGTCGGCTTAAGGGCGGGATAGGCGTCATGACAGACGATATTGTTGCGGCATTATATGCCTTGCTGGGTGTTTGGCTGGTTTATTATATTTACGTCACCTGGGTTCAATAACAAGGGATAACTAAAAAATGAGAGAAGCCTACAAAGTAAAACAATTGGGCCTGTATTTACAGCATCGGGGCGCTCGAGTAGCTTGTGCCGAATCTTGTACAGGCGGATTATTGGCTGCGACTCTGACTCATATTGCAGGCGCCAGCCAATGGTTCGAAGGGGGCTACATCACCTATAGCAATGAGGCCAAGCAGGCAACCCTGGGTGTTTCTGCCGAAACCCTCAAACGCTATGGTGCTGTGAGTGAGGAAACAGCCATCGAGATGGCCAATGGGGTCCTACAAAGTCCTATTCAAGCCGACTATGCTGTTTCTATCACTGGTGTAGCCGGACCAGATGGCGGCACTGAAAGTAAGCCTGTCGGCATGGTGTGTTTTGCCTTTGCCAAACGCCTAGACAGTGGGGGCGTTCATAGTGATGCAATTACCCGCCATTTTACAGGCTCTCGCGAACAAATACGCGAACAGGCGGTGACTTTTGTGTTGGACCAGTGGCTGGCACGTCTAGGGCCCAATCCAGAGGATACAGATTCAGAGTCACATAAAATCGACACTAACGACACTTTTGTCGATGATGAAAAATAACTGCTCTTAGTTAGAACTATAGGATTTAAGCTAGCGCTTGCTGTATGGCTTGATGCGTTTGCTGGGCCGTTTTCTTGGCAGCCTCTAGCCAATCATCGCCTGCGCTGGCATATAGAATCGCGCGGGCCGAATTGATCAGCATGCCTCGTCCCTGACTATCTTTGCCGGCAGCAACTGTGGCGTCAATGTCACCGCCCTGAGCCCCAATGCCTGGGATCAACAAGGGCATATCACCAACCTCTTTCCTGATACGAGCGATCTCATTAGGGTACGTGGCCCCAACTACCAGACCGCATTGCTGGTGCTCATTCCATTGCTCGGCAATCATGCGTGCAATATGTACATACAGTGGGGTGCCATCCGCTAAATTTAAAAATTGCAGATCTGAGCCTCCTGGGTTTGAGGTGCGGCACAAAATAAAAACACCTTTCTGACGCCATTCTAAAAACGGTGCCACGCTGTCGTAACCCATATATGGGTTGATGGTTACAGCATCGGCTTGGTAACGCTCAAAGGCTTCGCGTGCATAGTGCTCAGCCGTGGTGCCGATATCGCCGCGTTTGGCATCCAGGACGAGTAAGTGCTGAGGATAACGCTCTTTGATATAAGCGCACAAAGCTTGGAGCTGTTCTTCGGCGGCAGCTGAAGAAAAATAAGCAATTTGGGGTTTGAAAGCGCAGGTATATGGCGCACATACATCGACCATTTGTCGGCAGAACTCATATAAAGGTTCGGGATGTGTGCTCAGGTGCGCAGGGAAGCGTTTGGGGTCCGGATCCAAGCCCAATGTGAGCATGGATTGATTGAGTGACCAGCTGCGGGTGAGTTTTTGGGTAAAAGATGCCATAGACGCTATTGTGCGTTGAAATCACAATCAAAAATAATTGGGGATCAGTACGGCCGCCCAAACGCAGATAGCTACCACAAAACTCAGTAATACTGCGGCGCTGCCAATGTCTTTGGCGCGGCCAACCAACGGATGATAATCTGGCTGTACAGCATCTGCAAGGGTTTCCACAGCAGAATTCAATAGCTCGACAATTAAAATAAAAAGTAGGCTGGCTACCAGTATAAAAAACTGACTCCAGCTTTTACTCAGCCAAAAGGCAATAGGTAAAGCCACGAGGCATAGCAGTAGTTCTTGGCGAAAAGCGGCCTCGTGAATATAGGCGGAACGGATTCCTTGGCATGAATAGCTAAAGGCTCTGGCTATGCGTTGGATGCCGCCACGACTCTTGAAAGAGGAGCTGGATGGGCGTTTCATGCTTTATATATAGCAAAAAACCCTGCTGGGCAAAAGCCAGCAGGGTTTAATGAGATCCCAGAGGTAAACTCTGGTTTCGCATTGGCTAGGGGTAATTTAGAAACCCATGCCGCCCATGCCGCCCATACCACCCATGGCGCCCATGTCAGGCATGGCGTTTGCGTCGCTCTTTTCCTCGGCAATCTCGGCAATAGCAACTTCGGTGGTTAACAGCAAGCTAGCAATGGAAGCAGCATTTTGCAGTGCAGTGCGTGTGACTTTGGTTGGGTCTAGCACGCCCTGTGCAACGAGGTCACCAAACTCACCAGTGGCAGCGTTGTAGCCGTAGTTGCCTTCGTGCTCGGCAACCTGGTTAACAATTACGCTAGGCTCTTCGCCAGCATTGCTGACAATGGTGCGTAGGGGAGCTTCGATGGCGCGCAGTACAAGCTTGATACCAGCCTCTTGGTCGAGGTTTTCGGCAGCCAGCTTGGCGACTGCATCACGGGTGCGCAGTAATGCTACACCACCGCCAGGAACGATACCCTCTTCGACAGCTGCACGGGTAGCGTGCAAGGCATCTTCGACGCGGTCTTTCTTTTCTTTCATCTCGACTTCGGTGGCTGCACCTACGCGGATAACAGCGACACCGCCAGCGAGCTTAGCTACACGCTCTTGCAGCTTTTCGCGGTCGTAGTCAGAGGTGGCCTCTTCGATCTGAGCGCGGATTTGCTTGACACGAGCTTCGATAGAAACGCTGTCACCAGCACCATCGATAATTGTGGTGTCTTCTTTGCGAACTTCGACGCGCTTGGCTTGGCCCAAGTGCTCAACGGTAGCGCCTTCGAGGGTCATACCGGTCTCTTCGGAGATGACGGTACCACCGGTCAGAACAGCGATGTCCTCGAGCATGGCCTTGCGACGGTCACCAAAGCCAGGAGCTTTGACGGCAGTAGCCTTGAGGATGCCACGGATGTTGTTCACAACCAAAGTGGCCAATGCTTCGCCTTCGACGTCTTCGGCGATGATCAGCAGAGGACGGTTGGATTTAGCAACCTCTTCGAGGATGGGCAACAGGTCGCGGATGTTGCTGATCTTTTTGTCATAGATCAGGATGTAGGGCTCATCGAGCTCAGCAGCCTGTTTCTCGGGGGAGGTGATGAAATAGGGGGACAGGTAGCCGCGGTCAAATTGCATGCCCTCGACGACGTCGAGCTCATTGTCTAAAGACTGACCGTCTTCTACGGTGATCACGCCTTCTTTGCCAACTTTTTCCATGGCGTCAGCGATGATCTGGCCGATGGATTGATCGGCGTTGGCAGAAATGGCACCTACTTGGGCGATTTCTTTGCCTGTGGTGCATGGACGGGAAAGCTCGCGCAGCTGCTCTACTGCAGTTTCGACAGCTTTGTCGATACCGCGCTTGAGGTCCATGGGGTTGATACCAGCGGCAACGTACTTGAGACCCTCTTCGACGATGGCCTGTGCGAGGACGGTGGCAGTGGTTGTACCGTCACCAGCGTTATCAGCTGTTTTAGAGGCAACCTCTTTGACCAGTTGGGCACCGATGTTTTCAAACTTGTCTTTGAGCTCGATTTCTTTCGCTACGGAAACACCGTCTTTGGTTACGGAAGGAGCACCAAAGGAACGATCTAGCACCACGTTGCGGCCTTTGGGGCCCATGGTGGTTTTTACCGCATTAGCGAGAGTGTTGACACCACGTACGATGCTTGTACGTGCTTTATCACCAAAATATACTTGCTTTGCAACCATTGTGTTTAATCCTTAAGGTTTTTCTGAATGATTTACTCGACGATTGCCAGGATTTCTTCTTCGCGGATAACGAGTAACTCTTCGCCGTCAACTTTTACGGTTTGTCCAGCATATTTGCCAAACAAGACCTTGTCGCCCGCTTTGACATCGAGTGGAAGTACCTTGCCGTCGTCGGTGCGCTTACCAGGGCCTACAGCGACGACCTCGCCTTGGTCGGGCTTTTCAGCAGCGCTATCAGGAATGACAATACCTGATTCGGTGGTGCGCTCGTTTTCCAAGCGCTTGACGATCACTCGATCGTTCAAAGGACGCAGTGCCATAGTTACACTCCTGTATTAAAAGAGAATTGATAGTCGTAAATTACTGTTGTTAGCACTCTCTGCTTACGAGTGCTAATTATAAAGATAGATAAACTTTTTTCAAGTGTTAAATCGCAACTCAGAGAAGTCAATTTATGACAAAAGACTCGCTGCTTTGTTCGCTTTCACTTACACTAGTTGGGGCCAATTGATTTTACTTCAAGAGTGGGTGGGCCGCTAAATTGTAAACAATGGTTACAACACCGTTTCAAGTCTGAGCCGAGAAAATAATGAGTACTGAGCGTTTATTGGTTATTAATGCTGGCAGCTCCAGCCTCAAATTCCATTTGTACCAGGTGCGTGATTTTGAACACGCGACTTATGAGGATCTTAGTTTGCTGTATGCGGGCAACCTATCAGGCATTGGCACCGATATTGCTCATTTGTGCATTCGTGATGCCCAGGGCCAACCTGTCCTAGATCGTTCTGCTGCACCCGGCGAGGCGGGCAGTTTGGGCGAGGCGCAGGCTTTTTTGGCGCTTTGGTTCCAAGAAAATGTAGATGGCCCACCGGCAGCGGTAGGGCATCGTATTGTGCATGGTGGCGCCGAGATGCATGGCAGTGTGGTGATCGATGACAAGGTTGTGGATTATCTCGATGGGCTAGCACCGCTTGCGCCTTTACACCAACACAACAACCTGGCGCCGGTGCATGTGATCCGCGAGCACTGGCCTGATCTATTGCAGGTGGCATGTTTTGATACTGCCTTTCATCACAGTCACAGCGATATGGTGACGCGTTACGCTATCCCCGAGCGCTTTTACGAAAAAGGGGTGCGTCGCTACGGTTTCCATGGATTGTCCTATCAATATATAGCTCATTATTTGCAAAATCATCTGCCCGACCTTTACTCGCAGCGTGTAGTGGTTGCGCATTTAGGTTCGGGAGCCTCGGCCTGCATTATGAAACAAGGCCGCAGTCTCGATACCACAATGGGCTTTACTGCTCTCGAGGGGCTTCCCATGGGCACACGTCCCGGGCGTTTAGATGCTGGGGTTGTGCTGTGGTGGATGCAAGAGGGGAAATACTCTGCAGACGAGATTCAGGACTTTCTATATAACTGCTCGGGTATGAAAGGCTTATCAGGGTTCAGTGCCGATATGCGCGAGCTACTCGCTAGCGATGACCTGCGCGCCCAACTAGCTTTAGATTATTATGCGCATCATTCTGCTGAATGTTTGGCTGGCTTGGGGGTGATTGCCCAAGGGATCGATGCGATTGTCTTTACCGCAGGGGTAGGTGAGAATAGCGCTCCGATTCGCGCTATGATTGCAGATCGTTTAGGCTGGCTAGGCGCAGAAATAGATCCCGAGGCTAATGCCAATGGCGAGCTATGTATCTCAACCCCAGACAGTAAAATATCCTTATGGGTGATCCCTACTAACGAAGAGCTCATGATTGCGCGTGACACGTTGATGTTGGCCCAACGTCAACTGCGGCTGGCTGAACAATCCCATGGCTAATTTAAAAGTTGTTATCTTTAAAGGCTGTTATCGTATTTATGGCTTGACATGTGCTAGTCTGGCTACGTTTAAGTAGGAAGCAACCTGTAAAAACATTATCCACCCCTGTTCAAGCTCTAGTGGTTTGTTTTATACTGATTTGCTCAATGAGCAAACAGCACTACATTGAAATATGCAGCACCAAAAAATAGATTGGCATGTTAATGGCTGCGTAGTCGATAGTTAAATGCTATTGGTTTTATTAAAATAATCAATTTTACAAATCAGATGCTGCTTCCTATAATTTAATCACAGTGATTCATTAAACGATTTACGGAGATAGCAAATATGTCTTTGATCAACACACAGATTTTGCCTTTCAAGTCCATGGCCTACCACAATGGTGAGTTCGTCGAGTTCACCAACGAGAGCATCGCTGGCAAGTGGTCCGTGTTTGTGTTTTACCCTGCAGACTTTACTTTCGTATGCCCCACCGAGCTAGAAGACTTGGCCGAGCACTACGAAGAGTTTCAGCAGCTAGGTGTCGAGGTATTCTCTGTTTCCACAGATACCCACTTTACCCACAAAGCATGGCACGACAGCTCACCTGCCATTGGCAAGGTGCAGTACCCCATGCTCGCTGACCCCACCCATCAGCTCTCCAGAAACTTCCAGGTGCTGATCGAAGAAGAGGGCGTTGCTCTGCGCGGTACCTTTATTGTTTGCCCCGAAGGCAACATCAAGGCCTACGAAGTACACGACAACGGTATTGGCCGTGATGCACGCGAGTTGCTCCGCAAAGTACGCGCTGCTAAGTACATCGCCGAGAACCCTGGTGAGGTTTGCCCCGCCAAGTGGGAAGAGGGCGCTGACACGCTCAAGCCTTCCTTGGACCTTGTTGGCAAGATCTAATACGGGCATAGCTGTCTAAGGTATTAATACCCCTTAGCGAGCGCCCAACACACCGTTGGGCGCTTTTTTTTCGCTAATCTCGCCAAATCACGCCAATTAAGCACCACAATTACAGCTATAAGGGAATTCAAAATGTTAGACGCCGATTTAAAAGCTCAGTTAAAAGAGTACCTAACGCGACTGTCCCAACCCATCGAGCTTATCGCCTCGTTGGACGGTGAGGCCAAATCTACCGAGTTGAGACAGCTGCTAGAAGAAATCACAGCATTAAATGATCAGATTACTTATAAAGAGGATGCTGATCTTATTGAGCGCAAGCCCGCTTTTCGTATTCAACGCGTAGATAGCGATATTTATGTGGATTTTGCAGGCATTCCGCTAGGCCATGAATTCACCTCATTAGTGTTGGCCCTTTTACAAGTGGGTGGATACGAAATAAAAGTCGATCCGCAGGTGGCCGATCAAATTCGCAATCTGCCTGGCGAGTATCTCTTTGAGACCTATTTTTCTCTGAGTTGCCAAAACTGCCCGGACGTTGTGCAGGCACTCAACGCGATGTCCGTACTGAACCCAAATATCCGTCACATTTCTATAGACGGGGCACTCTTCCAAGACGAGGTCGAAGAGCGTCAGGTGATGTCTGTACCGGCCGTCTATTTGAATGGTGAATCCTTTCACTTTGGTCGCGCAAATATCGAAGAGCTACTAGCCAAAATGGGTGTAGGCGATAGCGAAGAACAAATCCAGGCGCTCAATGAAAAAGATCCTTATGATGTGCTCATCGTTGGGGGTGGTCCAGCGGGTGCTGCTGCAGCCATTTATGCTGCTCGTAAAGGGATTCGCACCGGTGTGGTGGCTGAGCGCTTTGGTGGGCAGGTCTTGGATACCTTGGCCATCGAGAACTTTATTTCTGTGAAATATACCGAAGGCCCTCAATTTGCGACTGCCTTAGAAGAGCACGTACGAGACTACGATGTAGACATCATGAATGTGCAGGTCGCTGAAAAACTGATACCAGGTAAACAGCACGAACTACAACTGGCTAATGGCGCAACGCTCAAAGCCCGCACAGTCGTCTTGGCGACCGGAGCGCGCTGGCGCGAGCTGGGTGTACCGGGCGAGCAAGAATACCGCAATCGGGGAGTGGCTTATTGCCCTCACTGTGATGGTCCTCTTTACAAAGGTAAGCCCATCGCAGTTGTGGGGGGTGGTAACTCGGGTGTCGAGGCTGCCATTGATTTAGCTGGGGTGACCAAGCACGTCACGTTGCTCGAGTTTGGCTCCGAGTTACGCGCTGATGAGGTCTTGCAACGCAAGCTCAACAGCCTGCCCAACGTGACCGTCATTACTCAGGCTGAAACCACCGAGATTTTAGGTGATGACAGCAAGGTCACAGGTCTACGCTACAAAGACCGCAGTGACGATTCAATGCATGATATCGAGTTGGATGGTGTCTTTGTTCAAATTGGCTTGTTGCCTAATACCGAGTGGCTCGAAGATACCGTCGAGCGTAATCAATTTGGTGAAATCGTGATCGATGATCGCGGCGCTACCTCGATACCCGGTGTATTTGCTGCGGGCGACGCTACCACCGTGCCTTATAAGCAGATTGTCATTGCTGCAGGGCAGGGGGCAGCAGCAGCGCTATCCGCTTTTGATTACATGATTCGCTCTGGCGAGGACTAAAAGCAAAATAGACTAGACGCCTGATAAGCTGGCATTTGTATTAGTGGGCAGTAGGTTCTTTCCTATGTTGTTGGAAAAAATCTGCTGCCCATTGTGCGTATAGATGGTTGTTCATTTGCTGTGTTGCCAGGGCCTGCAATTGTTCTTCGCGATCGTCAATAGGATCATTACGAAATTTAATTAACGCCGCGACAAATTCATTACTAAATTCCGGATGGAACTGTATTGAACGTGCTGCAAATGGGTACTGCAGGGCACCAATAGGGCAGTGTTCCGAACCGCCAATCACCTGAGCCTGGGCAGGGGCTTTGACCACCTGGTCTTGGTGATAGACCAAGACATCATCGGCGGCTAATTCTGGGGTATCAAATTCATAATGCTGGATGCCAATACCCCAACCTTTGTGGGATTTTTTTACCTCGCCACCAAAAGCAGCTGCCATGATCTGGTGACCAAAACAAATACCCAACAGGGGTAGACCGCGGTTAGCGATTTCGCGTAATTGTTCTTTCAAGGGCTGGATCCACGGTAGGTCATCATAAACCCCGTGAGGAGAGCCCGTCACAATAAATCCGTCGTCCTCGTGATGATCCAAATCGATGGACTCACCTTCAAACACAGAAACTATCCTAAAGTGTGCATTGGGCAGCACAGGCTGTAGCCACTGCGCGATCATGTGTGGATAGCGCCCATAGCGTTCTGCCATGGTGGGATGGGATGCGCCAGTCTCAATGATGCAAATATTTAAGTGCGTCATGGTAGGGCCTAAAAAATCAGTGAGCAGTATGTCGAGAGGCGTTTTTTTGCGTTATATTATTTTCTTGCCTTATGGGTACAGTATAAGCGTTCACAAAAATTGAATCAGCAAAGTGCCGTTTACGTAGCGGGGCATTGTTCAGGAGCACAAAGCATTTTGTGCATCAATAAGCAGTAAAAAGTTAGGAGGCAGGGTGTTTGAGCAATGGGGCGTAGTGCATTTAGGCACATATCTGGTTGGGCTGTTTTTGATTATTATTCTGCCTGGGCCAAACTCTTTGTTTGTTTTAAGTACCAGCGCTGGCCGTGGAATTGCGGCGGGCTATCAGGCTGCCTGTGGTGTGTTTCTAGGCGATGCTATTTTAATTTTATTGACCGCAGCCGGGGCCAGCACCTTATTAAAGCAGTACCCAGTGTTATTTTTTGCACTCAAGGCTGCAGGGGCTGCCTACCTATTCTACGTGGGTGCCCAAATCCTGTATGCTTTGTATCGACCCCGTCCAGCCACCGCGACAGATACAGTACAGCTAGCTCATAGGGGTTATTTTCAACGCGCCCTGTTGTTAAGCTTACTAAATCCAAAGGCTATTTTATTTCTGATTTCTTTTTTTGTGCAGTTTGTAGACCCGAGTAAAGGCCATCCCTGGTTAGCATTTATGGTGCTAGGGGGGTTCTTGCAGCTATTTAGTTTTACTTATTTATCCACCTTGATATTTGGCGGGGCCAAACTAGCTGCGGGCTTTCGACGCTATCGACGCCTGAGCCACGGTGCTAATTTAGCAGTGGCTATATTATTTATCGGATTTGCGCTGCGCATGCTATTCGAATCTCAATAAGGTTAAATCATGAGTGCTTCTATACGTATTGGTATTTTGGGCTATGGCAATTTGGGTCGTGGGGTCGAGAGTGCCCTGCAACAAAACCCAGATATGCAATTAGTGGGTATCTTTACCCGCCGTGATCCGGCACAGCTCGAGCCTTTATTTGACGCTACCCAAGTCTTTGCGATGGATGACCTAATGTCCTTCAAGGACAAGATTGATGTATTGATACTGTGTGGTGGCTCCAAAGACGATTTACCCGTCCAAGGACCGCAATGGGCCCAGCATTTCAATATCGTAGATAGTTTTGATACACATGCACGCATCCCCGAATACTTTAAAGAGGTTGATGGGGTGGCACGGCCTAACCAACACGCTGCTGTTATCGCCGTCGGCTGGGATCCAGGTTTGTTTTCTTTAAACCGCATGATAGCCGAGGCTGTCTTGCCCGCAGGTCAGACAGATACTTTTTGGGGCAAAGGGCTTAGCCAGGGGCATTCGGATGCAGTGCGTCGCGTGCCAGGCGTAAAGGCTGCTGTGCAATACACCATCCCGGCAGAAGACGCTATGGATTTGGTGCGTAGCGGGGCGCGCCCACAGCTAGAGTCCCGTGAAAAACATCGTCGTGAGTGTTATGTTGTCCTTGAAGATGGGGCAAATCAGAAAGAGGTCGAAGACACCATCGTTAATATGCCGAATTATTTTGCGGACTTTGATACGACAGTTAATTTTATTGACCTCGAGACTTTGCAGCGTGACCATCAGGCCATGCCTCATGGTGGGTTTGTAATTCGTAGCGCCCAGTCCGAGCGCGGCAACAATCAGATCTATGAGTTCTCTTTGCAGTTAAATTCAAATCCCGAGTTCACATCTAGTGTGCTGGTGGCTTATGCGCGTGCAGCCTATCGTTTGCACGCCTCTGGGCAATTTGGTGCATTTACCATTTATGATATTGCGCCGGCGTTAATCTCGCCGCATACTCCTGCAGACCTGCGCGCTCGACTACTGTAGTTAAACAGCGCCCATATTACCAATAACATTGCCCAAGGCCATCGAAACTGATTTGAGGGGTCTTGGGCAGTTTTTCGTTTATGTTCTTGTTTATATTCCCGCTGCAGCACGAGCTTGTAAACGAACCCCAAAACGATGCCAGCGCAAAGTCAATAGTACGGCGACCACTGATAAACCGGTGATAAAGCCCAACCAAACCCCCGTGCCACCTAGTTGCGCCCCAAAGGCTAAAAACGCGCCTATGGGTACCCCTAATACCCAATACCCGATCAGCGCTAGCAGCATTGGAGTGCGCGTGTCATATAGTCCTCGTAGCATGCCGGCGGCTACAGCTTGGGCACCATCTGCAATTTGGAAAATCGCGGCCAGCACTAGAAAGTGAGCCGCTAAATACAACACGGCTAAATTCTCTTGCGAATCACCCCTGATAAATAGACCAGCTAGTTGCTCGGGGAATAACCACATCACCAATGCTGCTAGGCCCATAAATCCTACCCCTAAAGCATAGGATACCCAGCCAGCGCGCACAGCATCGGCTAACTGAGCACGGCCATAAGACAGTCCAACCCGGATGGTAGCCACCTGACTAAAGCCCAGTGGAATCATATAGGTTACAGATGAAATCTGCATCGCGATGGCGTGCGCAGCTAGGGCAGTCTCACCGATGAGCCCCATCATAATTACGCCAGCATAAAAAATTAGCGTTTCTAGGGTAAAGGTAATAGCAATAGGGATACCTAGTTGCCATAGTTCGCTTAGCATTGACCATTCAAATCGCCACCAATTACCAAAAGTATGATAGCGGCTAAAGGGGCGTTTTTTGTGTACTAGCAAAGCCATACCCAGAAACATAAAGGTACTGGTCAGGCTGGCAGATACACCGCCGCCAACTAAACCGAATGAGGGCAAACCAAAAGCACCGAAAATCAAAACCCAGCCTAAAACAGCATTAAATAAAATCCCCAGGCAAGCAATTAAAAACGTCCATAGGGGGCGCTCAAGTGCAGCTAAAAAAGAACGCAACACGATATACAGCAAATAAGGCAGCAAGCCCCATTGCAGGGTGTGCATATAAGGCAATGCGCGTTGTACTGTTTCGGGCTGCTGCCCCAAAGCGATCAACAGGCTATCTGCGTTCCATAACAGCAACCAAAAAGGCAGTGCAATCAGGACAGCCGATAGGAAACCATGACGCAAAATACGTCTGATCTGGCGGATATTGCTGCGTCGTCGCCCAAGCACATTGGCCAACATAGGAACTGTTGCCGAGACCAGCCCCAGACTAAAAATCATCGTGACCTGGTACAGACTGGCCGCCAATGATGCCGCAGCTAACTCAGCCTTACCCAACTGACCAAAATAAATGGTGTTTGTTGTCAAAATCGCGATTTGAGCCAAATTGGTCAAAATCAACGGGTAGCCGAGTTTAATAGAAGCGCGCGTTTCTTTGAGCCACATAATTACAGGGGGATGGTTTCATTAAATTTAAATAAATGTAAAATACATTCAATGCGATAAGCCACATTTTGCTATTTAAATAACTGGCTTTAGTGTTCTGAGAATCGCATCAGTAACGATTTAGTTGGGTTTCAATATCATGACAAAACACATGAAAAAGCTCTTTTCAGCAACCGTGATAGGGTTATCAGGTTTGGCACTGGGCTGGACACAAGTCCTGGCTGCTCACACGCACGATGAGCACGATCACCAGCACCACGCCACGACTGATGAGCACGATTTTGACGATGAGTTCTCCTTGGCTCAACCCAGCCAAGAAATTGCGATTGAGCAATGTTGGGTGCGTTGGCTGCCGGGTGATGTACCAGCAGCGGGCTATTTTGAACTGCAGAACAACAAAGAGACCCCGATTGAATTGCTCGCCGTGCGCAGTTCTGCCTATGACCTAATGATGCTGCATCAATCTTATGAGGATGATGGATTACAAAAAATGAAAATGGCGGATGCCATCATTATCCCAGCGCAAGACAGTCTGTCTTTTGTGCCAGGTGGCTATCACATGATGCTAGAAGAGCCCGCGCAGACTGTTCAGGTTGGTGAAAATATCAGCGTGGATTTTCTATTCACCTCTGAGAACGAACAAAATTACGAGATCGTTAACAGCGACTGCCGGGTTAATTCTCCTAAAGCACGTCAATATGATGAACAGCCTTGATGCGGTCTCTTGGTGCAGTTATCAAGTTTTAAAGACTAATGCAGCCCAGGCAGGTCATCACTGCCTGATTGATTGACAGCCTAGATCGATGACCACAACTAGGGCTGTGTTTTTTTGGGCTGATTATTGAAAGAGCTCTAAGCGACTACGTGCGGTTTCTGCTGCTTTCGAGTCGGGATAGTCGTTAACAATGCGCTGCAGTGTTTTTTGAGCGCTGTCCAAGTCATTAGTTTCTACTTGGCTAGATGCGATGACCATCATGGCATCGGGGGCGCGTGGGCTGGCTGAGTATTTCTGGATCATGCCTTGCAGTCGTTGGATAGCGGCCGAGAATTTTTTAGTGGCAAACAGGCTACTGCCCTCGTAAAAACGGGCTTCATCACCGTAGGCACTATCAGGGTACGCTTCCACAAATGCATTCAGAGCACTGGCGGCCTCTTGGTACTCGCCATTGCGGTACAACTCCATCGCAGTCTCAAATGCGACTTGTTCTTGGGGGTCTGCAAAAGCATGGGTTGCAATTTGTGGGCTGTCTTGGCTTTGACGGCCACTTTGCCAGCTAAGCTTTTCAACCTCGCCGCGTAATTGCGTGACCTCTTGTCGTAGCATTTCTACCTGATCGGCAAGCATTAAACGAGTTTGCTGATTGTGCTCATTCATTTGGCGTATTTGCTGGCGCAGTTCCAAGATAGCGCGGCGGGCCTCATCATCAGAAAATGACCATGCAGCGCTACTGGCCCCTAAAGTCAGCGATAGGGTTGCGCACAGGAGTACGTATTTTTTGAGCTTTGCCAAAGGGAACATGTTTATCACCTATTGAAAAGAAACGCCGCAGCAATAGAGCTACGGCGTTAATAAAAGCGCATAGAGCAAATGCATCTGCACAGGGTACAGATGCTCAGGCTATTTAACGCTGATAATTGATATCAGCTCGGCGGTTTTCCGCGTAATCAGCCTCTGTATTTCCAAGTGCGCGTGGGCGCTCTTTACCGAAACTAATAGTTTCGATTTGATCTCTATTAACGCCTAGCAGGTTCATCATGCGGGCGACTGCCTCAGAGCGTCGCTGACCGAGTGCCAAGTTGTATTCGGTGCCACCGCGTTCGTCAGCGTGACCCTCGATGCGTACTCGCTGTTCTGGTGTGTCACGCAGATAGCCCGAGTGCATCTGGACCAAATCGCGATATTGATCAGCGACGACATAGCTGTCGAAATCAAAATAAACAGAACGGTCTTGGGACAGGGGGCTAGCAGGATCAAACGGATCCATGACTACACCCGTGCTGGGACCATCGCCACGGGCATCGGCGCCTGCGCCTGTGCCTTTGGATTCATCAAGTGGGACAGAGCTACAAGCGGCCAACGCCAGTGCTAATGTCGCTAAAGTGAAACCTCTAAAAATACGCGAGCTCATTAGTTTTCCTTACTAAAAAAGGTCAACACAAAAATTTAATCGGTAAACGGGCCCCATGTGGGCTCACGCACAGTACCGTTCAATGCAGAAAGGGTTTGGCGAACACGGCCATCAACAGATGTGACTGCCAAGACGCTCTTCCCTCCTTGTACTGTACTATACAGTATTTGTTGCCCATTCGGCGCAAAACTGGGGGACTGGTCATCAGGACCGTTGGTAATTAGTTGCTCTTCTTCCGAATCCAAATTCAATATAGCGACTCGGAAAGCGCCGTCTCTACGAGTAACATAAACAAGGTTCTCTTCGCTAGGAGAAACTTGTGGTGAAATGTTGTAACTGCCATTAAACGTCACACGCTGCGCCTCGCCGCCATCAACGGGAACGCGATAGACCTGGGGGCTACCACCACGGTCACTCGTAAAGAACAGCCATTTACCATCACGTGAAAAGCTGGGTTCGGTGTCAATCAAGGGAGAGCGCATGACACGACGCAATCCAGAGCCATCAGCATTGATGGTGTATAGCTGTGAAATACCATCTTTTGACAAGGCTATGGCTAGCTGTTCTCCATCAGGAGACCAAGCTGGCGCACTGTTATTTCCCTTAAAATTTGCTACAGGTTCGCGCTCGGCAGTGCGCAAGTTTTGTACATAAACCACAGGTTTGTCTAGTTCAAAGCTAACATAAGCGAGCTTATCCCCCTTGGGCGACCAAGCGGGTGAAATGATGGGCTGCTTGGAGCGCAGCATAACCTGTGGGTTTTGGCCATCAGCATCTGCTACCTGCAGCTCATAAGTATCTCCAGTATGGAGCACATACGCTATTTTTGTAGAAAAGACACCGCGCATCCCGGTGATTGCCTCGTAAATGCGGTCAGCAATTCGGTGAGATAGGCGACGCAACTCATCCTCGCTACCAGCAAAAGCCACCGAGTCAACCTCTGTATTGGTGACGGTATCGAGCAGTCTATAGTTAATGGTGTATTGGCCCCCTTGCTCTTGTACCGAGCCATAGGCTAGATAATCAGCACCTCGGTTACGCCAATAAGTATCATCAATAGAGCTATCCATATTAAGGCGTGCTCCAGAGGTACTGACTAACTGAAACTGTCCCGAGCGACTCAGGTCAGCGCGGATAACTTCAGCAATATTGAGTGCACTGGGGGTGTTCTCAAAGTCAGCTATGGCAATAGGGTACTGAGTGGCGCCCACTCCTGAGATATCAACGCGTAATTGGGCGTGGGCATTGGCACTAAAGATGAAAAGCAAGGCAAGGGCGGCGAAAAGGGCCTTGATAAATTGCCCCCCTTGTCGTGCAAAGTGCGTTGCGGTCATAGGTGCGATCTCCTGTTAATCGTACATTCTGTATTCGCCACCAAACTTGTTAGGAAATTTGCCACTGGGTGGTGTGGGCAATGGCGAACATTTTTCAATTCCTTTTTTGACGGCCTCATCAAATTGGCGGTTACCTGATGATCTTACTATAGTCACGCCAAGTACCCGACCTTCGCCATCAAGGGATGCCTCATATTGTAGTGTAGGATTGTTATTTCCTCTGCGTGGTGGGGTATTAAAGACGACGCGCGGCTTGATGCAGCTACGCAAGCGAGCCGCGTAGCCGTCATCGCCACCTCCGCCGGCTTGGTTTCTGCTGGCGGTACCGCCCTCGATGCCCGCAGCCTCTCGACCTGCTGCCTGCATGGCCTCACGCAGCTGTGCTTTCTTACGCTCTTCCTCTTCCTTGGCTTTGCGCTCGGCTTCTTCGCGTGCTTTTCGCTCTTCCTCTTCTTTGGCTTTGCGTTCGGCTTCTTCACGCGCTTTACGCTCTTCCTCTTCTTTGGCTTTGCGTTCGGCTTCTTCGCGCGCTTTTCGCTCTTCCTCTTCCTTGGCTTTGCGCTCGGCTTCTTCACGTGCCCGACGTTCTTCTTCTTCGCGTTCCTGGCGCTCTTTTTCGGCTTTGGCAAGCGCAATATCAGGGTCCTTCTCGGGTGGGAGATCCTGGCTTTGATTAGACTGATCAGGTTGAGCTGTGTCCTGTTCTACGGGGTCTGTGTCATCCGTAGTGGGCTCCGGTTGGTCTTCGGTCTCGGGTGTTTCTGATTCGGTAGGTTCTGACTCAGTCTGCTCATCGTTAACCGTGGGCTCATCCATAGCTGATGTTTCATCGAGCTCATCAATCTCTTCAACCTCGTCAAAGTTGACATCGCCACCGGGTTCCTCTTCGACTTGTAAATCACCCTCTGCCCAGAGCTCGATTTGCACTGGGGAAGGGTTGCGCGGGGCATTTAATAACCCCGCCAGTAGCAGCAAAAACAAAGCGACATGCAGGCTAATGGCATAAATAAGGCCACGGCGCTGATCTTTTTTGTCGTTGGCATCGTAAAACTGCTTCGTCATGATTCGTCGCTGCTATCCTGATTGACCAAAAAGCCCAGGCGCGTAAAACCACTGCGTCGTAATTGGTCCATTATTTCCATTACCTCTTCATAGGGGACCTGACCATCGGCAGCAATCACTACGGGGTTCTGATCTGTGGCGATGGCTTGGATGTCATCGATTAAAGATTCTGGGCTAGTGGGACTAAAATCATTGCTCGCCTCGCGCAGGCGTAAAGCCAATACACCGTCTTCACCGAGCTGTACTTCGACTGGAGTTGCGGGTACCTCAGAGGCCTCGCCTACCGTAGGCAGATCGATAATGCCTGGGGTGATCATAGGAGCCGTCACCATAAAAATAACCAGCAAAACAAGCATGACGTCGATATAAGGCACAACGTTCATCTCGTTTTTTTGTCGGCGCTGTCGACGGCGGTGCGAACGTTCTCTGGGCATTACTGTACCTGTCTTTGGAGAATGTTTAGAAACTCGTCGATAAATCCATCAAAACGGGTTGCCAGACGATCAATGTCAGTGGTGTAACGGTTATAGGCCATGACCGCGGGAATCGCTGCAAAAAGACCAATCGCAGTGGCAATTAACGCCTCGGCAATACCGGGGGCCACCGAGGCCAAGGTCGCTGACTGCGCGTCTGTCAAACCGATAAATGCATGCATAATGCCCCAAACCGTGCCCAGCAAACCGATATAAGGACTGACCGAGCCCACAGTAGCCAGAAAGTTTAGATGCGTTTCTAGACGATCTAATTCGCGCTGGTAAGTGGCTAGCATGGCGCGCCGTGGACCATCTAATAAGCCTTCGCCGCGTTGATTAGCACGGCGAGCTTTGATGAATTCCGCCATGCCCGATTCAAAAATGCGTGCCAAAGCACCGTGCTCTTCACGTCGTGCTGCAATGCTTTGTGTGAGCACGTTGAGATCCCCGCCAGCCCAAAAATCATCTTCAAAGCGCTGGGTTTGGGCCAAGGCACGCTTGAGCGCTGAACGCTTGGCAAAGATGTAAGCCCATGATGTGATGGACAATACGATGAGTAGCAACATCACCAGCTGTACAGGGACGCTGGCTTGCCAAATGAGGGTTAAAAGCGATAATTCGCTGGACGCTTGCATTTCAGACTAATACCTTATTAAAGAGAGCTCGGATTTCCGAGTGTAATTTAACAGGGCGCATGGTTTCACTATGCACGCAAACGATGACTGTTTCGCAGTGACACAAGACAACATCACCCAAGGTCGCCTGCTGTACAAAAGTGACAGATGCGCCGCCTAAATGCTTTATTTGGCTACGGATGCTGAGGAGCTCATCATGCCGTGCCGGTTTGTGGTATTCGATCTCACTTTTTTTTACCACAAAAATCTGTTTGTGCTTTTGCGCTAGATCGGTTTGTGCTACGCCCAAATCGCGCAGCCATTCGGTACGCGCACGCTCAAAATATTTGAGGTAGTTGGCATAATACACAATACCGCCAGCATCCGTATCCTCGTAATATACGCGAATTGGCAAATTATGGGCAGTGTTTGTAGTTTCCAATGGCATTTTTTTGTAAGCGTCAGCTAGTAACGCACGTATCTAAAAGGGTTAACGTTCTATCGACGCATTGTTCTAGAGCTACTGTATGGTTTTCGCCCTCACGTCGCGTTTGTATTTCAACGGTATCATTTTTAAGGCCGCGTTCCCCCAAAGTGATGCGCACAGGAACGCCGATGAGCTCCCAATCAGCAAACATGACACCTGGACGCACGTCGCGGTCGTCCAAAATGACATCTACCCCGGCCTCTTGGAGTGCCTCATAAAGTTCTTTTGCTGCATTCATTACCGCCTCATTCTTTTGAGCCGAAAGAGCACAAATCACCACCTCGAAAGGAGCGAGTGCACGAGGCCAGATCATGCCTTTATCATCATGGTTTTGCTCGATTGCGGCAGCAGCAATACGACTGATACCAATGCCATAGCACCCCATCTGCATGGTGGCGGGTTTACCGTTTTGGTCCAGGAATGTCGCATTCATTTTTTTTGCATAGGTATCACCCAAGAAAAATACGTGCCCTACCTCGATGCCGCGTTGCATGGCTAACTGTCCACCTCCTGGTGCAGGGTCACCTGCTACGGCATTACGTAAATCGTAAACCACAGGTTCGGCGACATCACGGCCCCAATTAACCCCTTGGTAATGGTAGCCCTCGTCGTTGGCGCCGCAGACAAAATCGCTCATGTTTGCGACCGTGCGATCAGCAATTACTTTGACTTGGTCGCTCAAGCCCACGGGGCCTAAGTACCCAGGCACACAATTAAAATGCTCTTGTATTTCCTCGGCGGTGGCAGGGCGATACCCAGCTTCAAACCCGGGTATTTTAGCTACTTTGACCTCATTGACGTCATGATCTCCGCGCACTAACAGCAACCAAATTTGTGTGTTGTTTTGTTCATCTTCAGTGGCCAATACCACCGCTTTAACAGTGTGCTGTAAATCTAGATTGAGTTGTTCCGCGACCAATTCGCATTTAGTCGCATCGGGAGTAGCTGTTTTTTGCAGCTGGGCAGTCGGAGCAGCGCGCTCGTCGATCAGGCAAGGCGCCTCGGCCAGCTCAATGTTTGCGGCGTAATCACCTTGGGGGTCATAAATGATCAGGTCCTCTCCGGTTTCTGCGATGACTTGGAATTCGTGACTGAGCGAGCCGCCAATCGCACCCGTATCTGCGGCAACGGCACGAAAGCTAAGCCCCATGCGTTCAAAGATACGCACGTAGGCATCAAACATTTTTTGATAGCTTTCGCGAGCACTTTCGGCATCTTTGTCAAAAGAATAAGCATCTTTCATGAGGAATTCTCGGCCACGCATCAAACCAAAGCGGGGGCGACGCTCATCACGAAATTTATTCTGGATATGATAAAAATTGACGGGTAATTGGCGCCAACTTTGGATCTCGTTGCGCGCAATATCCGTGACCACCTCTTCAGAAGTTGGCTGCAAGATAAAATCACGCTGATGACGATCTTTGATTCGTAATAGTTCAGGGCCAAACTCTTGCCAGCGCTCGGTCTCTTGCCATAGCTCGGCAGGCTGTACAAAAGGCATCAGTAATTCGATGGCGCCTGCTCGGTCCATCTCTTGGCGCACAATTTGCTCGATTTTTTTGATCACCTTGAGGCCCAGTGGCATATAGGTGTAAATACCGCCGGCCAAACGCCGGATCATCCCGGCTCGCGTCATGAGCTGATGGCTCACAATTTCTGCTTCTGCAGGTGCTTCTTTTTGAGTGTGAATATGATAGTTGCTTGCATACATGGTCGTTAACTCAACAGATCCGTATAATTAAGGGTATCGTACTGAACTTTAATCTATTTTGAACAGGAGGTGGCCATGCTCGACAGTGAGGGCTACCGTCCAAATGTGGGTATTATTCTTGCTAATCGCAAGAACCAAGTCTTTTGGGGAAAACGCGTGAAAGAACATGCGTGGCAATTCCCTCAAGGAGGTATACAACGTGATGAAAGCCCCGAACAGGCTATGTATCGTGAGCTATACGAAGAGGTTGGGTTGCATCCCGAGCATGTACGCATTTTAGGACGGACAAAAAATTGGTTACGTTATGATGTGCCCACGCATTTTGTGCGTCGGGAATCCCGAGGGCGTTATCGCGGACAAAAACAAATATGGTTTTTGCTGCGAATGATAGGCCAAGATAGCGATGTTAGCCTAAGGGCTACCCCAACACCAGAGTTTGATGCCTGGCGTTGGAGTCACTATTGGGTGCCTTTGGATGCTGTGATTCATTTCAAACGCGAGGTTTATTTCCAAGCACTAAATGAATTATCAGAGCATTTATTCAAGCATCGTTCCGAAACGCGCTATTTGCGCCAGCGACATCACCTGACAGCACGGCAACGCACTGGCGGTCGACAGCGTGCACCCCGTTGTCCTTATCGATTACAAACACGTTCGTAATGGCTTAGTTATAGTTAGCGCAGCGCGCATAAACAATGCCATAACAAAGGACTATTTGGAATCAGGTTTGCCCAGCCTTTGAATCAAGCTCGAGGTATCCCAACGATCGCCGCCTAGTTGTTGTACCTCGGCATAAAATTGATCGACCAAAGCTGTAACCGGCAGCAGGGCGCCGTTATTTTTAGCCTCGTCCAGGACAAGGCCCAAATCTTTGCGCATCCAATCAACTGCAAAACCAAAATCAAAAGAGCGTTCTAGCATGGTGTGACCACGGTTGCTTAATTGCCAACTACCGGCCGCCCCATCACTAATGACCTTGAGCACTTTCTCCATGTCAAGATCGGCGCGCTCGCCAAAAGCCAAAGCCTCGGATAAGCCCTGTAATAAACCGGCAATACAGATTTGGTTGACCATTTTGCTCAGTTGGCCAGCACCTGTATCACCCATCCGCTCGATGGTTTTTCCATAAGCTGCCAACAAAGGTAGGGCGTTTTCATATGCATTTTTCGGGCCGCCGCACATAATGCTCAGCACGCCATTTTCAGCCCCTGCTTGCCCACCGGACACTGGAGCATCAATAAAATCAGCCTGTTTCGCAGAGGCCAATTTGGCCATCTCACGAGCTACTGTTGCTGATGCTGTGGTGTGATCGATGACCAAGCAACCTGCTTTGAGGGTGCTAAATGCGCCGTCAGGCCCATTGAGTACCTGACGAATATCATCATCATTACCAACACAAAGCACGACTGCATCGGCATCTTGGGCAGCCTCGGCAGGGGTGAGCGCGCGTTGACCGGAATGTTCTTGAACCCAACGTTCGCTTTTGGTTGCGGTACGGTTGTAAACAGTGACATTAAAACCGGCCCGCGCCAAGTGCCCAGCCATGGGGTATCCCATAACCCCCAAGCCTAAAAAACTCACTTTTTTAAAATCTGTCTGAGCAGACTCTGAGCTATTATTGAATTGTTGTATCATGTAGCCTCCTGGTACCGACAACTTGATGAGATTTATTGATTAAATACGGTACAACCAAGTCTTTTAGTCTGATTCACAGACCGGGAAAAATCAATCGCCCACGTGTGGTTTCGGGATTAATCAATACAAAATTAAAACTAGGGTGCGTTGCCTATAGGTAAATCGTTGCCAAAAAGGTTATGATGCCTAGAATAGTTTCATCCCGTTTCTCTGTGAGCATTTATAAGTAGACCTATTGCCTATGTTGCAAGATCTTGACCTATTGGCCGATAGAGTGAGCCGCTTAGTAGCTCATATCGATGAATTACATGCCGAAAAATCCGAGTTTCTAGCCCGTATCAAACAGCTGGAAGCCCAGTACAGCGCGTTGCAAGAGCGACTACAGACCAAGCAAGAAGAGCTCAGTAGTGTGGCTCATCGTTCTGCGACGCAGCAGGCTGAAATCAATACTATCCAGCAAACGGCTCAGCAAAAAGAACAATCGCTGCGGGCCGAACTAAACCAAAGCAATCAACAGCTGGTGCAGCTAAAATCACAATTAGTACAAAGTCAAAAGCAGGTCGGTAGCTTACGCACCGTTGCAGAAAATGCTCGCAATCAAATCACCCATATATTAGCTCGATTACCCGGCGGCGCGCCCCAGGAGTAACTCATGGAACGCATAGAAATTTCTATTTTAGGTCGTGATTATTTGCTCGCTTGCCGTCCTTCAGAAAAAGAACGCCTGGATGCAGCGGCCAAGTTAATTCAAGAGCGCACTGAGACCATTCAGGACTCAGGCAAAATTGCTGGCAATGAACGTATCGCCGTGATGGCAGCCATCCAAACAGCGGTTGAATTATTAACCATGAAAGCTCCAGATGGACCGCTTAGCAATGTTCAATTGGGCGACTACAAAAAGAAAATCAACGAGCTAAACCGCATTTTGGATCAAGCTAAATTGCCCAGCAATCGCTAGGCAGTTGTTTTTTTACGCTGGGCTCGATCTTCTTAGCTAAATCAGCTACAGTAAAGACAAGTCCCTGCTGTGTGCGTGACCTGGCTATACATTCCTAGAACCAATGCATACTACATAGGAGGCCCAAATTGGCTTGCTGGCGCGATTGCCGCTTTTGCGGCGAACCCGATGCTCGCCCGAGGGCTACCACATCTTGTGAACCTAGGGTTTCCAGGATGACGGCCTAGACGGCACTAGCGGGGCACTCATTTCAAACCGCGCTTTTTTAGCGCGGTTTTTTCTCGCTGGCCTCCCTGTTCATTTGTACAGTACCGATAGAAAGGATCTTCATATGACTCGCTCAGCATATTTATCCCGAGGCATTGCCTCGCCAGCTTATATTTTGATGGGCCTGCTGGCAGCAGTTGGATTACTGATTGCACAACCTGCATTAGCTACCGAGGAAGAGCAAAATGCCAAGCTCAAGCCCCCAGTGGTTAATATTCAGGCCGAGGCTCGCACCGAGGTCGCCCAGGACACTGTCCAATTTGTTCTATTTGTTCAAAAAGAAGGTAAAGAGCAGGTTGAGGTCACTAAAGAGGTCAATAAAGTGCTCGCGCAGGCGCTCGAACAGGCCAAGCAAGCAGCCGAGGACGAGGATATCGATATCTCCACCGGAGCCTTTAGTGTGAGCCCTCGGTATAATGACAAAGGAAAAATATCTACTTGGCAGGCGCGCGCAGAATTGGTCCTACAATCCAAACAGATTGACGAAGCCGCAGAAATCGCTGGCGATCTGAGTGATTTGCTCAGTATTTCACGCATAGACTTTAGCCTATCTGACCAGGTGCGCACCGCACAAGAGGACGAGCTCACCGAAATTGCAATTCGAGCATTTGAGGATCGGGCGCAACTGATGGCCGAGTCCTTGGGCTACGATTACTATTTGCTCAAAGAGTTGACCTTGGATAGCTCGGCTACCGTTTATTCTTCTCGCTCGCAGGCACCACAGGGTGCGGTGCTGATGTCGGCTGCCCCTGAGCAGGAAAAGCTAGCAGTGGCAGCGGGCCAAGAAGAGGTATCTGTTACAGCTCGCGGCGCGATCCATTTACTCGATAAAACAGATACATGCCAATAAAGAACATGGGGATGGATAACAACTGCCCCATCGTAAAGTACTCAGCATAAAAGCCTAAAAAGGCATCGGGCTCACGGGTAAATTCAGCAATAAAGCGGAAAAAGGCATAACCAATTAAAAATAAGCCGCTAACTTGTCCCGTGGGCCTTTTTTTACGGCTAAATAACCATAAAATGACAAAAAGCAACACTCCCTCCAGAAACATTTGGTAAAGTTGTGAAGGGTGACGCAGGAGTCCGTCGCTGGCTTGGGGGAAAATCATCGCCCAGGGCATATCACTAACGCGGCCCCAGAGTTCACCGTTAATAAAATTACCAAGACGACCTGCGGCTAAGCCCAAGGGAATCATAGGTGCAATAAAATCACAGACCGCCAAAAAGGGGATCTGCTTTCGGCGTGAAAATAGCCAGAAAACCACTAGAACCCCTAAAAAGCCCCCGTGAAAAGACATTCCCCCCTCCCATAGGTGGGCTATTTCTAACCAGTGGGCAGGTTTGAGGTAGTAGTCTGGTCGGTAAAACAATACATAGCCCAGACGCCCACCAATCACCACACCGAGCATGCTGTAAAACAAAAGGTCTTCAAGGGATTTACGATCCATCAGGCTATCGGGATGACCCGCCCGAGATCTGCCCAGGATCCAAACCAAGAAGAAACCAATTAAATACATCAGCCCATACCAGTGTATGGCGATGGGTCCGATGCTTACGGCGACAGGATCAAACTGTGGGTGTGTCAACATAGGAAAACATGCTCCGGTTGGGGGGGTAAAAGGCGAATAGCCAAAAATAATTGTACTAACATTGCCACAGGTCATTGGATTGGTAAAGAAATAGAATTTCAATCCATTCAGAGGAGACAGCATGTTAGAAGAAGTATTGCTTGGAGGTGGCAGCTTTTGGGGTTTGGAAGCTGCTTTGTCAGCATTGAACGGTGTCGAAGAGGTATGGCCCGGCTATGCGGGTGGGCATATGGACTACCCAAACAGAGAGTTAGTTGCTACTGGCATTACCGGGCATGTAGAAGTGGTACAGGTTACCTACGATCCCGAGGTTATTAATTTCAATATGTTGCTTAGAGCATTTTTTGCAGCGCATGACTCCAGTATTGAAAACAGTGGCTTGCATAGAACGCCAGGGCCACGACAATATGCATCGGTAATTTTTTATTCCACCAAAGAACAAAAAGTCATCGCGAGACAAAAAATTGCACAACGCAATGAGGATGAAGAAATCAAACTACCCACCCGAACAAAACTACACCCAATGGCAAGTTTTTGGGTGGCCGAAGCAAGAGATATTGGTTATTACTTTTTTAACCACCATCGGGATGAGTACTGCAAGGAAGTAATCAAGCCAAGATTAAATCGATTCGCGCGTGACTTTTGGCAATACCTAAAGTTACCTGAGCGGGCGCTTAGAAATAATCCTTATGGTAGTCGGTGAGTGTGCCTAACGGTAGTCGATGAATGCACAAAATAAACCTCGCCTATATAGGTAGTAGATCAGTGCTCAAGACTACGCCTACTTATAAGCGGTAGGTAATAGGGCAACAGATTTCAGCCCTGTTTAACGACAGGTCTTGCAAAATTATTTTTAAAGGGTTAGTATTATATTCCCTTCGGATTTGGGGGTAGCCAAACAGAGCTTTTTAGGGCTCGGCACCAAAAGATGACTCGTTAAGATGATTCGGTGTTTTGGCAACAGACATCATTTGTTTTTTAGCATCATTTGCATAAACACTTGACAGTCTCACAAAT
>DATGSS010000036.1:0-5942 GCA_035302345.1 Paenalcaligenes sp.
GCCAATATGAGCGTCGCCCAGATAGCTCAAATGACTGGCCTGGGCAGCTTGGCCCATACGTGTATTTTTAATTTCTACAAAATTACCGATACGCACATCAGGCCCCAATTGAGTTCCTGGACGTAGGCGCGCAAAAGGCCCGACCTGACTATTGTCCTGTAACTGGGCGCCGTCAATATGCGTAAACGGATGAATCACAGCCCCCGCCTGGAGGGTGGCATTACGAATATAGGTGTGCGGTCCGACATGAACCCCATCACCCAGATGAACCTCGCCCTCAAAAACACAGCCTACATCAATAAATACGTCCTGACCGCAGTGCAGCTCGCCACGTAGGTCAAAACGATCGGGGTCTGCCATGCTGACACCCCTTTCTAGCAATGCCTGCGCTTGTGCGCGCTGCCAGGCACGCTCGCATTCGGCTTGTTGAACACGGCTATTCACACCAAGAGTTTCCCACGGCTGTTCAGGGTGGGCAGCATAAATAGGAACACCATCGGCACGGGAAAAACCCACAATGTCTGTCAGATAATACTCTTGCTGGGCATTGTCATTACTAAGACGCTGTAGCCACCCTTTGAGGGCCGTCGTGGGCGCCACTAAAATACCCGTATTCACCTCGGTGATTTTTAGCTGCTCGGGGCTGGCATCCTTGTGCTCAACAATGGCCTCGATCTGACCTTGGTCATCGCGAACAATGCGCCCATAACCACTGGGATCAGTCAATAATTCGGTCAAAATGGCCATCCCTTGTTGGCTGGCCTGCAATAAACCACGCATGGTGTCTGGTTGTACCAAGGGCACATCACCATATAGCACGAGCGTTTTAGCCTGCTCAGAGCCATCATCTAGCAATTGGGGAATGGCTTGTTGTACGGCATGGCCAGTGCCCTCTTGGGGCTCTTGGAGCACGAAATGTAAATCAGGCTGGTCAGCAAAATGACTTTGTACACGCTGGGCATCATGTCCCACCACTACGATGATGCGCGCGGGTTCTAACTGCCTGGCCGCTGCTATCACATGAGCCAACATGGACTGACCACCAATGGTATGTAACACCTTAGGGAGCGCGGAATTCATCCGGGTCCCCTTGCCTGCTGCCAAAACAACTACATTAAGCATAAAAAAGTACCCCATGGGCATAGTTCAAGCGATTCGCCCGTTAATCGATTACATTTTAGCAGTATTTTAGGCCGCTGCTGTCCCCAGCCCATAAATATGAGTCAGTTATGAATTTTTCTTGGCACCCTTAGAGGCCGATTTCCGTGTGGACTTTTTAGCCCCCTTGGCAGCTTTACTGGCTGTTTTAGTGCTAGGGTTCTTTGTGTTACTGCTTTTTTTAGCGGCCTTTTTAGCTGCTGTCTTGGCTGATTTTTGGGCCTCTGGGTCACCTGCTGCTTGCGCGGATTTTTTACCGAAAGTGCTGTCTCCGGATGCCCTGGGACTGTGCTCAGACTGAAATTGCTCAGTAGCGCTTTGAGCCGCCTGTGCAGACGATTGAGTAGTCTGCACCAAAGTCTGAAACTGCTGCTGCATTAAATCCCACCAGGCTTGCCCTGCTTGCATGATGGCTTGATCATCCAAACCTGTAAATGCCTCGTACCCAGTCTTTTCCTGTGCCTCATCGCCATCTGTTTCTTGCTCTTTTTGGTCCTGAGCTTTGGCATCGGCCGCGGCCTGCTCAGCGGCTTGCTGGGCTGCTGCCGCCTGTGCCGCCGCCGCTTGTGCGGCATCACCCGCAGACGCAGAAGCTTTCTCTTGGTGAGGGGTGCCACCGCGGGCATCTTGGCCAGCACCCGTCGTTCCCCCCGTCATCCCGCTAGGCCACTGCATTTGGGTAAAAGCCTGAAAGGTATTTAGCGTCGAACGCTGTATTTCCAACGCCTGAATAGTATTGCGTAGCATGGACAAATTGAGCGAAAGCCAGTTTTCAACCGCCTGCAACTCTGTAATTCGTTTGTCCAAATCCTCTACGGACTGCATTTGCAACGGCGACATCGGCGCCAAGGGGTTATTAGGCATACTGGCCCAAGCCTTGCGCAGTGACTCCATACTGCTTAGCAGCGGATTATTATCGGTACCAATATTGAATTGTTGAAACGGATTTTGCTGCATGTCACCTCCTGGTTAAATAGATAACAACGCTTAAAAACGTGCATCAAGCCCGAACATCTGAGGTGGAACAGCGTACTAAGCAGCCTGATTACGAGATGCAAAACGCGAACGAATGCTATCGATAATAATCAGCTGAGACTCAAGCGTAAATTTACCCGCCTGAGCCATCTGCCACCATTCGGGAATTGAGACCAACCGAATCTCGCTCACCTCGCCATCCTGATTGACAGGCTGCACATCATCAGCAAGCTGACAATGGCTAACGACGACATTTTCCACCAAATAACCTTCGGGCAAGCGCCGATGCATACGCAATAATGTACGCACAGGCCCACGATCATGCACCTGATTAGGTTCGAGACCGGCTTCTTCTTGGGTTTCACGCAACAGCGTCGTCTCTAAATCCTCGCCAGCCGCAGCCAACCCACCTACCAAGGTATCCCAAAAATTAGGATCACTGTTTTTATGCGCCGCGCGCTTGGCAATCCACAATTGGTCATCAGCCCCCCATGCATTTAGATGCACGGCCTGAGTCAGAAAACCCAAAGGACGCATGACACCGCGCTCAATAGCGCCGACCACCTGCCCCTCGCCAATCACCTCGAGCAATTCATCACGCCAGGATTTAACCAACCCCTGCTCATTGAGCACCTGAGCAATATGAGCCAACAAATGGTCAACCCGTGGAGAAGGCTCATCAGCCCATGCAATGTGCACGGCCTCATCGGTAATTTTAACCCCAGAAAGCTCAGACAAACACTGCAATGCGGCCGCACTCACCCAACCGCACAACCGACCACACACAGTGACCGGACGGCTGCCATCGGGGGGAAACTCTTGGGTTTGCGCAATGAGCGCGTCGTAGTGACGCTCTAACTGCGGCAAAAAATCTTGAATTTGTGCTTTTTCCATAGTGTTATTGTAATCCAGATTACCGTAAGGAAACTTTGTAGAGTGCGAGTAAATCTACATCCATTGTAACGGTTTCGGGAAAATTTCGTTACGGGTCTATTATGCTGCACTGTGCTTGCTTTCGGAACTGTTACTGATCGGTCTGCAAGAGTTATTTTCTCTATGTCTCGCTGTCGCTGGAAACATTTCAAAAATAGCTCTCTCCGACCGTTTTAAGCTAGTAGCTTTTGCTGCAGCGAGCATTTCCTTCGAAGCTCTCTGCTCGACATGCTACAAAGGCTCGTAACAAGTTCACGAGCGGGCTTCGTGATAATGAAAAGCCCCCATGGAGTGTGCTCTGTGGGGGCTATGGGGCTATAGGGCTATATAGAATTACGGTTATGCGTGTGCGTCTTCTTGTAGGTAGCTGCGCATTTTTTTGAGTGCGGCGGCTTCGATTTGCCGGATGCGCTCTGCTGAGACGCCGAATTCGTCGCCCAGTTCGTGTAGCGTTTTGGCGCGGTCGTCATGCAGCCAGCGGGTGCGGATGATTTTCTGGGAGCGTTCGTCTAGGTGACTAATGGCTTTTTCCAGTCCGGGTCCTTGGAGTAGCATGTTTTCGGCTTGTTCGAGCATGTTTGAGGGCTCTAGCGCGCCTTCGTCCGATAGGTAGGTCGCAGGTGCAAAAAACCTGTCGTCATCGTCGTTGTTTGTGGGTGTTTCGAAGCCTATTTCACCCCCTGACATGCGTACTTCCATTTCGCTGACGTCTTCGGGACGTACGTCGAGTTCGCGTGCAATTCTTTCTATTTCTTCGGGCTCGAGGGTTTCCATGTGCTCGGGCCGTAGGCGTCGCAGGTTAAAGAATAGTTTGCGTTGCGCTTTGGTAGTAGCGATGCGAACTAAGCGCCAGTTGCGAATAATGTATTCGTGAATTTCTGCTTTGATCCAGTGGATTGCAAATGACACTAGGCGCACACCGCGTGTGGGGTCAAAGCGTCGTACGGCTTTCATAAGGCCGATGTTACCTTCTTGGATGAGATCGGCGTGGGGCAGTCCGTAGCCCAGGTATTGTCTGGCAGTCGACACGACCAGTCGCAAATGCGACATAATCAAACGGCGAGCTGCATCCAAGTCGCCATCTTTTTGTAAACGTTCGCCTAGGTCGCGCTCTTCTTCGACGCTGAGAATGGGCTGTTGGTTTACAGCTGTGATGTATGCTTCTAGCGTGCCGAGTGCACCTGGATTAGATATCGCAACAGCCAAAGACTGTGCAGGGGCAGCAACCAAGCCTTGCGAACTTTGGGTCATAGACGTTCCTTTGTTAGACAAAAAGCTCAATAAAACTCCTTGAGTTTAATATTTTCTATTTATTTATATTTTAGCAGCCTCGTGACGAGAGTGCTAATCACTATATAGTCAGTGTATAAAAAGGCAGAAAAGTTCCTCAAAAAATTTAATTTCTGAGAAACTTTCTGCCTGCTTTTCTATTTGCCAGTGATGAGGGCTAGGCACCCACTGCTTCGCGGTGAGAGCCACTGTCATCATCACGCTGCTTTTGCAGGAACCATATCACTGCGAGCAGGGCAAGACCTACAAGGCTAATGGTCAGCTCGGGAATGATCAAGCATACCCCTGCAACAAACAGTATCAGGCGTTCGTAGTAGCGTGAGTTGCGGATGTAAAACCCTATCATCGCACTACTGACTGCGATCATGCCTAATATCGAGGTCACTACTGCCAGGATAAGCGGTATGACGGTGACATTTTCCATCACTAGGATGGGGCTATAGACAAAGATGTACGGGATGATAAAGGCTGCGATCGCTAGTTTGACTGCGGTCACCCCGCTCTTGAAGGGGTTGGCTCCGGCGATTCCGGCACCGGCATAAGCGGCCAGACATACAGGTGGTGTGATGTCAGCTACGATGCCAAAGTAAAACACAAACATATGTACGGCGATCGGGGCCAGGTCAAAACCGTTAATCAGAGCAGGGGCCGCAACCGTGGCCGTAACGACGTAGTTGGCTGTGGTGGGTAACCCCATACCCAAGATTAAACAAGCGATCATGGTAAAGAACAGGGCCAGAAACAAATACCCGCCAGATAGTGCAATGATGCTAGCGGCAAATTTAGAGCCTAAACCGGTCATGCTAACCACCCCAGCAACGATCCCGGCGGTAGCCACTGCTGCAATCACGGGCAATGCAACTCGTGCACCCTGCTCGAGCACGTAAATCATTTTGCGCAGGCCCATGCGTGTTTCCGAACGCACCAGGCTAACCACAAAGGCAGTTGCGATACCAAGAATGGCTGCCCGTTGTGGGGTATAGCCGATCATCACCGTACCTACAATGACAACCAGAGGCAGCAGCATGTAACCATACTGCATCATCAGATGTTTAATATTGGGTAACTCGGAAGTCGGCAGACCTATAATGCGTAAACGCTTGGCCTCGAAGTGTGTCCCGATAAAGACCCCTAAAAAATACAACATCGCAGGGATCACTGCGGCAGCCATAATGTAGGCATAGGAAACGCCTAGATATTCCATCATGATAAATGCGGCGGCACCCATGATGGGGGGCATAATCTGCCCGCCTGTCGAGGCTGAGGCCTCGGTGCCGGCGGCAAACTCGGGTTTAAAGCCGGCATTTTTCATCATGGGAATTGTAAAAGAACCAGAAGCCACCGTATTGCCCACGGAGCTGCCAGACACCATCCCTTGTAATGCACTGGCCACCACGGCAGCCTTGGCCGTACCCCCGGTAAAGCGACCGGTCAGGCCAAATGCCAAATCATTAAAAAACTGCCCTATTCGGGTGTGCACCAAAATCACCCCAAAAAACAGAAATAAGAAAATATATTTGGCGGAAATCTGCAGAGGGGTTCCAAATACACCGCTGTCGCGATACCACAGGCGGGTGGCCACCTCG
>DATGSS010000037.1:0-9981 GCA_035302345.1 Paenalcaligenes sp.
CGAATCCGCCCTCTGCCCCGGTGGTAAAGAGCGCATGCGCCGCCTGTTGAACATCGTCGAAGCCGGACGCTTTGATTTCACTGGCCTCGTCACCCATGAATACAAACTGGACGATATCGTCGAGGCGTACGACCTGTTTTCCAACCAACGAGATGGGGTTTTAAAGATTGCAATTAAGCCTTAATTAGCTTGATTGTCGTTGCTTGTTCGTTTTGTTAGTTCCCCTGCGAGAGCTGTGTTTTCAATGTGTTACTACGTTCGAAACATTTCAAAACAGCTCTCAGCGATTCTTTATTATCGTATTACTCTACGAAGAATACTATTTTTTATATAAGCGCTTACATAAGGCTGCGTTTAGTCCTGTTGAGTTTGAGCCTTTTACCATTACTACGTCACCGTTCTGAATCAAGCTATCAATATAAGTAAAGCTTTCCTCAACGGAGTCAAAGCATTCATATTTGTGCTTGTATTCTTTCATTACTTTCCTGTTAGTCAGCTCTCCACATGTCACAACTAAATCTAAATCCATTTCATTCATTGATTTAAATAAATCAGAATGATATTTAGCTGCTTTTTCACCAAGCTCTAACATATCAGACAGCACGATAATTTTTTTTCCTGTGGCTGGATAATCACAAAGCATTTTTAATGCAGCATCCATAGAGCCAGGAGTCGAATTATAAGATTGGTCTATGTAGGTCACTACATTATTATTTGTTTTATATTCGACGATGTTTCCTCGGCCTCTAGGTACAAATGCCTGTTGTGCTATTTTTTCTAAATTGCTCTGCCAAGGTAAAGAAAGAGAATCCAGCGTTGCAATTACAGCAACTAAATTGTTTGATATATGTTCACCAAGCGCACTGTGTTTAGCGAGATAACTTTCTCCTCGGTTTATAAACTCAACCCGTCCATGTACGTATCTATTAATTTTGAAATCTGCTTCAGGGTGGAGTCCAAAAGTAACGCATTGTCTACCATAGTCTTTAGCTGTTTTTTCCACTAAATCAAAATACTGGATATCGTGATTAATCACAGCAATACTTCCTGCTCCTCCCCCCTTAAATACCTCAGATTTTCGGTGCACTAACTCTTTGAATGTTTTGTAGCGCTCCATATGCGCTGGTGACAATGACAATAATAAAGAAACATCTGGATTGAAATTTTCTGCGGCCGCAGGCAATCCTCCTTGTGCCACCTCAAATACTGCAAAATGAAATTTTTCCTCATCTAAGAGGCACGCACTAGCACATATAGCACTATAAATATTCCCTTTTCGGGCATAGTAACTTGAGTTAAAAAGGCTCAAAGCTCGGTGCAGCAAATAGCTCGTGGTAGTTTTCCCAACACTGCCAGTAACATAGATCCATTGTGTATCAAAGGATTTTCGCTTGCAATTAATATATGCATCTACCACATCTTGGGTGCTTTTTACGCGGATAAGCTGATTGCTTAACCCCTCTATATTTCTACTGACTAAAAGAGGTATTGCTTCGCTGATCTGCCATCTACGGACAGCTGACGCGATTGTACCCGCTCGTCCTGGACCATCCCTTATGACGAGTAAATCACCCTCTCTTACATCTTTTGCACTACAGATGAGCCTCTGTAGCGGTATCCCCTCTAAGCCTGCGATTTCGTTAAAAAAAGGAGCTGCTTGTTTCACTTCATAATGCATTTAAGGTTTTAGATACAGCATATGTTAAGCCCCTTTTATATTAAGCTCAATTTAACCTAGTCAATAAATGAAAAATAAATAACTTGAGGGCGTAGCTGAATTTAAATAATTGACTTTTTCTGAAATACCGATCTGTATTACGTCGCTCTGAAGGAGTTGTTTTTTTGATATCTCGCTGCGCTCTGAACATCTGCAAAAAATTCCTTCCAAGCGTCTTGTGTAGGCTGCTTGACGTATCAGCAGGCCTTTATGACTCTGCTGTCCAGCAGCCCCGCAAACATATCAACGAAGCTATCTATGCTGGTGTGTAGGCAAAGACTCTCAATAAGTTTTCGAGTGGGCTTCGCAGTGAGCGCAGCGATCAAGGTCCCGAAGAAACTTCGTTACGAGCCTGTCTTGCTTCAAACCTGATACTGCAGCGCACCAGCCACCGTCCAGTAACCTTGCGGCCTCCCCGAGCAGATGGCTTTTATTTCTTTTTCACGTTGAGGCGTTCCAGGTTTTCTACCATATCTAGGGCAGAGGTTTCTGGGTTGATGTCTTTGTCAATTGCCAGGATTTTGCCATCTATATCGATGTAGTAGGTGTGGCGTTTGGCGTAGCCTTTGTCGTGGAGGACGTTGTAGGCTTTGGCGACGCTTTTGTCTTCGTCACTTAGTAGTGGAAAGTCGGCGCCGGTTTCTTGTGCAAAGCCTATGTTTTCTTTTAGAGGGTCGACGCTGACCATAAAGTAACTGACGTCGTAGGCGCGGATTTTGTCACCATCATCGGCCAATGATTTGCATTCGATGGTGCAGCCGTAGGTGTAGGCTTTGGGAAACCAGGCGAGGACGACGGCTTGTTTGCCGCGGTAGTCTGATAGTTTGTAGGTGTGGCCATCTGACCCTGGTAGGCTAAAGTCTGGGGCCATATCACCTGGTTCTAATGCTTGAGCCACAGGCTGGATAGCCATCATTAGTAAAAAGCCCACTGACAGGATGGTTGATTTGAGTGTGTGCCACATGTCGGTCTCCTTTAATTCATTTAGTCACGCGCGACACAGGATTTCGCCGTGTACGATGGACATCCAACCATCTTTCGCGGCAGCCCAGTCTAGCCATGCTCTGGATATGCGTTCCAGGTCGGTGCGGGTTGCGATGCCTTGTTCGCATAGTTGTTCTGCTATTTTAGATTCCAGTATGCGCTCTGACCACATGCCACCCCACCAATTTCGGGCTTCGGGGGTAGACAAACACCATGTGCTCGAGCTCGAGGTGATGTCTGTAAATCCGGCTTGTTGTGCCCATGATAATAGATAGCGCCCAGCATTGGGTTCACCAGCGTTTGCTCGGGCTGCTGCTTGGTACCATTGCATCCATTCATCCAGTTCGGGCAATTCCGGGTACCAGATAAAGCCTGCGTAGTCGCTGTCTCGTGCTGCGACGATGCCTCCAGGTTTGCAGACGCGCCTCATTTCTTTAAGCGCTTGTACAGGATCTTTAACGTGCTGTAGTACTTGGTGCGCATGCACGATATCAAAGCTGTTATCTGCAAATTCTAATGTATGCACATCGCCTAGGACAAAGTTTACATTGTCTAGCGCCTGTGCTTTGATTTCCTCGCGTGTGAGTTCTAATGATTCTGGTGTGAGTTCCAAGGCAGTGATCTGACCAGGTGAAACTCGCCCGGCGATATCTGCGGTGATTGTGCCTGCACCTGAGCCTACGTCCAAGACGCTTTTACCCGATGTGAGTTCGTGGGATAGATACTGCGCCGAATTCTCAACGGTCCGATTACTATGCGAACGCAGTACGGATTGATGGTAGCCGTGAGTATAGCTGGGGTCTTTATAGGTCATTTTATCACTCTTATTTTATCGCTCAGTGCAGAAAATGTTTAAGCACTGATTGAATAATACTTTAGTGGGATAATACTTTAGTGGATAATACTTTACTGCTCTATTTATTGATTGTGCTCTTTGGGCTAGATGGATAAGCAAAAAAAACCGACCTTGCAGTTAAGGTCGGTTTAAGCTTGTTAGACGTTAGCGAGTGATTAATCTTCGCTGTCGTCCTCGTCGAAATCGACTTCTGGGCGATCGACTAGCTCCATGAATGCCATGGGGGCATTGTCATTGGTGCGGAAGCCCATTTTCAATATACGTGTATAACCACCATTACGCTCTTGGTAGCGGGGGCCGAGCTCGTCAAACAGCTTGGTCACGGCGTCGCGATCGCGTAGACGGGAAAATGCCTGGCGGCGGTTGGCTACGGTGGGGTTTTTAGCCAGAGTGATCAAAGGCTCGATCACGCGGCGTAGCTCTTTAGCCTTGGGCAGGGTGGTTTTAATGGCCTCATGCTTGATGAGTGAGACCGACATATTTCTGAACATCGCCAAACGATGGCTACTTGTGCGGTTTAATTTACGCAACCCATGACGGTGACGCATGACACTATCCTTACAAAATTGAATCTTGATGAAAAGGGCCAGCTACTGCGCTGTACCCTAACCATATCCTGGCTCTTTTGGCGGTTCATCGCAGTGGATTTTACCGACTGCTACGCCCCGCGGGCCAAGTTTTAACTGTGCGACTATAACATGATTTAAACAGTAATTAGCACTGCTTTTTACTGTTTCCCCGTTTTACAACAAGCCCATAAGGCGACACTGCATCGATGTAAAACGGGGTAAATACGACAGCAATAACGATAGTTATATAACTGCAACTATCAGACTCGCTTTATGGGCTTTATAGATTAAGGACGCTCTAGCCCTAGTGGTGGCCAGTTGTCGAGCTTCATCCCTAATGTCAGACCACGTGCTGCCAAGACCTCTTTGATCTCGTTGAGCGATTTGCGGCCCAGATTAGGAGTTTTGAGCAATTCGTTTTCAGTACGCTGAATCAAATCGCCAATGTAGTAGATGTTTTCTGCTTTCAAGCAGTTGGCCGAGCGCACGGTGAGCTCGAGATCATCTACAGGGCGCAGCAAGACCGGGTCGATTTGCGGTTGTGCACGCTCGGGGGTTTCGAATTCCTCTTCGGTACCCTCTAGTGTGGCAAAGACCGAAATCTGGTCCATCAAAATACCTGCTGCGTGACGGACGGCTTCCTCGGGGGTGATTACACCGTTGGTTTCGATGTCTAGTACTAGCTTGTCCAGGTCAGTGCGCTGTTCAACACGGGCGTTTTCAACTGCGTAGCTAACACGGCGGATGGGGCTAAACGAGGCATCTAAAATGATGCGGCCGATGGTGTGTTGGCGGCTGTCATCGCTAAGTGCGCGGACATTACCGGGTTCGTAACCACGACCTTTCTCGACCTTGATCTGCATCTCGAGCTTGCCATCATCGGTCAAAGTCGCGATGTGGTGATCAGGGTTGATGATTTCTACATCATGAGGCAGTTCGATATCTTTGGCGGTGACCTCACCTGGGCCCTCTTTGTTTAGGGTCAGGGTGACCTCGTCACGGCCGTGGATTTTAAATACGACGCCTTTGAGGTTGAGCATCATATCTACGACGTCCTCGCGTACCCCTGGTAGGGTCGAGTACTCGTGTACGACACCCGTAATTTGCACCTCGGTGGGTGCGAATCCGTTCATGGACGACAATAAAATGCGTCGTAGGGCATTACCCAATGTATGACCAAAGCCGCGCTCAAAGGGCTCCATGGTGACTTTGGCGTGGTGTTTGGTGATGGGTTCTACTTCGATAGAACGGGGTTTGAGAAAACCTTGAGTCATGTGTATTCCTTTTCAATACCCTCGGCTCGTTACACCGATAAGGCTGATGGAAAACCCGGTATACCGGAGATAAATAGACGCACCTATTATTAGGGCGACAGAGATCAAGTAAACAGACAGCTGGCATCTATGGCCAGCTGCCGTATTCACCTCTAATTGCGGCTGGCGTAAACCTAGAGATTAACGCGAGTACAATTCGACCACGAGTGACTCGTCGACATCATGGGCGACATCACTGCGATCGGGGTGTTGCTTGTATACGCCAGAGTATTTGTTGGCGTCTACTTCGACCCACTGGGGCAAGCCGGCCTCTTGGGCCAACTCTAGTGCCTCTTGAATACGCACTTGCGAACGCGATCTTTCACGGATGCTGATGACATCACCAGGCCGAACAAACATGCTGGGGATATCAGCGCGCTGACCGTTGACCTCGATGGCGCCGTGGGTGACTAGCTGACGTGCCTCGGCGCGAGTCGAGCCAAAGCCCATGCGGTAAACCACATTATCCAGGCGGGACTCGAGCAGCTCGATCAGGATTTCACCCGTGTTACCACGGCGACGATCAGCTTCGGCGAAGTAGCGGCGGAACTGTCTTTCCAGTACGCCATACATACGCTTTAGTTTTTGTTTCTCGCGCAACTGCAGACCGAAGTCCGAGGTGCGAGTACCAGAAATACGACCGTGTTGACCTGGGCGTGTTTCTAGTCTGCACTTGGAATCCAGTGAACGGCGTGCGCTCTTTAGGAATAAATCGGTGCCCTCGCGGCGCGAGAGCTTACATTTTGGACCAATATAACGTGCCACGTAGCTTCCCCTTAAATGCGACGACGCTTGGGCGGACGGCAGCCATTATGCGGAACAGGCGTGACGTCGGCAAGACTGACAATACGAATACCTAAGGCGTTCAAAGCGCGAATGGAAGAATCACGACCCGGGCCAGGACCCTTGATACGGACTTCCAAGTTCTTTACACCAAACTCCATGGCGGCACGGCCAGCCATATCTGCAGCCATCTGAGCTGCAAAAGGAGTTGATTTGCGTGAACCCCTAAAACCAGCACCCCCCGCCGTTGCCCAAGACAAGGTATTGCCCTGGCGGTCTGTGATGGTCACAATTGTGTTGTTGAATGTCGCCTGAACGTGAGCAATCCCATCAGTGACATTCTTGCGAACTCTTTTACGTGCGCGCGAAGCGCTAGAAGCTTTTGCCATCTTCTAATCCTCGATTATTTTTTCAGTGACTGCGCAGCGCGACGGGGCCCCTTTCGGGTGCGAGCATTAGTACGTGTACGCTGACCGCGCACAGGCAGCCCGCGACGATGGCGCATGCCACGATACGTGCCCAAATCAATTAGACGCTTGATGGACAACTGATTTTCACGACGTAAATCACCCTCAAGCATGTAATTGGTGATTTCCTCACGAATCGCCTCTAATTCGGTATCGGTCAAATCAGCGACCTTTGTAGCGGTATTTACCCCTGCTGCCTGACAAATGTCACGCGCTCGGGTACGGCCAATGCCGTAGATGGCGGTCAAACCAATACCTACGTGTTTCTGAGGCGGAATATTAATGCCAGCAATACGGGCCATAATTGTTCCTTTTAATACCTATTGCCAAATTAGCCTTGGCGTTGTTTATGACGGGGATCGGTGCAGATAACACGAACCACGCCATGACGTTTAATAATCTTACAGTTGCGGCAAATACGCCGTACTGATGCCATTACCTTCATGGTTGACTCCTAGTTTTTCTTAAGCCGGGCCGCTATTTCGAGCGGAACACAATCCTGCCGCGGTTAAGATCATAGGGCGTGAGCTCCACCGTGACCTTATCCCCTGGAAGAATCCGGATATAATGCATACGCATCTTTCCAGAAACATAGCCAAGCACCACATGGCCATTTTCCAACTGGATGCGAAATGTTGCGTTTGGCAAGTTTTCTAAAACCTCGCCTTGCATTTGAATGACGTCGTCTTTAGCCATTTTCTATCACTACATGGGCAAACCGGGTCCGCCGCGGAAGTTTGCCTTTTTCATTAACGAGTCATATTGCTGTGACATTACATAGGCCTGTGCTTGTGACATAAAGTCCATGGTGACCACAACAATAATCAGAAGCGATGTACCCCCAAAATAGAAGGGAACGTTCCAGTGCATCTGCAAGAACTCGGGCACCAAACACACTATCGTCACATAAATCGAGCCTGCCAACGTCAGTCGGGTGAGGATGCGATCAATGTAGCGTGAGGTTTGTTGACCCGGGCGAATACCTGGAATAAATGCACCGCTACGCTTCAAGTTGTCTGCTGTTTCACGACTGTTGAACACCAACGCCGTATAGAAAAAGCAGAACAAAATGATCAGTGCCGAAAACAGCGTGATATACAAAGGCTGTCGTGGTGACAAGGCAGCCTCGAGATCACGCAACCAACCGAGACCAGGAGTGGTTGAAAACCAACTGGCAATGGTGGCCGGCAATAAAATAATGGACGAGGCAAAAATCGGTGGAATCACCCCAGCCATGTTGAGTTTGAGCGGCAGATGGGAACTTTGCCCACCGTACATGCGGTTTCCTACCTGACGCTTTGCGTAGTTTACCCGAATCCGGCGTTGTCCGCGTTCTACAAATACCACAAAGTAGGTCACGGCAATTACCAGCAAAACAATAAACAACGCAGAAATAATAGACATCGCGTTGGTGCGTACGAGGTCGAGCATACCGCCCATCGCGCTGGGCAGCCCGGCCACAATACCAGCAAAAATCAGTATGGAAATACCGTTGCCGATACCGCGCTCGGTGATTTGCTCGCCCAGCCACATCATGAACATGGTCCCGGTGACCAATGTCACCACGGTGGTAAAGCGAAATACCACACCTGGGTCAATGACCAGACCAGGTTGTGACTCGAGCGCTACTGAAATACCGACCGCCTGGAACAAAGCCAAAAAGACCGTCCCGTAGCGTGTGTATTGAGTGATCTTGCGCCGTCCGCTTTCGCCCTCTTTCTTGATGGCCTCTAGGGTGGGTACCACCGAGGACATCAATTGCATGATAATAGAGGCCGAAATATACGGCATGATCCCTAACGCAAATACGGAAAAGCGCTGCAGCGCACCCCCCGAAAACATATTAAACAGCCCCAGGATTCCACCTTGGTTTTGTCTAAATAGATCGGAGAGCGAATCAGGGTTGATGCCCGGCACGGGGATATGGGTGCCCAGACGATACACCACCAATGCAAGCAACAGGAAAATTAACCTGCGCTGCAAATCAGAGTAGCCCGATGTGCCTGTTTGACCCCTTGCCTGTGCTTTAGCCACCGTAACCCCTTTTATTCAGTAACAGAACCACCCGCGGCCTCGATGGCTGCACGGGCACCGGCCGTGGCACGAATACCGCGCAAGGAAACCTTGCGGGATAACTCGCCAGACTTGATGACCTTGACGTTGCGCACCTGCTGACCGACTAAACCGGCCTGCTTGAGCACCTGCAGATCAACGTCTTCGGTGGTGAGTGCTTGTAAATCAGAAAGGCGGAGTTCCGCTTTCAGGTGGCGCCCGGGGGCATTAAAGCCACGCTTGGGCAGGCGACGATGCAATGGCATCTGACCGCCCTCGAATCCGGGTTGAACCTTGCCGCCGGTACGGGCCTTGAGCCCCTTGTGACCGCGACCAGAGGTTTTGCCCATGCCAGAGCTGCGACCGCGACCAACGCGATGGCGGGCGTGCTTGGCACCCTCGGCGGGCTGTAGGTTGTTTAATTGCAATGTAGTCATCGCTATTCCTGCTCTTAGTTTAGACCTCGGAGACCGATACCAAATAATCGACCTTGCGAATCATACCCCGTACCTCGGGGGTATCGGCCAAGATGCGGCTGCTGTTAATGCGACGCAAGCCTAGCCCACGTACCGTATCACGGTGGTCTTGCTTGGTGCCAATCACAGAGCGCACGAGTGTGACTTTAAGTTGTTTCTGTGCCATAGCTTATCCCATTAGCTCCTCAACGGTTTTACCTCGCTTGGCAGCAATCTCGGAAGGAGTATTGCAAGAAGCCAAGCCATTCAAGGTAGCACGTACGAGGTTATAAGGGTTGTTAGAGCCGAAGCTCTTGGCGACCACGTCGCGTACTCCGAGAGCCTCGAAGACTGCGCGCATGGGACCACCAGCAATTACCCCGGTACCCTCGACAGCGGGTGCGATGAGCACCTTGGATGCTCCGTGGCGACCAATCACTGCATGGTGCAAAGTACCGTTAGTCAAGGGCACGTCAAATAAACCAACGCGGGCCTGCTCCATCGCCTTTTGAACGGCGGTGGGTACCTCGCGGGCTTTGCCCTTGCCCATTCCAACGCGGCCATCGCCATCGCCTACCACTGCCAATGCAGCAAAGCTCATGGTGCGGCCACCTTTTACTACTTTACTGACGCGGTTTACCGCGATCATTTTTTCACGAAGGCCGTCTTCGCGATCTTGATCGGCATGCCTGCCTTGTGCTTTAGCCATTTGTCATTCCTTGATTAGAACTTCAAGCCAGCTTCACGCGCGGCCTCTGCCAACGCCTTAACGCGGCCATGATAAC